>JBDRSE010000139.1:0-11186 GCA_043825095.1 bacterium
CCGCCACGGTGAGCGTGCGGGGTTTGTGGGTCGGCGCGGTCACCCGGAGCTGCCAGGAGCCTTCCAGGAGCTTGACCCGGTGGGGCAGCGGCACGGGCTTGCCGCCCTGAATCGACACCAGGGCGCCCTCGGCCGGAGAGCTGATCACCAGCTCGCCGGTCCGCACGATTCGCCGCAGCGTGATCATGAGGGTGAGTCGACGCCCGACCCGGAACTCGAGCTCCCGGGTGTACTCCGCGTAACCCGCCATCGTCACCTTCACCGTGCGCTTGCCCGGATCCACGGTGATGGGGCCGGCCAGGGGGGCCGTTCCGAGCGTCGCACCGTCGAGCACGACCACGGCGCCCTTGGGCACAACCTCCAGGGTGAGTCGCCCCTGCTCGTTCTCCATGCCGCTGATGAGCTTCAGGACCTGGCGGCGCTGCCGGGCGCGCACCCGCTTCCCCGCAGCCGTCAAATAGTGCTTGAACGCGCCGATGGCATGCTTGTAGTTGCCCAGTCCCCGGTGACACAGGGCGATCTGATAGACCCGCCGTGGCTGGGGATCGAGCTTGTAGGCGGCGATGAAGTGCTTGATGGCCGCGCTGAAGCTGCGCTTCCGGAGCGCGCGACTGCCCTTGACGGTCAGCTTCCGCGCGGCGATCCGGTCTCGCCGGGAAACCCGGGCGTCAGCGCTCCGGGCGCCGACAACCCCCACGCTCCAGGCGGCCAGGATGAAACACAAACCGATCCGCGTCATGGCTGCGATCCTCCCTTCCACCATCGGGAGCACTCCGATTGCTCGAGTGTCCGCTCCCGACTGCTATTTCTCGTCAAAAACGAGCAGATCCTTTGAGTGTACTGGACCGCCGTACCGCGAAACAAGCACAATCACCCGGCGTTTTTGTCTGGTCTTTCGTGGACCCACGACTATCATGTCGCTGCCCACCCTGCGGTCGGGCAGAGAGGAGCGCCAGGAAACATGCGCGGCAACGAAGGATACTGGGAGGCCGTCACCGGTCGCATCGTGAACCCGAGGGGGCGCGCCCTCGAGGGAATCACCGTGAACGTATACGACAAGGACGTCATGGTCGACGACCACCTGGGGAAGGCCGTGACCGGAGCGAACGGCAAGTTCCGGGTCGAGTTCACCCAGGCGGACTACACGCCGCTGTTCAGCCCGGGCGAGGGCCGTCCGGACATCTACCTGAAGCTCACGGGCACCGACGGCCGGGTACACAAAACCAAGGTTCAGTACGACCTGAGCGGCCACATGGTGAAGACCGACGACGAGGAAAAGGGCGGCCTGGACGGTGAAATCGAGGTCATGAACCTGGGCGACGTAGAGTTCCCCGACGCCGACGTGCCCACCTACTGAGAAATTGCTCCGACTCAGAGGTTCCCCAATTACTCCGAAATCTAAAGCATCGAAAGGACTGTCAGGAACAGCGTCAGTCCGATGGGCGTAATGACAACGAGCGCGGTGGCCGCCGCGAACATGCCGCCGGTGTTCCACATGGGACCGACCCTGAGCAGCTCGAGCCACTCACTTGCGAGGGACTGCTGGTCCGCTTCGAATTCGCGCAGAACCCGGGCCTCCATTCGCGTCTGCTGATCGAGGGAAGGATTCAGGTTGGCGAGGAGCTCCCGCATCCGGGGGTCGGTGTTGGTCGGGGGCGTGACGCTCATAGCACATTCTCCGCAGTGTTCCTTTCGGCTCCGGCGACCGGGACCGGGGTGGCGAGCATTGCGAGGAGCCGCTCCCGCTGACGCTGACAGATCTTGCGGACGGACTCGGGCGACTCACCGCAGAGCTCACCCACTTCTACGGCGGTGAGCTCTGCGCCGTAGCGCAGCACCAGGATCCGCCGATCCCGCTCAGGCAGCGTGGCGAGGGCTTCCAGAAGAGCCTCCTGCAGGCGCTTGCGCTCCAGGGCCGCGCCGGGGGAGTCGTCCCGGCTGCCGACGCTGGTCCGCTCCAACAGGGAGTCCGCACGCTCCGGAGAAAGTGGGATCCACCGGCTTCCTCGGCGCAGCTGCTTCCGGGCGGTGTTCAGCGCGATGGTGAGCAGGTACGCCACGAACCGCTTGTCGGCCCGGCGCTGGTACCGTCCCAGGCTGCCGAGAGCCTTGACGAAGGTGTCCTGGACGATGTCCTCGGCGTCTGCGTCCGTGCCCGCCAGAGGGCGAACCGTGCGGTACACCCGCCGGACGAACATGCGGTAGAGCCGCTGGGCGGCCAGGGAGTCCCCCTGCCGCGCGCCGTCCACGAGGCGCTGGACCAGCTCCTCATCGGGCGCGGCAGGGGGCCGGGGATCCTGGCCGAGGATGTTTGCGACGAGGAGGTACATCAGGCAGCGCTGAGCTCGCGATGATGGCCATCGATGAAGCCGAGGGTCCAGACCGAGGATCGGAAGGTGCCCGTGGCGCCGATCACCGCGATGACAAACGGCGCCGCGAGCACGCCGCCCACGATGAGCGCCGGCACCGTCCCGGCCGCGAAGTAGACCGCTCCCCCCACCAGGGCCGCCGGCACGGCCACCAGCACCGCGGCCAGCCCGCCGCCCATCTGGCCCACGAAGGAGAGCACGGTCAGCTTGATCGATGTGACGATGCGGCCGTGGAGGAACCGCCGGGCCTGCCGGATCGACTCCCGCAGCCGATAGCCCTCCAGCACGGCGAACCGCATGGCGTACTCGTAGATGAAGTACAGGGTGAGGAGCCAGGGGATCCCCACGAGCACCAGGAGCCCGGTGAGCGTGCCTCCGAGCCACATGGGCAGCGCCGTTGTGTGAGCCACAGCCACCGGCGCGGCGATGATCGCCACGCTGACCACGGCGATCAGCCCGAGCACCACCTTCTGACCCACCAGGGTCCAGAAGTGCGGCCGGGAACGCCGCAGGCCCTCCCGGATGGTGGTCTTCTCGCCCTGCTGCCCGTCGGCCACCCCGCGAATCAGGGCGGCCTCACTCAGGATGTGCAGGATGATGAAGGCCACGCCGAGGACCGCCGCGCTCCCCAGGAGCGCCCAGACCCAGATCGGCACGTCGGCCGGGGCCATGGTCGCGTGATAGGAGGCGTGGCCCTGCTCCTCCGAGCTGCCGGATCCGCCCACGGAGGCAACAAAAAAACCAAAGAACCACAGGTACTTGTTGGTCCAGAGGGTGGTCAGGCTCTGCTTTGCGATGTCGAGTATCTTCATGGCGCTCCTCCTTGCATGGTATCAGGCTCCGGGTCGATCTGCGGAACCGGTTTTCTGCCAGCTACCCGGAGAACCCCGGACCCCCTCGCAGCGTGACACTCTTTTTGTGTTTTTATTTCGGAGGGAGCTCGTCGAAGCGCGAAAACCGAAGGAATCAGTACTCGTTGCAGGTGCCGGTGCCGGTGCAGATGAAGGTGCAGGTGCCCGCGGGGCAGTCGTAGAGATTGCAGCTGCCGGTGCTGTTGCACGTCATGTCGCAGTCGCCTCCCGGGCAGGTGAGCGTGGAAGTGCCCTGCCCGTTCGAGGTCAGGTCGCAGCCCCCGGCCTGGCAGTCCAGGTCCACCGTGCCGGTGCCGTTGGCGCTGGCGCTGGCCGTGCAACCTCCGTCCGGGCACGTGAACTCGCAGTTCCCGATGCCGTTGCACACGAAGATGCAGCCGCCGCCTTCACAGTCGTAGCTGCAGTTGCCGATCCCGTCACAGATGCAGGTGTCTCCGGTGCCGCAGTCGGCTTCCTTGTTCCCGATACAGCCCGGTCCGGCCAACAGCAGCCCCAGGGCCGCCGCGAGGTACACGGATTTCGTCGCCTTGCTGATAGACATCACAGGTACTCCTCTTCATTGAAACCGGTTGTTCGACGGCACGCTCCCCGGTGATACGCGAATCGGCCGCCGGTCTTCCACGGCCTTCCCGGTCGCTACCGCCGCCGACGCCGCCGGAACCCGAGCCAGAGCGCCAGCAATCCGAGAATCAACGGCGCACCGCTGACCCCCGCCCCGGTGGCGCAGTCGCAGCCACCGGCCGAAGGCCGAACCGGGAAAGTGCACTCGTTCGTGCACTCGTCGTCCTCGGAGTCGTTGCCGTCATCGCACTCCTCGCCCGTGTCCAACACGCCGTCGCCGCAGGCCGCCGGCAGGCAGTCGGTGCGGCAGGCGTCCGGCTCGGTGTCGCTGTTGTCCTGGCCGTCGTCACACTCCTCACCGGCCACGTTTTGGTCTCCGTCCCCGCAGTACGGCTCGCGATAGCCCAGGATGCAGAAGTCGTCGATGGTCCAGCCGCCGAGCTCGAGGCCGCCGTCGCTGGCGATCTCGAACTTCACCTGCACCGTGCCGTCGGCGTCGAGATAGGGCGTGAGGTCCACGTCGTGGAACCGCCACTCGCGGTCCTGGTGGTGGGTGTTGCTGCCGTCCCCGGCGTTGGAGTCCAGGTTGGTCCAGGCCTCGCTGTCGTTGGCGTAGATGGTCCCCTGATCGAAGTGGCCGTCCTCCACGTTCAGCCACCGGCGATACTGCAGGCGCACGCTGTCGAACCCGGTGGCGTCCACCACCGGGCTCAGGGCGTAGTTGACCTTGTTGGACTGGTAGAGCCCGTTGAACTGGTTGCCGTCGATGGTGCCGCCGAGATCGTTGCCGATGACATTGTCCCCGGAGAAGGGCGCGACCGGATCCCCGCTCGCGCTCCCCGCTTCAGAGGGCCCCCAGTGCCAGTCGTCAGCGCCCGCCGAGGACTGCCCCGCGGTGAGGCCGTGGGTCCAGCCCTCGTTCCAGGGGTTGGTTTCGAAATCGGTGCAGTAGATCTCGGTCAGCTGCCCGACGTACAGCTCATACATGGGATCCGCCGGGTTGTCCGGGAAGGTGACGCTCAGCCCCTCGGACAGCTCCACCGTGACGCGATAGCGCACCACGCTGTTGACGTCCTGGGGCGGGATGTCCCCGGTGTAGAACGCGCTGCCGTCCAGGGTCATGTCCACGGTGCCGCTGTTCCCCGGGTTGCCGCGAACTTCCCAGTCGAGGCTCACGGCCGTCACGTCCTGGGGATCGCAGCCGTCCCCGGGGTCCCGGGCCTCGATGGAGATCCGCGTGCCCTGAGCCGTGGGCGGGTGGATGATCACGCCGCCGAACAGCGACTGGGAGCCCGTCAGGCCGTGGAGCCCGAAGCTCCGCTTGATGGCGCACCCGTTGGGCGTGCCGTTCTCCAGGTCCCCGTCGTCGTCGTCCTCCACGAGCACCGCCACATAGGAGGAAGGAATGTCCGAGGCGCGCTGCATCGCCGCGTAGAACAGGCGGTCGGTAATCGCCACGCCCTCCGCGTCCCCATAGTCCGCGATGAGCTCCTTGCGCAGGTCCCAGAGCGCGCCGGAGACGATCAGGCCGTTCTGGTGCGATTCGCCGGTGATGTCGTCCGGCCACACGTACTCCGTATTGCTGGGATCGATGTGCCGCAGGGGCTGGCTGGAGTAGAAGAACCCGCGCCCCATGCCCGGATCCCCGGTGTAGGTCGCCGAGGTGTAGTCGGCCAGCCCTTCGCTGAGGGACTCGTCGAAGTCCCCCACGCCCCAGATGATGGAGTTCGCGTGAAAGGAATGGCCGAACTCGTGGTAGAGCACGTCGGAGATGCGCCCGGTGTTCTCGCACTGGTTGTTCGCGCGGAAGAAGTAGATCTGGTCGCCGTCCGAGACGGCGTTGCAGGTCTGGTCCATGTTCACCGTGACAGTGATTTGGCCGTTCAGCCAGCCCATGAACGGGTTGAGCGCCCGGGCGAACACCTTGATCTCGTTGGCGTGCACGAAGCTGGCGAGCTGAGAGTCCACGAACTCCGTGTTGGCGTCGTTCCAGGTGGCCGCGCCGCCGTCGGCCAGCGACAGGGTCGCGCTCGCCGCGCCGCCCGCGTCATTGATGATGTCGGCGCGGGGGCCCGTACACGCGGTGTGCACGGAGGCCATGGAAGTGGCGCTCCAGGTGACCATGCCGCTGGCGTCGCTCGTCTGGGCGTTGCCGTCCACCGTGAGGTCGGCGCGCACCGCCGGAGCATCGATCCGCGTGTCCCCCGGCCAGCGGACCGGCACGTTGTACTGCACCGTGCCCGTGTAGAACCGCAGGAGCTGACGCCGGGCCACCACCTCTGCGGTCGCGACGTCCACGTAGACCGCCCAGCGGGCGAGGGGCGTCCGGGAGTGCACGGTCACCGCCCACACCGTGTGATACTCGACCCCCCCGCGCTCGCGCACGATGGGCAGCACGGCCGGCCCCTCCACCCCCAGCACGCCGACGTTCCACCCAAAGTCGTCCCAGATCCAAGCCCGGGCGGCCTGCTCCGCCACACCCTGGGACACGACCGTTCCACCGACGGGCGCATCCACCCGGGGAAGCGCCTCAGAGCCCAGGGCCAGCATGCGGTCGTGCTTGAAGCGGAAGCTCACCTGCCCGGTGAGCACCCGGAGCCCCTGATGGAGCTGATAGAAGCCCACCGAGCGCACGCCGCGATGGACCTCGTTGGAGACCAGCACGAAATCACCGGGCGAGGCGCCCGGCGCCAGCAGGTCGACGTAGCGCGTGAGCAGCACCCACGAATGGTGCGCCGCCTGGGCCGCCGAGGACACCGCGCCGGGGGCCGGGATGCCCGAGCCGTACACACGCAGCGGCACGTCGGTGTGGGCGTCCCACATGGATCGCCAACGCCCTCCCGCCGTGGACTGAAACCGCTTCCAGGCCCGCGTTTGAAGGCTGGGATCGTGCACCACGCGCCGGACGAGCCGCGCGGCGCTCCCCCGGGCAACCTCGAAGGACGGGGTATTGTTCAGGTACTCAGGGCGCCGCACGGCGTGCGCCGGGCTCACCCAGCACACACAGGTCGTCGCGGCCGCCAACCCCACCCACATCGTAGTACGTTTCATACGGAGAGCTCCTTATAGTCGTAGTGGACAGGACGCGCGCAGCCGCACCTGCCAAATCGTGGCATATATCATAGCGAGGAAGTGGAAAATACCAAGCCCCCAATCCTGGATCCGGCACATCAGAACCCGATCCGCGCCCCTCGCTCCCCTCGCGGTCAGCGAAAGCCCAGGGTTGCGTCCACCCGGCGGAGCGGTAAATACTCAGGACCCATGAAACGAGCTACAGGATTCGCGAGCGGTTTGGTCTTTGGGCTCTGCCTGATCGGAGTGGCGGCATTCCCGGCGTGCGACAAACGCAAACAGTCCCGGGGAGACAAGCCGGCGCCGCCCGGCGGAATGAAGGCGCCCCGGCCCGCCGGGCCCAGGGCCGCCCCCTTTCCGCAGGGCCTCACCCGCCGCCACGTGCTCAGGGGCCACGAGCTCGGCGTGGAGGCCCTCGCCTTCAGCCCCGACGGCAAGCTGCTCGTCTCGGGCAGCACCGACAAGCTGGTCAAGGTGTGGGACTTGGCCACGGGAAAGCCGCGCCGGTCCTTTGACGGCCACGAAGAGTGGGTCACCTCCGTGGCATTTCATCCCCAGGGACGGCTCGTGGCGTCGGGCAGCGGGGACAAGACCTTCCGCATCAACCGCGTGAACCGGAAGACCAAGAGCCGCATCGTCAAGGAGCACAACGGGCTGCACGCCGTGGCCTTCAGCCCCGACGGAGCGCTCCTGGCGAGCGGCGGCTTCGGCGGAGGCCTGCGGCTCTGGCACGTGGCGTCGGGCGACTGGCGGCTGACCTTCAAGGGGCACAGGTCCGACGTGCACGCCGTGGCCTTCAGCCCGGACGGCAAGCTCCTGGCGTCGGGCAGCGCCGACCACACGATCCGGCTCTGGCGCGCCTCCACCGGTCGCTCCCTCCGAACGCTCAGCGGGCACACCGACTGGGTGCTCTTCGTCGCCTTCTCCGCCGACGGCAAGACCCTGCGCTCCGTCGGCAAGGACCGCACGATCCGCACCTGGGAGGTCGCCACCGGCACCCAGCTCACCGAAAAGACCGTGGAGGGCAAGCCGTTCCGCGCCGCGAGGTTCAGCCCCGACGGCCGCACCGTCGCCGCGGCAGCGGGACGCGCCGTCCTGATCGTCGAGGCGTCGTCCGGCAAGATCCTGCGCCGCTTCCCCGACCACCCCAAGCCGATCTTCAGCGTGGCCTTCAGCCCGGACGGACACACCCTCGCCTGGGGCTGCGCCGACGCAACGATCCACGTCTGGTCCACGCTCCCGCCCCCTCAATAGACGTATGTGTTCACGGGGCGCGCTATTTGCGGCGCCATCCGAACGTAGCGAGGGTCCCCCCAATAGACAAAAAGCAGCGCAGGATTTCAGGGGGTGCAGGTCAGGCCGATGTCCTCGTAGTGCGAGCAGTTGTGACTGCCCCAGCCGAGGAAGGGACAGCTCCCGAGGCCGGACTCGGTTCCGGCGCACTGGACGTCGTCCATCCAGATCGGATCGACGCCGTCGGGGCAGCTCGTGGTGAGCAGCGCCGAGCCCGCGGCGGTGAACCCGAGCTGGGCGCACGCCACGGCGATGAAGTTGGTCTGGTAGGTGCCTGAGGAGATGTAGTCGTCGCACACCGTGCCCCACACGTTGTTGTGCAGGACCTCGACCCGACCCGAGTTGCGGTTCGCGCCCTCGACGAGGCGGATGTCATTGTTGACGTAGACATCGCAGATGAAGCCGGCGCCCTCGGTGGTGCCGCAGTTCTCCGTGCCCCATGGCTGGTGCGGGCAGTCCCCGATCCGGCGCTCGCTGCCCAGGCAGTTGACGTCGTCGAGCACGAAGGTGGCGGTGGGCGAGTTGTAGGTGGTCACGAAGGTGCCGCCGCGATACCCGAGCTGCTGACACACGGTGTCCGTGGAGTAGCCGTGATAGGCCGAATAGGCCCCGTCGAAGTAGTCGTCACACACCTCGCCCCAGGCGCCGCTGTGAAAGATCTGCAGCCGCCCCTCCATGCCGTGGGGGCCGTCCACCAGCCGGATGTCACCCTCGCCCGGCATGCACTGGATCCCCACGGCCTCGGTGGTGCCGCAGTTCTCGAGGTTCCACCCGCGGAAAGGACACTGCGCCAGGGTGGGCTCGTCTCCCACGCAGTAGACGTCGTCCATGACCGGCGCGCCGGTGCCGCCGCCGTAGGCGTTGATGAACAGATGCCCCGTGCCGGTGAATCCGAGCTGCGCGCACACCACGTCCGCCATGGCCTGCTGGGCCGCCACGTCGTAGGTGTCGTCGCACACGTCGCGCCAGGTGCCCTGGAACAGCACCTCCACCATGCCGTGGTTGCTCCCGTCGCCGTTGGTCAGCCGGACCGGCAGGTAGTAGCCGTACTCCACCTGACACGCGGAGTCGCACCCGTCGAACAGGGTCGTATTCCCGTCGTCGCACTCCTCCCCCACGTCGATGGTGCCGTTCCCACAGGTCGTGGACGTGCATCCCGAGGTCACGAAGGTGCAGCTCCCGCTGCAGGAGAGCGTCCCCCCGGTGAACCCGAGGGTGAGGCAGCTCACCCCGTTTAAGTTGCCGCCGTCGCACTGCTCGCCGCCGTACACCTGGCCGTCGCCGCAGATGGGGGAGCAGCTGGACGGCTGACCGGAGCAGCTCCAGCCCGACTCGATCGCGCACGCGCTGGAGCAGCCGTCGCCGGACGCGCCGTTGGCGTCGTCACAGGCCTCGCTGCCCTCGATGGTGCCGTTTCCGCAGGCGGACGTGTAGCAGCCGGCCGTGTCGTAGGTGCAGCTCCCGGTGCACGCGAGCGAGCCGCCCGTGAACCCCAGGGTCGTGCAGTCGGCGCCGTTCAGATTCCCGCCATCGCACTGCTCCACGCCGTTGACCGAGCCGTTACCGCACATGTGGCAGCCGGTCTGGTCATAGGTGCAGTCCGGGAAACAGGCCAGCGTCCCGGCGTAGAACCCCACGTCGACGCAGGTGTGCCCGCCCAGGTCCGCCCCGTCGCAGTCCTCGGTGCCCTCCAGCGTCCCGTTCCCACAGTTGGCGTTCACACAGCCGCCAGTGTCGAAACCGCAGTAGTTGTCACACATCAACGTCCCACTGGTGAACCCCAGGTCCGCGCAGGTCACCCCACCCAGGTTCGACCCGTCGCACTCCTCCCCGTTCTGCACCACGCTGTCCCCGCAGGTCAGACACTGGTCCGTATCGAACGTGCAAACGGACGAGCAGGTCAGCGTCCCGCCCAGATACCCCAGGGTCGTGCACGTCGTGCCAGCGAGGTTGGCGCCGTCGCAGTCCTCACCGGTGTCGATCATCCCGTTCCCGCAGCCGGCCCCCACACACCCCGACTTGTCCAAGGTACAATCCGACGCGCACGCCAGGTCCCCGGACACGTACCCGTTGTTCTCGCACGTCTGGTCGCCCAGCTCGAACCCGTCGCACTCCTCGATCCCCTCCAACACCCCATTCCCGCACACGCTCTGCGCCCCGTCCGGCGCCACCTGGACGTCGTTCGGCGGATTGACGACCGCGTCCTGGTCCACCGCAGGCACGCCGGTGGCGCAGGCCGCGCAGAACAGAACAGCCGTCACTGCCACGAGACATTGGGTTCGATTCATCGCTCTCTCCGCCATAAAAACACGTAACCAGGACAACTATAGCGGATCGCGTGGTTCGCGACAATGGACGGATGGTCCTCAATCCGCGCAATTTTGAGGCAACCCTGTCGCCACCTCCACCGACAATCACAGGAGGCGTTCGAAGCCCTGACGGCCCTGGCGGAGATGGAGGAGCTGGACGACCTCGCTTTCGGAGACCGGCTGCCCCACCCGCGCGGTGTTGATGTAGACGTCCACCACCACCGGGTAGTCGTTCACGTTGGCCACGGCCACGCCGAACTGCTGGGCCGCGGCGTCGTTTACGGCGACTGCCTCGTTGTCCAGATCCACGGCCCAGAACTCGCAGCCCACATTGCTCGGCTCGAGCACTCGCGGGTCGCACTTGCTGACGCAGCTGCCGAGAATGCACACCTCGCTGTCGGGGCACTGGTGATCCTGACGCAGCGCCCCGCTGCCGTCGCAGATCATCACCCAGTCATCCTGGCAATAGAAGGCGTCCTCGACGCACGGCACGCAGCCGAGGCCCACCTGGCACGCCTCCACACAGTCCTCGTACACCCATGTCCCGTTGCCGTTACAGCGTACCCAGCGCATCGACGGGCCCACGACAATCCTGACCATCCCGCGTAGCGTGGCTCTCCACACCGGCCGGATGACCGGCCACAAGGAGCCGGCGAGATGGGAAAGACACCAGGACGAGCCCAGAACGGACAGCATGGCAGAGGCGGCGG
>JBDRSE010000140.1:0-43436 GCA_043825095.1 bacterium
GCCGCGCCGCCGTCCGCCGCGCCGACAAAGACGCACCCCCCCGACCGGGCGACCAAGGGCCAGTGCCTCTGGCTGACCCCGAAGGGCACCCTGAGCGCCTACGCGCCCGCCGCGGCCGCCAAAGATCTGGAGCGCACCCGCGCCGGCTACGACTTCTCAGCCCCATCAGCAGCGGTGCGCATCGACCTGCGGAAGGACGTGGCCCGCGCCTCGGCCCGGATCCGCAGCGGCAAGGAGGGCAGCAGCGAGGTGGAGACCGGTAGCCAGTCCATGTGCCTCGACTCGGGCAGCGACGGCTCTGCCGCGGATCTCGGCTCCTCGGTGGACGTCACCAAGCCGCCGCCGCCCACCCAGCTCCGCGTGCGCGTCACCCTGAACCGGAGGTCGCCATGAGCTGCGCCCGGAAGCCGTTCCACCGCTTCGCTCCCCTGGTGCTGTTGCTACTGCTGTGCTCAGGCTGCTTCGTCCGGGGCGTGGACGAGTCCGACGTCGTCTCGGTGCGGCTCGCCCTGGGCGGCACGGCCAAGGGCGGCGCCGTGCCACCCGGCGAGACGGTCCGTCTCGGCACGCAGCCCTGCTACGTGGGCGTGCAGATCAGCGCGCCGGACCTGGCCTCTCCCGTGTCTGCCGCCTGGGCGTGCGATCCCGGCGAGACGGCCGACTTCATCGAGGACCTCGAGCTGGAGGTCACCGCCGGGGAAGATCGGGAGCTGCGGGCCGTGGCGTTTCTCAACGAGGACGGTCGACTCGTCACCTTCATCGGCTATCAGGTCACCACCCTCGATCCCGGCGCGCACACCCTCGAGCTGACCCTGGAGGAGCAGGCCGTGGGCGCCATCGACGGCTTCGCCTCGGGCACCGACTCGGACATCGATCAGGTGATCCTCACCGACCTCGCCACCGGCGTCGAGCTCCCCCCCCTGCCCGCCACGGCCACCGGCGGCGGCTTCCACTTCGCGGCCGACTGGGTTCCCCGCGGCCGCTTCTTCGGCCTCACCCTGGTCCTCACCGACGGCGACACCGTCAAGATCCCCGACTGTCCGGTCTACGTCACCGAGGGCTCCGTCCGCGTGCTAGACGTGGACGGCGCGGACGGTAGCTGCTGAAACCTCCGCTCCCCGCTCCCCAATTGCCTAGCTCACTAATCAGATCTATGTTACTTCGCAACGTCGATCCACAGCCGTCCAGGAGAGTCGCCATGACAGCCCGCAGGAATAGTCTTAAATCGAATCGGATCGCGGCCACCGCCGCGGTCCTCACCGCACTGACCGCAGCCTCGGCCTGCGGCGAGTCGGCCGCGACTCCGCCGGAGCCGCCGGTGATCAGCGCCCCGGCCACGGACGACGCCGTGCGGAGTCCCGTCACCGTGACAGGGACGGCCGAGGCCGGCGCCACCATCACGCTTTCGATCTCGGACGGCGCGAGCCTGATCGGCACTGGCAGCGGCACGGCCGGGCCGGACGGCTCCTTCTCCATCGAGCTGACCTACGAGGATCAGGCGATCGACACCCCCCTGCAGCTCCTGGTCACCCAGGCGACGGCCGACGGGGTTTCGAACCCCACCCTCGTCAACGTGCTCCAGTCCGCCCTCGGCAACACCTACGCCACCGCGGCGGAGGCGCCCGTCTATCAGGGCGCGGACTACACCGACATGCAGATCTACGACGTCTGGGGCGGGGTCTTTCTCGACGACATCGCGCTGCTGGAGGCCCTGGACGACGATGAGGTCGTGTACTTCGGGGAGCAGCACGAGACGGCCGCCATCCACGAGCTGCAGCTCTGGCTGCTCCGCCTGCAGACCGAGCGGCACGACAACGTCTCCCTGGCCATGGAGCACTTCCAGGCCGACGAGCAGGACGTGGTGGACAACTACCTGGACGACGCGATCACCGAGTCGCAGTTCATCGGCGGCTCGGACCCGTGGCCGAACTTCGCGACCTACTGGCTGCCCCTGGTGAACCACATGAAGGCGCAGGGACGCCCCGTCATCGCCACCAACATTCCCAGCGAAGCCCTCGACACCATCTACGCCAACGGCCTGAGCAGCCCGCTCGCCTTCTTCAACACCTGGAACGCCTCCAATCCCTTTGACGCCTCCCTCCCACCGCGCCCCGTGCCGGCCTGGGATGCGACGTACCAGGCCTATTTCGAAACCGGCTTCGACTACGCGAGCCACGGCCAGAACTGGGGTCTGACCTATCAGGAGGCCCTCGACTACTTCACCGACCTGGCGATCATCCGCGACCACACCATGGGGTACTGGATCGCCGCGCACGTGGACGACACGTCCAACCGCATCCTCTTCGTGGGCGGGGACTGGCACGTGCAGACCGGGATCGCCACGCCCGACATGGCCGCCTTCTGGTCGACCCAGATCGCCAGCCAGTCCCTCGTCACCACCACCACCGCCGCCGGCTTCGCCGCGCTGAGCACCGACCTGTTCGAGGGCCGGGCCTACGCCGACTACATCCTGATCTACGAGTGATCGGAGCGCTGCTTCGGTGCTTCGCCGCGCCGCGGCGGCGGCCTAAGTGTTCGGAGTGTTCGGGATGCGCTGCTGCTGCTACTGCTGCTGCTGCTGCTGCTGCTGCTGCTGCTGCTACTGCTGCTACTGCTGCTACTGCTGCTACTGCTGCTGCTGCTGCCGCAGGGGCCGGCGATAGCGGCGCGGGATCCGGCGATAGCGGCGCTGCTGCCCAAGCCGCTGGTGGCGCCCGGACTTCTCCGCCTTGCGCTCACCCTGGAGCTTGATCCAGCGCTTGTTCCGGGTCTTCCAGATGTAGGACTGGACCGCGCTCTTCGGGGCCCGGCGCTTGGCGCGCCGGTACAGGCCGTCGGTGCCGCTGACGATCTCCTGCCGGAGCCGCTTCGGAAGCCGCTTATGGGCCACTGAAAAGCCCTGCCCATCCCGCGGGCTCGACCGATGGGAGTCGAGGCAGAAGACCTGGAGCTTGATCGACACGGTCTTGCCGGCGCCCACCTGGAGCGCGCGCCTGTGCTTCCATCTCCCCCCCTCGGCGACCTCCAAGGGACCGGCGGCGCCCATGCGCTGCGGGGCCTTGTCGGGATCTCCCTCGGGCACGAAGTACAGCCCGTCCGCCCGGAACTCCCGGGCGCTGCGCCCGATGTTTCGGACCTTCACGTGCATCTTGCCGCCCTGGTAGCCGACGATCTTGATCCGCAGCGTGCCGTCCTGGCTGCCGAGCTTGGGCAGGCTCGCATACCCGCCACGGGCCTGGGCGCCCTGCGCCAGGCCGAGGATCAACACCGCGGCCGACGCCGCCATCACGACTTTGGACATCTTCTGCCTCCTGGAGCTCTCCCGCTGTCTGCAGGCACTACCAACGCGCGGCCCGACCGGAAGTTCTACGGGAAGGGAACCGAAGCGGGGCCGCAGGAGGCCCGGGGCGGTCGCTACAGCGGCGCGTCGTCCTGATCGAGCACCGGGCTGGCGTCCTGGCCGTTCACGGCGACGTAGAGCGTGTACCGGCTCAGCCCGCTCGAGCAGGTGTCGACCCCGGGCTCGACGCCCAGGTCGTCGTACCACTGGGCCACGAAGATCTGGAACTCACCGCTCTGCTCCGCCACCAGGGAGCGCGCCGGACAGTCATAGCCGCTCCAGGTGGGGATCGAGCAAGGGTACTCGTCGTCGAGCTGGCTGAAGTCCTCGGCCCAGCCAAAGCCCGACACCCCGTCGGCGTCGATCACGATGGCCACGAGATCTGCGCCGCCTACGCCGTTGTCCACCACCACGTCCACGCAGTCCCCGCCCTGCACGTCGACGTGCCACCAGTCCCACTCCATCACCCCCCCCTCCGAGGCGCACGTGAGCTCCCCGTCGACACCGTCGGTCATGGGCCCGGCAACGGAGCACTCGGCCAGCAGCGGGTCGGCGCAGCCCGTGAAGTTGAACAGGCAGTCGCCCCCGCAGGCGAGGGTGCCGCTGGCAAAGCGCTGGGTCTGACAGCTCTCGCCATCCAAATTGTCGCCGTCGCACTCCTCCCCGGCGTCCACCTGACTGTTGCCGCAGCTGTCCCCGAGGCACTGGCTCTCGTCAAAGTAGCAGCTCGCCAGGCAGCCCAGCTCCCCGCCGTCGTAACCGAGGTCCACGCAGGTCCAGCCGGCCACATCCGCGCCGTCACACTCCTCGTCCCAGTCGGCGTAGCCGTCGCCGCACTCCGAGTCGGGACACTCCACCGTGCCCAGGCAGTCGCTGTCCTCACAATCGATACGGCCGTCCAGGTCGTTGTCCAACCCATCGCCGCAGTCCCGCTCATGCGACGGAACACCGTCCCCACACCCCGCCAGCATTGCAACGGCAAGCAGCGCGGCCAGTCCCCGACACCGAACTATCATCGAAACGCCTCCAACCCAGCACAGCTAGAACTAGTATATTCCCTCCCTCGAATTGCACCATCATTGGCCTCGGATGGCAAGGGATTCTGATATTATGCGGGCTCGCATGTCTGACGAGCGGCTCCCATCCGGACCGGCGCAGCCCCCGACCGCACGGGTCGCGATCGTGACCTACTTCGTGCTCAATGTGGCGTGGATCGGTCTCATCCAGCTCGGCAAGCGCAGCGGCCTGGGTGCAACGCCGACATGGCTGTTGCAGCACCTGATCCCCCCGCTGGTCATCATCGCCGTGGCCTGGGTCATCGCCCGGCGCCTCGCGGTCGATGGCGCTGCCAAGCTGCTCGGCCTGGGCCGCCCCGTGCCGGCGGTCCTGGTGATCGCCCTGGTGTCAGGGCTGCCCGCGGTGGCGATCGTGCTGTGGCACGTCGTCGATCAGTCGTGGTCGTGGCTGCTCGCACCCAAGGCGGCAGCGCTCACCCTCAAGATCCTGCTCAACCAGGGCGTGTTCGAGGAAGTCATGGCGCGCGGGCTGCTGCTCGGCTGGCTGCTGCTCGGTGCCGGTGCCGGTGCCGGTGCCATGAGTGCGCGGCGCGCGCTGTGGGTGTCGTCGATCATGTTCGGCTGGATGCACCTGCTGCAGTTCCTGCTGCCGCCCTACACCGCCGAAAGACTCATCAACGGCCTCGCGCTCGTCGTCCTCACGATCCCCATCGGCGCGGTCTTCGCGTGGCTCACCCTGCGGGCCCGCTCGATCTGGCCGGCGATCGCGCTGCACTTCCTGATCGATCCGTGCATCCTGCCGCAAAAGCTCGCCCACCCGAATCACGCCCTGATCATCGCCGGCTCGTTCATCCCCATCGCGCTGGCGCCGCTGCTACTTCACCTGCACAACCGTCGCCGCGACCGGATCGGCACCACTTAAATCCAAAAAATTGGAATCCTGCGTTCACTCGATGACAGAAATCCCGATGATTTCGTGTCAGACGAGTCAAGCCAGCACAGGACGTCGCCGGAGTTGACATGGTGTATTGCTGCACATAGCCTGCCAGGTACTAATTCGAGCAGCAAAGGAGACAACACATGATCGGTAGAGTGCTTCAACGTGTGGCTTTGGGAGTGTTCCTGTTGGGGGGGCTCGTCCTAATCGCCCCCAGCGCTAGTGCGCAGACGGCGCCGTCTGTTGCGGAGATTCGAACGAAGACCACCAGGTATCTCAGGATCTTCGAGGCCAAGGGGATTCGATTTGAAATCTACTACGCGAAAAAGATCCTGAATTACCTCCAGACGAACCCCAAGGCCGCGCAAGGCCTGTACATGTCCGTCAAGCCCCGCTGGGACAGAAAGCTGGGGCCCCATCTCGGCGTCGAGGCGCTCGACAGTGTCGCGGCCGTTGCCAAAGCAAAGGCTGCCAAGCAGATCAAGGTTCTCGAGGTCACCTGCATGAAGGCGAGATCCATTGCCACGGCGGACGCGGCCTGCATCGCGGCGGCAGACGTATATTCGGCAGCCGGAAACAATGCAAAGCTCAAAGCGATCTGCCAAGGCCAGGGACATCGTTCGCCCTACAAGGACTGGCGGAAACGTAACTATGCCTGCCAATTGTTGTCCGCAGCCGGTTCATCCGTTGGCATGAACGCGATCAATGCAGCCAGCTGCGCTGAGCTCCCCACGGTGTTTGACACCCACAAACGCAGTATTACCTCTGGCATGAACAAGCAGGCCAACAGTAAGAACTTCCTGACAGTCGGCTTCAAGTTCGTAAAGTGTAAGAATTGGGACTACGTCATCGAGAAGCTCATCCACTGGGGGGGGCGCAGCGGCGACGGAGCGGCTCTCCTGAAGGCGCTGCACACGGCCGGGAAAAAGCTCGAAAAGCGGATGTTGGCCTACATGAAGAAACACCAGAGGAATCTCTTCAATTTCGAGCATGCAGGCTACGCCCTGGACCACTACACGAGCTGGATGCACGATAACCGCCTCCACAGAAGCTGCCGAAAGTACATTCCCTACGCAAAGAAGCTCGCCGACAAAGTCTGGGGCAATTTCGCCTGGTACTTCCGAATGTCGAAGTGCAAGGCCGCCGCGAACATCGTCGCGAAACGACTTTCGTCCCCGCTCTGGAGGACCCGCAAAGGGGCGTGCGTAACCCTCGGACAGATCGGTAACAAGCGTCACCTTCGCAAGGTAAAAATCCTGGCTCGGTCGGACAGCTACACCACATTCGTTCGACACTATCGAGTCTACCCCGTTCGCAATGCCTGCCGGGCAGCCGCGGGCCAGATTCAGCTGCGATAACTCCCCCCTCTTCCCCCGCACCAACCACCAGCGTCATGATCATTTCCGCCCGGACCGGATTGAGTGCAGTCGCTCCAGAGCAGCGGAAACACGACGCAATAAAATGGGAATCCCGACCGGAACGCTCATAGACCGAAAAAAGCGAACTGAATGGACCCCTCGATGTTGTAGTCGGTCTTGGGAAACACCACGACGAATCCGCCGCTCGGGAAGCCGGCGAGCCGAGGAACTTCTCCCTGCCAGTTGTCGATGCCGGTCGCCTCCGGGTCTGCCCAGGTCCAGCCCCACACATCGTTGTCGAAGGTGTTTTCCTCCCAGGCGACGCCGACGGTGCCGAGCCCGTCCATGGCGATGTCCACCCAGCCCACCCACGAGGCGACCGGCAGGGTGGGCCCGATGTGCACACACGCTCCGGAGGGGGTCCCGTCCAGGGCCGTCGGCTGCACCCAGATTTCGTATGGTGAGTTGTCGATCCAGGTGAACGCGGCCGTGGACAGCGCCGGATTCGTCGCCAAGGCGAAGCTCCGCGCCCCGACATCGAGATTACCGATGGCCAGAACGCACGATGCAAACATCGCGCCCACAACAGAGCACTCGAGCAAAACGGCTCGGGGGAACTTCCATCGCAGCTTGATGCGTCTTATCGGCCCTGAGCATGCTGTATCAGTTCTCGATGATCGGGCTGGCCGGGGGCATTGACGCCGTGCTCGCCAGCTGCCGGTCAGCCGGTGATCCCCCAGCAGTGAACTGAGCGGAGCGCCCCCCCGGGCGCGGCGAGCTCGCCGCAGCGGGGAGAACCTTGCCTGGCGTCGCGTGGTGGTGCTAGCATCTAGATATGAAACGCTTCAAATTGGTTTTGCCATGGCTGGTGGCCACGGCGCTGGTGGACGCGGCGCTGGTGCCGGGCTGTGGTAGCTCGGGTGGTGAGGACAACAACAACAACGCGGGGAGCGGCTGCCCGTTGTCCATCGAGGACATCCCGGTGGGAGACCCGGACGGTCATCCGGATCCCTACGGGGCGCTCGAGTCCGGGCAGGCGCGGGCGTCGCGGATCGAGGATCCGACCTGGATCGTGCAGAGTCCGGAGACCAAACAGAAGGTGCGGCCGGGCGACTTCGTGATGGCGAACAGCGAGATCGCCGTCTACATCGGGAACGAACGGCGATCCGACGGCTTCAGCGCCTTTGGCGGCGAGATCCTGTCGTTGGACAAGGTGGGCGCCGACGGCCGACCGCTCGGGCTGTCGCACTACGGCGAGACGCTCATGGGCATCCGGAACGAGCTGATCCTGCCCGAGAGCGTGACCGTGCTAAACGACGGGTCGGACGGGGAGGCGGCCGTGGTGCGGGTCGTGGGCAACTTCGCGCCCATTCCCATTTTTGCGGAGTTCAGCTTCCTGCTCGGGGATCCGATCGGCGTGCCCGGCTACATGGACTACGCGCTGGAGCCCGGCTCGCCACGGGTCGGGGTTCGCCTGGGCGTGCTGAACAACACCGAGGATGACATCGAGGCCGCCGGGCTGGAGCTGCACGCCTTTTTGCACTCCAATCGCCACACCCCGTTCACGCCGCAGCACGGCTTTGTCGACTCGCCGGGGGGGGAGGTGGATTGGCTCGGCTACGAGCGTGGTCCCTGGGGCTTCGCCTTTCGCCTGCCCGAGTCCACCTTCCGGTTCTTCGTGGCCATCAGTGGCGTGCTGATCTCTTTTGGTCCGGGTTTCACGGTGCCGGCCTGTGACCTGCTCGAGCGGGACCACGCCGAGTTCATCGCCGGAGGGCCTTATCTGGACGGGCTGCGTGCCACCCTGCGGGCGGTGGACGGGGAGTCCCCTTGGCGTTCCATCGATGGGGTGGTCGAAGACAGCAACGGCAACCCGCTGGCCGACGTCTGGGTGCACGAGCTGGACGGCGGAGACACCTATTTGAGTCGCACGCGTACCGGCGCCGACGGCACGTTCCTGATCCACGCTCCCCCCGAGCCCGTGACGCTGGTGCCGCAACGGCGCGGCTATCCGGCGCACAGCGGGGACGAGGTGGATGCTTCCACGGACCAGGTCACACTGACCCTGGGGCGCGCGGGCGAGATCCACGTCACCACCCTGGAGGCCGGCAGCCAGGCGGGTCGTCCCGTGCGGATCCAGGTGATCCCGGACGCGCCCGATCCACCCACTCCGGAGACGTACGGCGTGAAGGACGAGCGGAACGGGCGCCTGCACCAGGAGTACAGCGTAGACGGCACCGCGGCATTGACCGTGCCGACCGGGGGACACCGGATCATCGTGAGCAGCGGCTACGAATACGAGATCCACGACGCCACGGCGCTTGTGGGCGCAGGAGATACGGTGAGCGTCGACGCCACGATCCTGCGCAGCGTGGACACCACCGGCTATCTCTGTGCCGACTTCCATATCCACACGTACATGTCGCCCGACTCGGGGGATCCACCGGCCGACAAGGTGATCGGTCAGCTGGCCGACGGTCTCGACATGCCGGTCTTCAGCGATCACGAGTGGATCACCGCGGCGCAGCCCGTGGTGGAGCAGCTCGGACTGGAGGAGTTCACCTACGGAATCACGTCTTCAGAGCTCACCACCTATGCCTGGGGGCACTTCGGGCTGGTGCCCGTGGAGGCGAAGCCCGACGAGACCAACAACGGCGCCATCGACTGGTATCACCGGACGCCCCAGGAGGTCTTCGACTCGGTGCACGCGCTCCCGGAGTTGCCCCTGATCGTGGTGAACCACCCGCGCTCTCCATCCATCGGCGGCTACTTCAGCGCCACCTTCTTCGATCCGGAGACAGGAGAGGGCGAAGAGCTCTGGTCAGACAGCTTCGATCTGATCGAGGCCTTCAACGGCAGCAGCTTCGACAGCAACCGTGAAGCCTCGGTGACTGACTGGTTCGGCCTGTTGGATCAGGGCTGGGACATGGTCGTGCTGGGCAGCTCCGACAACCACTATCTCATCAAGGGCCCCACCGGGTATCCGCGCAGCTGCATGTACTTCGGCCACGACGACCCGACGCTGGTCACGCCCGCGGACGTCAAGGAGGTGCTGCTCGGCGGCGACGTCTTCGTCAGCGGGGGGCTCTATATCAATGTCGCCGGGCCGGATGGGGAGCGAATGGGTGAGACCGTCACCACGGCCGACGCCACCGTACCCCTGACCGTCACGGTCCAGGCGGCGAGCTGGGTTCCGGCGCACTTCCTCGAGGTGATCGTCAATGGCCAGACCCAGGAGGTGCTGGACCTGCAGCCCAGCGGTGGCGGGCCGGGCCAGCGCTTCGTCCACGCCATCGACATTCCGATGGATCCCGGCCGCAGTCGCAGCTGGGTGGTGTTCCACGCCTGGGGCGACGGCGACCTCTCGCCGGTGCATCCCGGAAAACGCCCCTTCGCCGCGACCAACGCGATCTACCTCGCCCCGGAGTAGATGTGGCCGCTGAGGGTCGAGCGATGGGCAAGCTGGTCATCGACATTGGAGAGCCGGGACGCGAGCTGTAGGACGGTGTACGAGGTGACCCAGGAGTGGATGAAGCTGCACTGGCTGCTGCCGGTGGCGTTTCTGAACAATCGATTCCACCTCTTTCCAACGACTGAGTCCAACGACTGGGCCCTTTACCCGCCGCTCATGAGGTGGATCACCTGAACGTCGTCGCCGTCGGCCAAGGCGGTGGTGTCGAACTGGTCCTTGGGGACGCGGGTGCCGTTGACGAAGACTGTTTTGAGGGGGTAGGTGAAGCGCTTTTCGGTGAGGAGCTCGGTGACCGTGAGGCCTTCGCGGTGGGGGTGGGGTTCGCCGTTTACCTGAAGCGCCATGCTGAGTGCCTGCTGCTTGCAGTCTACTCGGTGACACCGTGTTGGGCGAGGAGATCGGTGAGGCCGGCGACCTGGTCGATCTGGAGGGCCTTGGCGGTGGCGAGGGTCGGGATGCCGTCCGGGGTCCAGCCGCGGCGCTCGTAGACTGCGTCGAGGAGCTTTTCGTAGCGATCTTCTCGCCAGCTTCGAAGGGCGGCGGACTTTTCGGCGGTGGACTTGCCGGCCGGGTCGAAGCCGACCTCTTCGGCGAGCTGGGTGTCGTAGCGCTCCTGGCGGGACTCGTACTCTTCGGGGGTGACCGGGCCCACGGAGCGGTAGGGGATGACGTCGTGGGCGCGACGGCCGAAGCCCAGCTTGAGATTGAAGATGCGCTGGAAGTTGTAGACGCGCTCGCTCTGGCGGATGAGGTCCGCCGGGGTGACGTCCTTTCCGGTCATGCCGGCCACGAAGTCGCAGTAGCCCTTGACGTGCTTGGGCACCTTGGCCGGCGCGTCGGTTTCGGCGTTGTCCTCGGGCTCGACGTCGTTCCAGGGGAGCTTGCACAGGCCGTAGAGGCCGAACCAGGTGCGCCACATGGGGAAGTAGTGCAGCGCCTCGGCCTTGTCGGCAAAGGTGGGGATCTGCTTGTTCACCATGTCCATGAAGATGAGCCAGGCCTCGTCGTGCTGGGCGCCCTTGAGCGCGATGCCGTAGCCGCCCTGCTGGGCGAGGCTCTCCTTGGTGACGTACTCGGAGTACTCGAGCCCCTTGGCCTCCATGCCGATGTCCTGCAGGAACTGCGGGTCCGCGCCGTAGTCCTCGGCGAACTTCTGCTTCATGCGGCGGATGCCGAGGCCGGCCACGAGGCCGAAGCCCTCGCCCCGGGCCATCTGGTGCAGCACCTCCAGGGCGGCGTCCTTGGCGCCGAAGGGCAGCTCGAGCCCGCCGGTGCGCTCCTTGTTGAGGACGCCGGCCTCGTAGCACTCCATCACAAAGGCCATGAGGGTGCAGTAGGAGATGGAGTCGACCCCGTAGTGGTCGCAGTAGTAGTTCATCTCGATCGTCCACTGGGGATCGAAGATGCCCATGTTGGTGGCGCCGCCCGCGGTCTCGTACTCCGGGCCGTCCACGCTCACGGTCTTGCCCTTGTCCGGGCCGGTCTGGAGCACGAAGTCGTCCACCGCCTTGGCGCAGGCCATGTCGCAACCCAGGGCGCAGCCGTCCTGGATGTTCTGGGAGAACCGCTCGAGGTAGTGGGGGGACGCCGCCTGGTGCGCGTCGGCGTGGGAGCCGAAGCGGTAATTGTTCACCGGCAGGAGATCGTAGTCGTTCATGATCTCCACCAGGTGGGCCGTGCCCACCCGCCGCATGCGGCATTGTTGGTCGTCCAAGCGGATCATCTCCCGGGTCACCACCATGCCCGCCCGCCGGATGCGCGCCCAGTCGGCCGGGTGGTTCGGGTCGTCCACCATCTGGATCGCGCCGGTGGGGCAGACAGAGGCGCAGGCGCCGCAGCCGACGCACTCCTTGGCCACCCGGTCGTAGGGCATGACCACCCGGCGAGAGGCGCCGCGGCCCTCGAAGCCGAGCACGTTCTGCCACACGCCCTCGCGGCAGACCCGCACGCACTGCCCGCACAGGATGCAGGCGTGGGGGTCGTCGTTTCGCTGGGGGTGGTTGAAGCGCGGCTCCTCGATGCCCACGTGGCGGGCCATGTCCCGGACCACCTTCACCTCGGGCCAGCGCGCGAGCATCATCTCGAGCACGACCTTCCGGGTGGTCATGGTCCGCTCGCTCTTGGTCTTCACCGCGAGGGGTCGGCGCACCGGGTAGTTGCACGCGGTGACCACCTTGGAGCGGCCGCCCTCCTCGATCTCCACGCAGCACACGCGGCAGGCCCCGTAGGGCTCCAACATGTCGCTGTGGCACAGGGTGGGGATGAACACGCCGGCCAGGCGCGCCGCGTCCACGAGGGTGGTTTCGGGTGCGACCTCGATCTTCTTGTCGTCGATGGTGATTTCAATCATCGCTCAATCACTCCACTGGGGAACACTTGGACACCAGGAGTCCCTAGGACACCAGGACCGCGTCGTCTTTGCAGGCGTCCATGCAGGTGCCGCACTGGATGCACTTCGCCTGATCGATCATGTGTAGCTGCTTCTTCTCGCCCGAGATGCAGTCCGTGGGGCACACCTTGACGCAGAGGGTGCAACCGGTGCACGCTTCGGCGTCGATGGTGTATTTGATCAGGGCCTTGCACACCCCGGCGGGACATTTGTGGTCCCGGATGTGGGCCTCGTACTCGTGGCGAAAGTAGCGCAGGGTGGAGCGCACCGGGTTGGCCGCGGTGTTGCCGAGGCCGCACAGGGCGCCGTGCTCGAGCACGTCGCCGAGGGACTCGAGCAGGGCCAGATCTTCTTCCATGCCCTTGCCACAGGTGATGCGGCCGAGCACCTCGTCGAGCAGGACCAGGCCTTCGCGGCAGGGCGTGCACTTGCCGCAGGACTCGTCCATGAGGAAGGTCACGAAGTAGCGCGCCACGTCCACCATGCAGGTGCGGTCGTCCATGACGATCAGGCCGCCCGAGCCCATCATGGAGCCGGCCGCCTGCAGGGTGTCGAAGTCCACGGCGAGGTCCAGCTCGGCCTCGGGAATGCACCCGCCCGAGGGCCCGCCGGTCTGCACGGCCTTGAACTCGCGCCCGTCCGGGCTGCCGCCGCCGATGTCGAAGACGATCTCCCGCAGGGTGATGCCCATGGGCACCTCCACCAGGCCGGTGTTACACACGTTGCCCACCAGGGAGAAGACCTTGGTGCCCGAGCTGCCGCCCCAGGGCGACTCGCTGACGTCGCCGCTGCCAATGGCTCCGAACCACTCGGCGCCCTGCTCGATGATCTGGGGCACCACGGCCCAGGTCTCGACGTTGTTGAGCACGGTGGGCTGGTTCCGGTAGCCGTACTCCACCGAGTGCACGTACTTGGCGCGGGGCTCGCCGGCGCGCCCCTCCATGGACGCCATGAGCGCGGTGGACTCGCCGCACACGAAGGCGCCGGCGCCCTGGTGCACGGTGATGTCGAAGCTCCAGTCGGTGCCGAGGATGCCCGCCCCGAGCAGCCCCCACTCCCGGGCTTCGGCAAGGGCCTTGTAGAGCCGCTCGAGGGCGAGGGGATACTCCTTGCGGATATAGACGAAGCCCTCCCGGGCGTCCACGGCCCGGGCGCCGATGAGCATGCCTTCGATGACGGCGTGGGGGTCCGCCTCCACGATGGAGCGGTCCATGAACGCGCCGGGGTCTCCCTCGTCGGCGTTGCACACCACGTAGGGCTGCACGTCGCGCTCCAGGGCGGCCTTGCGGCAGCTCTGCCACTTGATCCCTGCCGGAAACCCGCCGCCGCCGCGGCCCCGGAGGCCCGAGCGGATGATGGTCTGGATGATGGCGTCGCCGTCGAGCCCCTCGGCCACGATCTTCCGGAGCCCGCGGTAGGCGCCGCGGCGCAGGGCGTCCCGGAGGTCCTCGGGATCCACGAGCCCGCGGTTGCGCAGGGCGATGGTCTGCTGCTTGGCAAAAAAGCCGATGTCCCGCTCCTGGGGCACCACCTGCCCGGTGACGTGATCCCGGTACATCAGGCGCTCCACCGGCTGGTGCAATACGAAGTGCTGCTCCACGAGCTCCCCGCAGTCCTTGGGCTTGATGCGCTCGTAGAACACGCCCTCGGGCTGGATCACGGCGATGGGGCCGTGGGCGCAGAAGCCGTTGCAGCCCGTGGCCACCACCTTGAGCTCCCCGTCGAGCTTGTGCTCCCGGATCGCCTCGTTCAGCCCGTCCCGGAGCTCCAGGGAGCCCGCGGACACGCAGCCGGTTCCGGCGCACACGTGGAGCACGGCCTTCTTACCACCGAGCGCCTGCTCCGCCTCTTTGGCCAGCTGATCCAGATTGTCGACTGTAACTTTCGGGGTGACTCTAGGCATCGTTCGCCTCCCGCTGGGCCGCGCGCTTCCGGTACTTCTTCACGAGGGCCCGCACCTTGGAGGAGTCCAGATCTCCGTGGAGGTCCGGACCCACGGCCACCACCGGCGCCAGGGAGCAGCAGCCGAGGCAGCGCACTCCTTCCAGGGTGAACAGGAGATCCGGGGTGGTTTCGCCCGGCGCGATGCCCAGCTCCCGGGCCAGCCCGTCCATGGAGCGGGCCGCGCCGCGGACATGGCAGGCAGTGCCCACGCACACCTGGACGGAGAACTCACCGCGGGGCTCCAGGGAGAACGCCTTGTAGAAGGTGGCGATGTGATACAGCCGCGCCAGATCAGCGCCCGTTGCCTTGCCCACGCGCTCCAGGGCCTCCCGCGGCAGGTGCCGATAGGCGTCCTGCACGTCCTGCATCATCTCGATGACAAAGGACGCGTCGCCCTTCCAGTGCCGGATGATCGAGTCGATCTTCTGCGGGTCGATTTCCATCTGGGTCCTCATGCTCGCCTCTGGGGTACTCATGGCCGCCTCTGGGGTACTCATGGCCGTCGCTATGGATTCCGGACCGACATCTGCCAACGCGGTCGGTTGTGGGGTGCCTTGGCCACCAGCCCCTTGATCTTCTTGTTGCGCAGGACCGTGCCCAGCCCGCCGCGCCCGGCCTGCTTGAGCCGTGGGGTGTCCCGCCGGTAGTCGTAGAAAGAGAAGTTCAGGCAGCCGATCAGCGTGTGCTCGGCGCCCTTTCCCGCCGACACCGACGAGATGGACTGCAGCTCGTCCGGCGAGTCCGCGTACATGTGATGGAGCTGCTCGGAGAGCTCGTAGGAGTTCACCGCCTCGTGGGGCGCGGTCTCGATGGACACCCGCTGCCGCTTGCCGTCCACCACCACGATCACCTCTTCGGAGGCCTTGCCCT
Source organism: bacterium (assembly GCA_043825095.1). Taxonomy (GTDB): domain Bacteria; phylum Myxococcota_A; class Polyangia; order HGW-17; family JAJRWW01; genus JBDRSE01. The sequence goes on from JBDRSE010000140.1 coordinate 15,327, forward strand.
GGAGCTCCAGGGCGTCGAAGCCGGCGAACTTGAGCAGCGGCCCGAAGTGCCCGCCCACGTTGGAGTCGATCACCGAGCCGGTGGTGGGGGAGATCCCGGTGACGATGGACTTGCTCGTGCCCGAGAAGGCAGGGGAGCCCCCCAGCGGGCCGGTGCAGATCACGATCTCGTTCTCGGGATCGTCCCAGGCGATGGGGCCAGAAATAGCGTGCCACATCAGGTACAGGTCGAAGCCCTTGCCCCCGGTGAACACGTCCTTCATGTACTGGGTCACCGGCTTGATCTCGATCCGGTTCTCCGTGAGGTTCACGTAGAGGGTTTGGCCCGCGTAGCCGCGCTCCACGGGTCGGGGCTCGTAGACCAGCTCGGCCAGGGTCTCGTGGGCCGATTTCATCTCTGCCAGGTCCATGACCATCTCCTTGGAAAGGTCGGGTGTTCGGATGCGTCAGGTATAGGCTGCGAGATCTCGGAGATCAACCCCAGAAGCCGCCTGCGCAACCGGAGCCGGAATTGCCGGGCTCAGCCGTTGGGGTATGTGCTCACGGCGCGGCGCTATTGGCGGCACCCACCGAGCCTAGCGAGGTTCCCCCGGGGGGGCGGAGGGGGCGAAGTGAGCCACGAAGTGGCGGATCAATCTCCGGGGACCCTGTGCTCGGTGCCGCAGAGCGACAAAACCGCCGCTGCGCGGTGGAGCACACCCCTCCCGCCCCCTCAAGGGGGAGCCCGCGCTGCGCGGGGCGCTGTGCCGTCTGCCACGGGATCGGTTACCCGTTGGGGTTGATGATCTCGCTCAGGGGCTGGCAAACCCCTTGGCTGCAGGCCGCGCTCTGATAGTCCCCGGTGTCGCAGACGCCCTCGGTGGCGTTGGAGCAGTCCCTGGTGCAGTGACCCGGCTGGCCGGCGTCGAGCCTTGCCTGATAGCAGACCCCGTCCAGGCACTGCCGGTGGTCGTAGCACTCGGCCCAGAACCCCCGGGCGTGGGGCGCGCCCCGCGGGGGACTGCACCAGCCGGTGTTGCCGACCCCGGTGTCGGAGCAGTCAGGGGGGATGGGGGACTGGGGACAATCCGTGGGGCCCTGGCAGTCCTGGGCGCAGAACCGCTTGCCATAGTCGGTCATGATGCCCGCCCGGGCCCCGGCCGCGTCCACGCACTCGTGATCGACGTCACAGACGCTCGAGGAAGGGTCGCAGAACGTGCCCTGGCGGCCGGGCGCCTCCCCGAGGAACACGTCCATGGACTGGTTCAGGATGCAGTGGCCCACCACCCCCTGGCCGGGGTCGGGATCCCCAGGCAGACAGAGCAGGTCAGCGGTGGCGCTGGACTGGAAGAGCCCCCGGCAGTCCTGATCGTTGCGGCACGGCAGGCTGCAGGCGCCGTCCACCTGCAGGCCGGCGCCGGTGGGGGAGATGCACCCCTGGCTCCCGTCCCGGAGCAGGTCCGCGCACTCGCCGGTGTCGCGGCACGGCATCAGGCCGGGAATGCCGGGATAGCAGAAGTACTGCACGTCGTCGACGCCGTTCTGGGGCAGCGGCGCGCAGGTGAACAGCCCGGGGCAGTCGTGGTCCGGGGCCCGCAGGCCCGGACACCGGATGGTGCAGACGTGATCTAAGGAATACCGTACGGCGCACTCCATGGTGGGGTTGCACTGGTAGGGCACGGTGGGGTCGTCGCAGCTGAAGGCGATGGGCTGGCAGATGCCCGAGTGGCACAGGGGCGCGCCGCTGTTGCCGAGGATCGGCCCGAAGGTGCACTGGCTGAAGTGGGTACACGGCTTGGTGCAGGTCCGATCCGGATCGCCGGTTGAGCCGGTGGTGCCGATGCACTGCGTGTTCTGGCCCCAGAGCTGGTGGCACTGGGTCCCGTTGAAGCACGGCAGGCCGGGAAACCCGACATAGCAGCCGAACGCCCCGGGGCTGGCCGTGGGGATGCAGGTGAGCCCGGCGCCGCAGATCTCGTCTCGCCAATCGCTGCAGGGCACGGTGCACCTTTTACCGTCGTTTACGTTGGTCCAGTCCATGCAGACCTCGGGCAGCTCGCAGTCGGCGCTCGTTTGGCACGCGACCAGGGGCTCCCGGGCGAAGCAGAACTGGCCGGACGCGCCCAGGTGCTGGCTCTCGGCGCACTCGTACTTGGCGGTGGGGCAGTCGCCCTGTCCGTCGCAGGGCTCCACGCAGTAGCTGTGCGGCGCGCCGTAGAGCTCCTCGGATTCGGGATCCAGGACGCACAGGCCGGCCAGGCACTCCCGGTCGTGGCTGCAGGGCACCACCACCCCGGGCAACCCGGGCACGCAGAACTTGAAGTCGGCGCCGAAGTCGCCCGTGGGATCCAGCTCGAGGAGCGAATCCACGAGGCAGCGGTAGCCGTTGGGGCAGCTGTCTCCCTCGCCGCACTTGGGCACGCACACCTCGGGCACGACCTCCACGTTGAAGTTGGTCAGCTGGCCCAGGCCCTTTTTCAGACACACGTACCCTTCGCTGCACTGGGTGTCCCCGACGCAGCTCTCTGCGCAGCCGTTGTGGTCGGGTTCGAGCGACAGCTCCGGCGCCACGCCGGCGATGAGCTCGGTCAGGCACAGGTCGAAGTCCTGGCCGCAGTCCTCGAAGGTGCTACACGTCGTGGCGGGCTGGCAGTACCCGGCGGACTGGCCGGCCATCATGTTCGTGCGCAGGCACTGGAAGCCGTCGCCGCGACAGGCCACGTCGGCCACGTCGCAGGCCTGGACGCAGAACCCCTCGTTGCTGCACAGGTCGCCCCAGAGGCAGTCTGCGTCCGCGGTGCAGTCCTTCACGCAGTACTGGATCCCGTCGGGGTCCATGGCAAAGGCGCGACAGCTCCAGCCGTCCACACAGTCGCTGTCGGTCTGGCACCGAAAGGTCCGCTGCAGGATGTCGTCCTCGGTCTCGGTGATCATGCAGCCGGGCGTCACACAGAGCACCACGACAAGGCCGACGATCCATGAACGCGCCGCCGTCACCATCGGACACCTCCCGAGGCGTACGCGCCGCCCGCTGTGGGCGACACGCCGAAGAAGGCGCGCTGCTCTCGCCCTCCGCGATAGAACCCCTTGCGGGCAAAGAGGAAGAGCGCCGCCGAGGTGATCGCCGCGGCCGCGGCCACGCCGATCATGGCAAAGGACGCCGCCTGGAGCTTCTGCCGGCGGGCAAGGTCGGACACCACAGCGGCCTGGGTGGTGCCGGTGGACCGCCGGGCCAACCCGCCCGTGACCCCGGCCGCCGCGCCCGCGACCAGGCTCACGCCGAAGGCGGCCCACGCGAAGTGAAACTTCCAGGTCTTCACGCGCGGCGGGATCCGGGCCAGCAGGATCTTCACCACCACGATCTGACCGGCCGCCACGGTGACGGTCTTCTCGGCACTGTAGTAGCCGTCCGCCTCGACACGCAACCGGATGGTGCCCGGCTTCGGGACCGGCTGACGCAGGGGCACCGTGCCGGCGAACTGGTTGTCGATGTGGATCTTGGCGCCCTTGACGTTGCCCTCCACCCGCACGACGCCGGGCTTGACCCGGGGCTTGAGCAGCTCGGCGAGGGACTTGTCGAGGGACTTGGTCAGGGCCGGGATGTCGCCGGTGACCCGCCGGTGTACCCGCTTGCGCTCCCCGCCGCTGGCCGCGTCGATGAAGTAGAGGTTGTACATCCACGTGGCCTCGAGCTTGCCCAGGGTGCCGACGATCAAGTAGTCGAGCCCCAGGGAGGTGGCCACGTTGCCCACGCAGGTCCGATTGCCCACACACTCCAGCACGCGCTTCTCCTCGCCGCCGAGCTGGCCCTTGACCACCTCTTTGCCCACCACCCGGAAGTTCCCGCGGGTCGACAGGTTCACGAGCAGGACCTCGGTGAGGTTGTCTGCCAGCTCCGAGGTGGCCATGCCGGTCTGGAGGATGAGCACTGCCACCCGCGGCTTTTCCTTTTTCTTCGGCGCCTTGGCTCGGACCGAACCACCCCAAACGACCGACAGACCACATATCAGGAGAGTAAAAGTTTTTAATTTCATGATTTTCCCGAGTCTCTGCCCGCCGGAAAGCCGCGGCTGTCAAAATCCCATAGGTCACACTATATCGAAGCAGATCGAGGGAAGGCAAAGATTCCGTCGGCCTTCCGTCGGCCTTGGGTGCAATGCCGGAAAGGTCCATGGAATACCGGGGACGCTGCGGAGCACAGGGGTTTCATGTGACCAGGCCGAATTCCGCCCGCTGCGGATGGCAGTTGCATCCGACGTCGGAGATGCCCATAATACCGCTCGGTTGAACCAGCCGTGGCGAGTATTCCTGAGAAGAGGTTTTGCGATGAACGATGACGACGCGCGCCGCCGCTCCGGCCTGACCGGTTGGCTGACGAGCAAGGTGGAAGGACTGACCGGCGGAACAGGCCTCCGTCGTCGCCGCGTCGAGACGCCCGCCACTGCCCCCCCGTTGCCGCGTCGAGCAGAGCCGCCACAGCCCGCGGTGGACACGAAGAGCGCGGCCGAGGTGAAGCGTCTGGAGGCCGAAGCCAAACGGCTGCAGAAGGAGCTCGAGGACGCGCAGCTGATGCTCATGGGCAAAGAGGCCGAGTTCAAGAACGACCTTCAGGACGCCCAGGAGCGCAACGCCGAGCTGCTCGACCGGGTGGTGAAGCTCACCCACCGGGACCGGGAGCTGCAGGCGAAGATCCTGGATGCCAAGTTCGACGGCAGCTCGGCTAAGGACGAGCTGAAGAAGCTCGACTCCGAGCTTCGTGATCAGCGCCGCAGCCTCAAGGCCAAGGAGCGGGAGGTGGCCGAGCTGACCACCCGGGTGCAGGAGCTCCAACAGGGCGGTGGGGGGCAGGGCAGCGCCCCGGACCAGGCCGCCCTGGAAGCGCAGCAGCGCGAGCTCGAGGAGCGACAAGAGCGGGCCAACACCCTCGCCGCAGAGCGGGACGCCTTGAGCGCCCGGCTCAAGGACACCGAAACCGAGATGCAGACCCTGCGGGAGCAGCTCGCCGCTGTTCAATCCCAGGCCCGGGCGACGACCCCTGACCTCGCGTCGAGCGTTGACGCAGGGGCAGTGGACGAGGTTCTCGAGGTGTCCGTGGAGCCGACCCTGGGGCACCGGCGCGTGGCCTCCGGTCAAAAGGGCGGTCCCCTGTTGGCCGTGGCCGCCGGCAAGCGCCCCGCCGTGGTGCAACGCGCCGAGTTGCGTCGCCTGCGGCGCGGCAAGGTGGCTGAGCAGGTGCTGGAGCAGGCGGCGCAGCGCGGGGGCTTCGCCTCCCTTCCCGAGCCGTTGCTGAGCCAGCTCGGGGGCTCCGGCGCGGAGCGCAGCGACGAGCCGGAAGGCCCACGACGGAAGCGCTCCCGACCGCGCAGCCGGCGCGGAGGTCGGCCCGGGCGGAGCAGCGCCGGCCGCTAACTCCCGAGGGTGGCGGACCCCTCCCGGGTTGCGTCGCCTCAGGCGACCTAACTCCCGAGGGTGGCGGACCCCTCCCGCGTTGCGTCGCGAGACGAGCAGGAGCACCTGATGAATACGCATCCAAACCTATTCGCTTGAACAACAGGTTGCCTTCCAGCGTTGCCTGCTCGCCGTCACGGTGCTCGCAAGCTGCCCACCGCGGGGCGCGTCGACGTGCCTCCCTCAGGGGCTCGCCGCGCCCCACCGTGGACAGCGGCGAGCACCGCGCCTGCTTCGTCGAGCGATGGGGTCGATGCCCGCTCTTCGGGCTGCGTACCCACGGTCCACGATTGCGGACAGACGCGATTTCGACCGTTCGCAGCACAACAAAGTGCGAAAGTGCGAAAGTCGAGAGCGCTTGAGAACGCTCGAGAAGGTTCGCCCCTACGCGCCGCGAGGGCGGTCCGGCCAGAGGATGCGGTGGAGCTGGAGCTGCAGGCGCAGGGGGCCGCCCTCTTCGAGGATCCAGGCGGCGAGCTCGGCGGCGAGCTCTGTGGCGGCGAGCGCGTCTGCGACCGGTGACAGCAGCACCGAGCACTGCTCCGTGAGTCGGTGGCGGGCCACGACATCCATGGCGTAGCGGAAGTCCTGTCGATCGCTCACGACGAACTTGACCTCGTCGGACGGGCGGAGCGCGGACAGGTTTTCCCACCGGGTCGACGCCGCCTCTCCGGAGCCGGGACACTTGACGTCCACGATCCGGATCACCCGCTCGTCCACCCCCGAGATGTCCAGCGAACCGTTGGTTTCGCAAAGCACGGTGCGCCCGGCGTCGGCGACCGCGGACAGCAGGCGGTGCACTCCCGGCTGCAGCAGCGGCTCGCCTCCGGTCACCACGACCAGCTCGGGACGCGCGACGAGCCGCTCCACCAGGTCCTCCAGGGCCCACGGCTCCCCCTGCTCTCGGGCGTACCGGGAGTCGCAGTACCGGCAGTCGAGGTTGCAGCCGCTCAGCCGCAGAAACGTCGCCGGCAGCCCGCTCCAGCTCGTCTCCCCCTGGAGGGAGCGGAACAGCTCGCAGACCTGGAGCGTGTCGTCGTCACCGCGGTGATCCATCTGGTGCCTCCCGGGGCCGTCGCGAATCAAGTATAGTCGGAATCCACAATTCCCGCGCCGGGATGGTGTCGCCGTCCCACGAAAGGAGCAGCCATGGGTTCCGAACAGTTCGTGGTCTTCGTCACCGCGCCGAAGGGCGAGCTGGCCGCGCAGATCGCCCACGCGCTCGTCGGGGAGAAGCTGGCCGCCTGCGTGAACATCCTGCCGTCGGTCCGTTCGATCTACACCTGGGACGACGCCGTACAGGACGACGAGGAGCAGCTCCTGATCATCAAGACCACGGCCGAGCGCTACCCGGCCCTCGAGGCGCGGGTCCGCGCCCTGCACTCCTACGAGGTCGCCGAGATCATCGCCCTGCCCATTGTGCGGGGCTCGGCCGACTACCTCTCATGGCTGACCGCGGGGTGCCGTCCCTGACGGCTCCTCCGTCATCGGCAGCAGGGCCACCAGCCGCACGACGGTCCCCCCTCCGGTGGGATCCCGCAGCTGCACCTCCACCCGGCTCTTGAGCTGTCCGGCCGGCAGCGCGAAGCGCCAGGTGCGGAGCGGGAGCGGGCCCTGGTGCTCGCAGGGAGCCCCGGTCTCCCCGGTGTGGCCGATCTGACCCATCTGACCCACGTGGACCGGTACGGCGCGCCCTCGTCGCAGGATCACACCATCGATCCGCACCTCCGGACCGGCCTTGGAGATCCCCTCCTCCACCACCCAGAGCGTCGCGGCGCGACCGACCCGATCCCGGCCCGGCTCCAGGGTGAGGGTGACCGGCGCGGCCTCGAGCCGACAGCCGCGCCCGGCGAGGCAGGCGCCCGCCGGGCCCGTGATCCCGGCGCCGGGGAGGCCCCACGCCAACCCCGGGAGGGTGCGCCCCCAACGGGCGAGCAGCCGCGCCAACAGCGCCAGGCCGACCGACCGCACCGACTGCTCCCGCTCCCGGGGCAGCCAGTCGCCAAGGAGCGTCATCGCCCGCTCGGTCCCGATGCACGCCAGCGTCGCGAGAATCTCTGATCGCTGCCCCATGTGCTCCGGCCGTCGGGCCAGGAGACGAAAGAGCGGGAGCACGGCGTCCCGGACGAATGGGGCCGCCACTGGGGAACGGCACAGTGACCGAAACGCCCGCAGCACTGCCACGGCCACCTCGTGATCCTCTGCCGCCGCGACCAGCACCTCGATGGACCGGGGTGACGCGCCTCCGAGCTGACCCAACGCCCGAATCACCTCGATCCGGCTGTCGGTGCTGGTCAGCCGCGGGAGCAGCTCCTCCAGCGGCGGCAGGGCTCCGTGATCACGGGCTGCGGCCAGGGCGAGCCCGGCGGTCAGACGCATGTCGTCGGGCAGATCCGGTCGGGACAGCAGCCCCTGCAGGACCCCCACGTCGACGCTGCCGCCCGTCCTGCCGGCGTGGGCGGCCAGGGCGATCTGGGCCCTGTGACGCACCTCGGGATCCACGTCCCCCCGGGCCTTGCGCGCCGCTTCCATCATCTCCGGGTTGAGCCCCTTGCGCTGCGCGCGGCGCATCAGCGCGCTCGCCGCGCTCCGTCGTCGCTCCAGGTCCGGCGCGGTGAGCGCGAGCGCGAGCGCGCTCCAGCGCAGGGAGCGACGGGTTCGGCGAATGGTCTGCTCGAGGCGTCGCTGCTGCGCCCGCAGATGGCCCAGCAGCTCCGACGCGCGTTTGCGGTCCGGACCGTCGCGATCAACGTCCAGGGGGCGCTGCTCGCCGGCATCGCGCCGCAGATCGTACAGCGCCAGATAGCCCCGCCGCGCGTCCCGAATCAGCTTGTGGTGCCCCAGCGCGAGCATCCGGTGCTGGCCCACCTCGCACATGGCTCCCGCCCCGCCGGCGCCGCGCACCAGGAGCTCCGTGAGGTCGGGTAGGGTAGACATGGACGCCGGCACCGCGCCCCCGAGCAGGCGCAAGACCGTGGACGAGACCTGGGTGAGGGACACCGGCGCGTCCACCGTCCGGTCCGGCAGTCCCGGCCCTGCCAGCAGCAGGGGCACCCGGACCTGCTCGTCGAACACCGAGGTGCCGTGATTGGCCCCGCCGTGCTCGCCGAACTCCTCCCCGTGATCGGCCGTCAGCACGATCAGCACCCGCGAGCGGCGCTGCTTCACGGCGTTGAGGAGGCGTCCGATCTCGGCATCCACGTACGCCACCTCGGCGTCATAGCGCGCCTCAGCCGAGCTGCCGAATCCGTGAAATCCCGCGCGCACCCGATACGGCTCATGGGGATCGAAGTAGTGCGCCCAGACAAAGAGCGGCTCCCGACGCTTGGCGAGCCGATGCTCGTCGAGAAACCTGATGACCTGATCCGTGCGCCGTTTCGCCGGCAGATCCTCGTCCTCGAACTTGAAGTACTGAAACCCCAGGTGGCCGCTCCGATACTGAGCGAACCGGGAGGAATCGATGGTGAAGATCGCCAGGGGGTAGAAGCCGGCGGTGCGGTAGCGCTGGGCCCGCAGCACCTCGGGAAGGGTCGGCCACATTCGGTGCTCCCCCAACCGGGCCAGGGTGTAGACCGGCTGGCCGGTGAGGAGCGAAACCACCGAGTAGGAGGTCTTCGGCGTGGCGCAGTAGGCGCGTGGGAACCGCGTGGCCTTGCCGAAGATGCGATCGATGTTCGGGGTGATGGAGCGGGGCTCGCCCCCCACGCGGCGCCGGTACCCGAACAGCCCGATGCGGTCCGCGCGCAGGGCATCCACGGTGATCAGGACGACGTCAGCGCCCCGCAGGTGCGGGCGGCTCTGGCGCGCCGCCCGGCCGCGCTCGGGCGGCGGCGTGGGCCGCAGCTCCGGCGGCCGCGGCAGAATCTTGGCGCGGTCAGTGATGGTGAGCACCTTGCTGCCAAAGGCAGTGCGCTCGAACACGATGGTCCGGTAGACGTTGGAGCGGCCCACGCCCCGATTGCCGATCAGCCCCAGCACCAGGGCCATGCAGGAAATCATCCCCGCCAAGAAGGGTCGGGCCAGCTGGCCGAACCCTTGGCGGCGCAGCCGATCAAATGCCAGGTGGGTCGCGCCGATCCCGAGCCAGGCCGTGAACAGCGCGAGCGCAGCCAGGCTCCAGTGGAAGAAGGGGTAGAGCCGCGGCAGCACGAGCACGTCGGCCAGGTAGAAGATCACCGCCAGCGCCAGAACCAGCGGCGGCGCGAGGCAGCGCATCCACTTGCCGGAATGCCCCACGGCGAGGCGCTCGCCGTGACGGACGATGAGCCGGCTGGCGCCATAGGTCAGCGCGAGCAGGACGAGCCCGGTCGCCACGGCCAGCAGAGGCGCTGCCGGCAGGCGGCTGGCCCAGGGGCCGCGGAACGCCTGGTTGGCCACGTAGGCCGCCACCGGCATCACCAGCACGAGGTGGAAGCGCGCCTTCCAAATGGGCTCCTGCTGCCGCTGATTGGCCAGGCGCGCGGCAAGCAGGTGCACCACCGCAGCCAGGGAGCCGCACACCAGGCCCAGGAGCGGCCCGGCGAGCAAGATCACCAGCGCGTCGTACAGCAGGACCTTCTGGGGGGCGCCCGCTGTCCGCGCTCCGCCATGCCAGGCCACCAGAAACACCACCTCCACCAGCGCCAGGAACAAGCCCGCGAAATTGCCCAGGACCAGGCCGCCGAACAGGAGCCGTTTGGCATGATTGCGCCGATCATACATCGGGGGATTTCTACCATAAAACCGACGCCGACGCCCCTGGGCACCGACAAAAGGGCGCAACCCGACGCGGCGATGGTCGACAACCGGGACATGGGACACCGACATGCGCTCTGGCTGATTGCACCGATCCTGTTGGCCGTGGCGGCCCGACTGCTGGCGTCGAGCCAGCTCCCGGCGGCGCGCCGGGACGGGCCGCCCCCGGACTGCCGCCGCTGGATCCAGCTGGGAACCGGGCCGGAGGTGCGGTGCCTCGACCTCGGGTGGTCGCAGCTCCGCGTGCCGCGGCGCTGCCTGCGAACCCTTTGGCGGGCCAGACTGCGCTCCGGCGATCGGGTCGTCGCCAGCGCCGACGGCACCTCGTGCGAGGTGCGCCGGATGGACCCGGCGCTGATCCGCACTCTGGGGATTGCCGTGGACGTGAATCGAGCCGGACTAAAAGAGCTGGCCACCCTCGCCGGAGTGGGCCCCGGGCTGGCCCGCCAAATCCTGGCGCACCGACGGCGCCACGGGCGCTTCCGCCGAAAGGACGAGCTCCTCAAGGTGCGCGGCATCGGGCCAGGCAAGCTCCGCCGCATGGAATCCAGGCTGATCGTCGGGCCGGACTCTCCGACAAACCTACCGGCAGCTCCAATTGATCCTTGGGAAAACCCGTCCTTTCCAGCTAAGATGGGGATCCGCGGTGGAATCCGGGCGCCTCAGCGGCCCGAGTGACCCACCCCGAAAGGAGCATTCATGCACACTCGAACAACAGTCAGGCTGCTGATCCTGCCGGCGCTGGCCTTGCTCTGGGGCTGCGGCGGCGGGGCCTCGACCGGCAACACGAACACCAACGGCAATAGCAACGGCAACGGCAACAACGAGCCCTGCGATCCCGGGGAGGTCGGAAGCTGCTACAGCGGCCCGGCCGGCACCGAAGGGGTGGGCATCTGCGTCGCCGGCACGGCCACCTGCGACGCCAACGGTGTCTGGGGACGCTGCGAAGGGGAGGTCTTGCCCCTCGCCGAGGACTGCGACACTCCCGAGGACGACGACTGTGACGGAGAGGTGAACGAGGAGGCGGACGGTTGCGGCTGCGAGCCGGGCGCTGTCACCCCCTGCTACACCGGCCCGGCCGGTACCGAGGGCGTGGGCATCTGCGTCGGCGGCACCATGACCTGCAACGCCGCCGGGACCGGCTACGGCCCCTGCGAGGGAGAGGTCACGCCGGCCGCTGAAACCTGCACCACCCCGGAGGACGACGACTGCGACGGCCAGGTGAACGAGGAGGGGACGGGCTGCCTCTGCGTGCCCGGCTCCACGGCGCCCTGCTACAACGGCCCGGCCGGCACCCAGGGCGTGGGAGCCTGCGTCGGCGGCACCCAGACCTGCGACACCTCGGGCACCGGGTACGGCCCCTGCAACGGCGAGGTCACCCCCACCGCCGAGGTCTGCGCCACTCCGGTGGACGACGACTGCGACGGCCAGGTGAACGAGGAAGGCGTGGACTGTTTGTGCGTGCCCGGCTCCACGGCGCCCTGTTACAACGGCCCGGCCGGCACCCAGGGTGTGGGCACCTGCGTGGGCGGCACCCAGACCTGCAACCCCAGCGGCACGGGCTACGGCTTCTGCATCGGCGAGATGCTCCCCACGATCGAGCAGTGCGACGGCCTGGACCACGACTGCGACGGCACCCCCGACAATCCTCCCGACATTGACGGCGACGGCTGGAACGCCTGCCAGGGGGACTGCTGCGAGGACACCCAGGCCTGCTCCGAGCCCACGCTCGTGAACCCGGGCGCCTTCGAGTTCGTGGGCAACGGGGTGGACGACGACTGCGACCCGTCGACCTCTGACACCGTGGCCCCGGCGGCGTGCTCCACGGCTCAGTCCTTCAACGTCACCGCGGACGACATGGCGCGAGCCATGGACCTCTGTGAGTTCACCACGCCCAACCCGCCGCCCAACTCCCTGAAGTGGGGCGTGATCAGCGCCCAGTTCCTCACGCCCGAGGGCAACACCCCACCCGCGGCCCAGCTCAACTCCATGCGGACCCAGCAGTCCGCGGTGTTGGTCAACTACGGCAATGTGATCACGCCCCGGAACGGCCCGACCATGGGCGGCATCTCTTCGGGCTGGATGCGCGACGCAGGGGATCCCGGCTATCCCGGATCCCCGAGCACGCTGTTCGGCTACTACAACCAGCCCCCGGCAGCCTACCTGGCGGCCCACGGGGGGTCCCTCCCGGCGTCTGCAGGCTGCAGCGGGAACTGCCCCTCGGGCAGCGGCGCCAATGACGGCGTGAACCTGCGGCTCACCATCCGGGTGCCCACCAACGCCCAGTCCTTCTCCTACGACTTCCGGTTCTTCTCCTGGGAGTACTGGGTCTACTCCTGCACCGCGTACAACGACTTCTACCTCGCCCTGCTCCAGACCGGCGCCTCCGGCATCCCGGCCGATCGCAACATCTCCTTCGACTCGCTGAACAATCCCGTGTCGGTGAACAACGGCTTCTTCGACGTGTGCAACCCCAAGGGCTGCTACACCTGCCCCTACGGCTCAGCAGAGCTCGCCGGCACCGGCATGGACAACAGCGGCTACGGCGGCGGAACCGTGTGGCTGGTGACCACCGCGCCGGTGGTGCCCGGGGAGACCATGGTCCTCGATCTGATGGTCTTCGACGTCTCGGACGGCGTCCTGGACTCCCTGTCCCTGCTGGACAACTTCCTGTGGGACATCAACCCCTCCGGCGTGGGCACCAACCCCGGGTAACCAAAATTACCGATCAGATAAGATGATGCCCCAAGGTCTTCCGATCTCCGACCTTCAATCTCCGATTTCCGTTTTTTTTTCTCCGATCTCCGACCTTCTGAACCCCGCTCAGTTCGGTCTGAAGCGCATGGCGAAGGTGTGGCTGTAGGGGCTGTGGTGGGGCGGCAGCTTCCAGGCGCGGACCTTCTGTTGGAGGCACCGGCCCATGGCGGTGCCGGCCACCTGCCCGGGCCGCACGCGGGCCGCGGTCACGTTGCCGCCCGTCCCGACCTGGAGGGTGATCCACAGCTCCAGCTGGAGCACCGCGGTTCCGGGCTTCGCCCTGTACAGACACGCCTTGAGCTGCGAATAGACGCGCTGGATCGCCGCGTTCAATCCCACCGGGCGATTCAGGAGCACGGCGAGGTCGGTCGTCATGCCGGCCATGGCCGGACGGGGCCTGGCGTCCACGGCCAGGCGTCGCTCCGGCGGCTTGTGCCCCGTGCTCGGCCTCCGGCGCGGGGGTCCCGGAACCACGGCCGGGCGCCCCATGCCGGGCACCGCCGCGGCCACCGCAGCGTCTGACCCCACGGGCGTGGTGGGCCGTTGCGCCGCACCCGCGTCCGGCGCCGCGCGACTGGACGGCAACAGATCGAGGGCGAGGTTCGTGCGCTTGCCCGGCCGGATGCTCACCCAGGTGACGATCTCATCGAAGCCGGGCTTGGAGATGGTCACGCGGTGGCTGCCCACGGCCAGCTCGCGCCGCACGGGCGAGAGCACTCCGGCGGGCTCGTTGTCGATGCGGATCATCGCGCCCTTGGGCTGAGCGTCCACCACCAGCGTTCCCTTTTCGGGCGCCGGAGGGGTCTGGAAGTGACGCCAAAGCGCGTAGCCACCCGCGCCCGCGCCCGCAAGGAGCACGACGACGAGGAACGAGGTGACGAGACTGCGGGATCCGCTGCGGCGAGGGGGCGCAGCCATCGGAGCGGTCACCTCGGGATCGGCCCATGCCCGGTCGGCGGCCTCGGTCTCCAGAGGCTTCGGCACCCGGCCGGGGCGCTCGTCGGGGAAGGGTGAGGACCCCGGCGGTGGGTCGGCCTGCTTCTCCACGGAGGTCGTCTTCAGCTCTGGTGCGGGCTCCGGCTCCGGCTTCGGCTTCGGTGCCGGTCCCGGCGAGGCTTCCGGCTCCAAGGCTGCCCGGAGCGCCAAGGCGGCCGACGACTTTCGTCCCGCTTCCGGCTCGGGCGCAGGCGACGGCCCAGGCGACGGCCCAGGCGACGGCCCAGGCTCCGGCGCAGGCGACGACGGGTGCGGGATCTCCGCCACGGTGATCGCATTCGGCGCCGCGGGCCGCCGGCGGGGGAACAGATGGTCGCTGGTCGCGGGGTTGAGGGTGGCCTCGGCGCCCAGCCTCGCCGCCGCCTTCACCGCCGCCTCGAAGGCCTGCTGGAAGGCGAGCATGTTCTGGAACCGCTCGACGGGCTTCTTGGCGAGGGCCAGCCTGAGGGCGTCGTCCAGGGCGCGGGGCAGCCCGGCCCGGCGCTCACAGATGGACGGGATGGGCGCTTGCAGGTGCTTCATCAGCAGGTCGGCAAAGCCGTGCTCGTCGTAGGGCGGCTGCCCGGCGAGCATGTGGAAGATCACTCCGGCCAGGGCGTACACGTCCGTCCAGGGCCCGAGCGTATCCGGCTTGCCCGAGAACTGCTCGGGCGGCATGTACAGCGGCGTGCCCAGCAGCAGCCCGGTCTGGGTGGTCACCCGGGATCCCGTCTGATCCACGTCGATCACCTTGGCCAGGCCGAAGTCCAGCAGCTTCGGCTGGAGCTGGCCCCGCCGCCCCTGGTGCAGGAAGATGTTGTCCGGCTTGAGGTCCCGGTGGATCACGCCGGCCTCGTGCGCGGCCTGCAGCGCGTCCATGACCGGCACGATCAGCTCCGCCGTCTCGGCCAGGGGGATCGCTCCCCGCCGGTCCATCATCACGCCGAGACTCTCCCCCTGGAGCCGCTCCATCAGGTAGTAGCTGCGCCCGTCGGGCAGGGTGCCGAAGTCGATGGCCTCCACGATGACCCGATGACCCACCCGGTTGGCCGCCAGGGCCTCCTGTTGGAACCGCGCCAGGAAGTCCTTCTCGTCACAGAACTTCCGCGACAGCACCTTCACCGCCACCTCCCGACCCAGCACCGGGTGCCGCGCGGCATACACCGCGCCCATGCCCCCCTCGCCGATCAGCTCGGTGATCTTGTAGTTGCCCAGCTCCATCCCCACGATGGGGTCGGACGCGGCGGCGGGGCTCTCGGGCGACTGCGACTCACTCATGACGGTTCTGACGGTCCGGCTTCAAACATGCATCATCGCACGGGTTACGCCCCAGGGCCAGTACTCGAAGCGCAGACGTTGATCACGCCGCCGGTCATCTCCGCCAGGATCTCGGACCCTCTGTTGCTTTCGCCCGGACCCGGAGCCCTGGTGTATACTGGATCCGCGACTTCGCGTGAGGTGACGGGAGATGTCATACGGCTCGCTCTTCCGGGTAGCAATCCTGTGGCTCGCGCTCGCGCAGTGCGCCTGCGGCGCGCGGACCCTGGGCTACACCGACGACGGCGGCAGCGGAACGTGCGACCCTCCCTGCTACGAGCCGTGGGAGTGCGATCGCGACACGGGCGCGTGCGTCTGCGCGCCGGACACGTGCTGCGAGATGGTGGACTGCTGGTGCCTCCCCGGGGAGCAGCACTGCGAGGGAAACGCCCTCACCGGCTGCGAGGAGCGCAGCGTGAGCGAGGGCGGCCGGTGCGGCTCCCTCTGTGAATATCCCCTCCTGCAGGAGTGCTCCGGCGAGTGTGTGGAGCCGGAGTGGGGGTCTGCCTACTGCGAGGGAGACGACGTTTGCTCTCTCCGTCCCACCACGCGCTACGCGCTCGTCGCCTGGGACAACGGAGAACGCATGAGCTGCGAATCCCTGGGCACCCCGGGCGTCGGCGGCATCGCCACGATGAGGACCGGGCAGATCGTGGAGTCCGGCGAGGGCGGCTTCAACGTGATCGATGGCGGGGGTGTTGAGCTTCGAGTGGAGCACAATCTCCCCTGGCACGTGTCCAACTGCCTCTTTCCGGGACGCACCGTGAGCGTGGAGCTGGCCTGGTACATCGACGAGGATCAATCCCACTGCGTCCAGTACCTGCTGGTTCGAAACGGAGATCGCCCCCTGCTCTTTGCCCAGGACGGTGGCCTGACGGTGCCCTTCGAGGCCGGCTTCGAGGTGCGCGTCCACGACCTGGGCTGTCCGGGGCAGCCCGGCCCCTGCGGCCTGCCCGCCACCTACGCGCTCGACTTCGAGTTCGCCGACTACCCGCTGGACGAGACAGAGACGCGGGTCTATCAGGGCGAGTCCACCGACCTCGACTTCGGCTCCTGGCTCTACGAGGCCCACAACGCGCGCAGCTTCTTCACCGGCCAGTGCGGCGCCGACTCCGCCTACGCCTTCTACCTGACCGAGCTCTGCGGCGACGGCTGAGCCGCGCAGGCGCGCCGTTCCGCGTCACCTTGGGCAGTCGCAGCCGCAGCACGCCATTGGCCAGCGAGGCATCGATCTTCTCCACGTCGATTCCGTCGGGAACGGTGAAATGCCGCACGAAGTCGGCCACGCGGTACTCGGCGCGGACCAGGGTCGCGCCCTCGCGCTCGACCGCGCGACACGAACGCGGATCAACGGCCGTCTGGCGCCCCAGCGGCTCCGCTTGACCGACGGCCCGCTGCCCTCGATACTCGATGCCGTGATCGGTCAACGACCGACCCGTGATCGAAACCCAGTGATCGAAACCCAGTGACCGAAACCCCGGATGATCCGGGATCCGCGCGAGCGGCGCCGAGGTCGCCACTCGCGCGCCGCACGCCGACCTCCCGGGGAGGACCGCAGGTTGTTGATTCCATGACCCGCGATGATCAAACCACGGACCGCGATCCGACGCTCCCTCCAGAGCCCGGGGCTCGCGCAGCGGGTCTTTCGGAGGACGGGCCTTCCGGGCTCGGCCGCGCGGAAGGGTTCACCATCCCGGTGTCTGCCTTTGACCTGCACCGCGTGGCGGGAAGCGGCGGCGAGGGCGAGGTCTGGCTGGGGAAGCACCGCGAGCAGGGGCTTTTGGTGGCCGTCAAGGTCATGAAGGCCAGGTACGCCCGAGACGAGGTGTACCGGGCGCGCTTCAACGAGGAGGTCCGGGCGGCGGCCGCGCTGAGCCATCACGGCATCGTTTCGATCCTGGACTACGGCACCATCGACGACCGGGCCGCGGAGCAATCGGGAGGCCGCCTGGTCACCGGGTGCCCCTACCTCGTGATGGAGCGCGCCGAGGGAGGGGCCCTCTCGGAGGTTCTACCGCTCCACAGCTTTTCCGAGCTCCGCAGCGTGCTCACCGACCTGTTGGACGCCCTGGCCCACGCTCACGCCAGAGGGGTGATCCACCGCGACATCAAGCCGGGGAACATCCTGCTCCGGCACCGGAACCGCGAACAACCGGGGCTCCTGCTCGCCGACTTCGGGATCGCGTTCGCGTCGGTCTCCCACGCGACCCCTGCCACGACCAGGAGCCGCTCGCGGATGCGTCTCTGGCGCGAAGCCGAGGACCACGTCCAGACCGAAACCGGCACCCACCCGGCCTCGCAGGCTCACGGGGTTGCGGCCGGTACCCCACCCTACATGGCCCCGGAGCAGATTCACGGTGACCTCAACAACCAGGGCCCTTGGACCGACCTGTATGCCGTCGGATGTCTGGCCTACAAGCTCGCCTGCGGGCACACGCCGTTCCACGCCGCCGGACACGACAACCAGTCCGTCTTCACGGCCCACCTCCACGCCGTCGTACCCGCGCCCAAGCTCCGCTTCCCGGCCCCGGCGGGGTTCTTTCGCTGGCTGTTGCGCCTGCTCGCCAAGGCGCCCTGGGAACGGTTCCAGCGGGCCGCCGACGCCGCGTACGGACTGCTCGCCCTGGGGGACGCCCCACACGTCACCGAGAGGATCACCGACCCGGGGCCGCACCACCCGGACCCGTGCACCGAGACCAACATCGACACGGCGCCCCCGCACGACGAGGCGCTGCCCACTCGCACCGTCCGCGTGACGCCCCCGTCCGGCGCGAAACCCCCGGCGGACGTCGTGTCGCGATCCGCGGAGCGGGAGGAGGACGCCCCCTCGCAGCCGGAAACCGACTCGGCCGGACCGGACCTTCGGCTGGGAACGGCCCCTTTCCCCCAGCGCTGGCAAGGTGCTCAACCGCCGCCCCGACCGGCGCGCCTGGCGGGGGCCGGTCTCGACCTGTTCGGCCTGCGCGCGATCCCCTTCGTGGGGCGAGACGACGAGCGGAACCTCCTCTGGTCGTCTCTGGGCCAGGTCCATCGAGACCAGCGCCCGCTGCTCGTCGCGATCCACGGGGTCGCCGGCGTCGGCAAGAGCCGCCTCGCCCAGTGGCTCGCGCAGCGCGCCGACGAGCTCGGGTGGGCAGAGGTGATGCAGGCCTCGCACGGCGCCTTTGCCAACACCGCCGACGGGATCCCCTCCCTGCTGGTCCGAACCCTGCGCTGTCAGGGCCTGAGCTCGGACGAGATGCGGCAGCAGACGCGCCACGTGCTCAGGGGACTCCCACGATCCGACCGAGACGACACCGACACGGCCGACATCGAGTATCTGTCGCTGGCCCTCACCCAGCTCATGGAGCCGCAGGCGCGGGCCGGTGAAAAGGGCGGCTCCCGAAGAGGCGACGGGGTGTTCGCCGGCCAGGAGGCGCGCTGGGCGGTGATCCGACAGCTCCTCCGCAGGAAGGCGCGCCAACGCCCGGTGATCCTCTGGCTGGACGACGTGCAGTGGGGCATGGACGCCCTGGGGCTCGCAGGCTACATCATGGACGCAACGGAGCCCCTGCCGGTGCTGATCCTGATGACCTACGGGGACGAGGCGTTGCAGGAGCGGCTCCTGGAGCCGCGGCTGGTGGACTCGCTGCTCCGCCGGGAGCGTGCCCGGGAGCTGAAGCTGGAGGGGCTGCCGGACAGCGAGCAGCTGGATCTCATCCTGGGGATGCTGGGGCTCGATCCGGAGCTGGCCCGCATGGTGCGACAGCGCACGGACGGCAACCCGCTGTTCGCCGTGCAGCTCGTGGACGACTGGGTGGACCGGGGCGTGCTGGAGGCGGCCGAACAGGGATTCCGGCTGCGCGCGGCCGAGCAGGCGGCAATCCCGGATGACATCCACGACCTGTGGCGGTGGCGGCTCAACCGGCTCGACAGCCGGTTCGGCCAGGACGCGCACCGGTCCCTGGAGCTGGCCGCCGCCCTGGGAAACGAGGTGGACGGCACCACGTGGCGGCTCGCCTGCGAGCTCGCCGGACACCCCGTTCCCAGAGGCCTGCCGGAGAAGATGATCGAGCTGCGGCTCGCCCTGGACGCGGACGACGGCTGGATCTTCGCGCACTCCCTGCTCCGGGAGAGCCTGGAGCGCACGGCGCACGACGCGGGGCGCTGGGAGGATCACCACCGCACCTGCGCGGAGGCGCTCCGGACGCGGGATCAACACTCCCCCTCCCGTCGGGCAGGAGAGATCGCCCGACACCTGCTGGCCGCCGGGAACCTGGAAGAAGCCGTCCCCCTGCTTCTGCAGGCGGCCCAGTCGCACCTCGGGCTGGCAAACTACGCCCGCGCGCTGGAGCTGTACGAGCTGCGGGAGGCGACGCTGAAACGACTCCAGGTGGACCCCGGGGACCCCCGGTTTCGGGAAAGCTGGCTCCTGGCGGCTCGCGTCCGGTTCAAGCAAGGGAGCTTCGACGCGGCGGAGACGCTGCTGGACCGCGCAGAGGCGCACGCCGCCGGAGGGCGCCCGGACCCGACCGGCGCCGGGCTGCTGCGCGTCCGGGCGCGCGTCCTGCGGATGCGGGGAAAGCTCCAACGCGCCCTGGAGCTGGCGGAACGAGCGGGCGACGCGTTCCGAGCGTTGGGAGACGAGCTCTCGGCCTCTACCTGTGATCTGATCACCGCGCGGCTCCACTTCGAGTCCACCGGCGATCACCGTCGCGGACTGGCCCTGGCGGGGGCCGCGGTGCAGCGGTTTCGCGCTGCAGGTGACGAGGGCAACCTCGCCGAGGCCCACTACATCAGCGCGCTGTTGCACCAGGCCCTGGGGGACGAGGCGGCCGCGCTCACCGAGACTGCCTGCGCGCGCGCGCGCTATCGGGAGGCTGGGAACCGCTTCGGTGAGGCGGTGTGTGAGAACTTCCTGGGAGAGGTCGCTCGGCAGTCGAGCGCCTTCGAGCAGGCCGAGGCGCACTATCGGAGCGCGCTGCGGATCCTGGAGTCCATCGGGGCCAAGTGGACCTACGTTCTGCGCATCAACCTCACCCTCACCCTGGTGCAGAGCGGGAAGTACGCCGAAGCCGAGCCGCTGCTGCTGGCGTTGCGGGACGAGGACCACGAGGGTCGCGAGGCGATCCAGTGCTACAGCGACTACGCGTTGATGACCTGCGCCGCGACCAAGCAGCGCTGGAGCGACTGGGACGGCCAGTACGAGGCCGCCTTCACCGTCCGCCCGGAGACGGGGCGCGTGGACAAAGACCTGGCCGAGCTGGCCCGGATCGCCGGGACCCTGGCCGCCGAGCAGGGGATGACCGGGCGCGCCCGCCGCGCCCTGCTGCTCTCCCGGGCTCACTGGGACGCGCTGGGCGACCTCGAGCAGGTCCGCGCCCTGGACGCGCAGCTCGGGCGCCTGGAGCGGATCGAGTAGCGCCGCGCGACCCCGGCCCGCACCGGAACGCGCGGGCTCCCCGGCGCTTTCTACTCGTCCGTGGTCGGCCAGGCAG
Source organism: bacterium (assembly GCA_043825095.1). Classification (GTDB taxonomy): domain Bacteria; phylum Myxococcota_A; class Polyangia; order HGW-17; family JAJRWW01; genus JBDRSE01. The sequence continues at coordinate 36,013 of JBDRSE010000140.1, forward strand.
CGGTGGACGCGATGTGGAGCTCAGCGAGCTGATCTCGGTCGACAGGGTCGGGGGCGCCGGTCATGAGGTCCTGGCCGTTGATGGTCTTGGGGAAGGCGATGACGTCGCGGATGGACTCGGCGCCGGTGAGAAGCATGACGAGGCGGTCCAGACCGGCGGCGATGCCGCCGTGGGGCGGGGGGCCGTACTGGAAGGCGTCCAGGAGGAAGCCGAACTTGGCGCGGGCGTCCTGTTCGCTCAGGCCGAGGGCGGCCAGGGCGCGCCCCTGGATCGCGGCGTCGTGGATGCGGATGGAGCCGCCGGCGATCTCGTTTCCGTTGAGCACGAGGTCGTAGGCGAGGGCGCGGACCCGGCCCGGATCCGACTCCAGCAGGTCGAGATCGTCGGGGTTCGGCATGGTGAACGGATGGTGGCTGGCGGTGAAGGCCTGGGCCTCCACACTCCACTCGAGCAGGGGAAAGTCGGTGATCCACACGAAGCGCCACTGCCCGTCCGGGATCAAATCGAGCTGGGAGGCGAGCTCCCGCCGGAGGGCGTCCATGGACTTGTGGGTCACGGTGGGCTCGTCCGCGATGGCGAGCAGCAGGTCCCCCTCCACGAGGCCCACCGCATCCGCGATGCGCTCCTTGGAATCGTCGGAGAGGGGCTTGGCCAGGGCGCCGGTCCAGACGCCCCCGGGGCCGATCTTGGCGAAGGCCACGCCTTTGGCGCCGCCCACCTCCTCGCGCTGCACGTACTGGGTGAGCCCGTCCAGCTTCTTGCGCGAAAACTGATCGGCGCCCCCGGGCACGCGGAGGGCCTTGATGAGGCCGCCCGACGCGATGCAGCCCTCGAAGATCTGGAAGCCGCAGCCCTGGGCGGCGGCGGTGATGTCGCAGTGCTCCAGGCCGAAGCGCAGGTCCGGCTTGTCCGTGCCGTAGCGCTGCATGGCCGTGGCCCAGGTCATGCGTTCGAACGGAATCTGGGGCGGCGCGCCGGTGACCGCGTTCCAGATCGCGACGATCATGGCCTCCACTTCTTCGTAGACCTGCTCCTCGTCCACGAAGCTCATCTCCACGTCGATCTGGGTGAACTCGGCCTGCCGGTCCTGCCGCGGGTTCTCGTCCCGGAAACACTTCACGATCTGGAAGTAGCGGTCAAAACCCGCCACCATCAGGAGCTGCTTGAAGATCTGCGGCGACTCGGCCAGGGCGTAGAACTGCCCCGGGTGGAGCCTGGCCGGCACCAGGAAGTTGCGGGCGCCGCCCGGCGTGTACTTGATGAGCATGGGGGTCTCCACCTCCTGAAACCCCCGCTCGGAGAGCGTCTCCCGCACGGCCCGGGTGATCTTCGCCCGGGTCTGGAAGATCCGCTGGAGCGGTGCGCGGCGGAGATCCAGGTAGCGGTGCTTGAGCCGGAGCGGCTCGCCGGCCCCCGGATCGTCCCGGATGGGAAACGGCGGGGTGGCAGACCGCGAGAGCACCTCGAGCTCGGTCACGCGCACCTCGACCTCACCGGTGGGCTGGTCGGGGTTCCGGTTGTCGCCCCGATCCTCGACCCGACCGCGCACCGCGATGCAGTCCTCGGAGTGGAGCTCACTGCCTGCGGCAAAGGCCTGGGCGCTCACGCCCGGCTCGAAAAAGAGCTGCGTCTCTCCGGCGCGGTCCCGCAGCACCACGAACTGCCCGGCCTTGCCGAGATCCCGCCGCCTTCCGACCCAGCCCATCAAGGTGACCTCACGGCCTGCGTCTGCGAGCCGCAGGGCGCCGCAGTCACAGCTACGCCGGTGATTTCCAAATATCGTACCCATGGGTTCTCTCCTGCCGGGGTGGGAGTGGGAGATCAGCGGCCCTTGTAGTCGGGCGTCCGCTTCGCGAAGAAGGCCGCGATGGCCTCCTGGAGATCTTCTGACTGAACGAACGCCGAGTTCCAGGTGGCCACGTAGTCGAGCCCCTGGTCGATGGTCATGCCGTCCTGGGCGTTCAGCACGGCCTTGACGCCCTGCACCGCCACCGGGGACAGGGCGGCGATGGCCTCGGCCTCGGCCCGCGCCGCGGCGTAGCACAGCTCCCGGGTTTCGTGCACCTGGGACACCAGACCGATCTCCTTGGCGCGCGCGGCGTCGATGTCCTTGGCCGTGAGCGCCAGCTCCCGGGTGGCCGCGTCCCCGATGATCCGCGGCAGCCGCTGCAGGCTCCCGATGTCGGCCACCATGGCCACCCGCGCCTCCCGCAGGCTGAACTTCGCCTCGGCGCTGCACAGCCGGATGTCGCAGGTCGCGATGAGATCCAGCCCGGCGCCGATGCACCAGCCGTGCACCGCCGCCACGACCGGCTTGCGGATGACCGCGGGCTTGCCCGTCTGCCGCTGGAGCAGCTTGATCAGGCTGCGCAGCTCGAGCCGCACCCCGGCGAGCCCGTCCTGAATCACCGGCGCAAAGTCCACGGCCGCGGCCATCAGATCCAGCCCATAGCTGAACGCCTTGCCCTCGGCCCGCAGCACGATGGCGCGACACTCCTCGTCGCCGTCCAGGGCGTCGAAGGCGTCGTGCACGTCCCGGAAGAGCTGCGAGTTGAACGCGTTCCCCGCCTCCGGCCGGTGGAGGATCACCTCGGCGACCCGCCCCGCGCGCTCGATCTTGACGGTTTCGAGCTCGGTCAGGCGAGCGCCGCTCATCGAGAACCCCCCTGCCAGATCCCCGGGCACTGCGCGGCCACGGCGCTGTCGATGCCCTTCTCACCGTAGGCCTTGTCGAAGTGGGCGGCGAACTCGTCCGCCAGCCTGGCGGCGCGCTTGTCGTAGGCGGCCTTGTCCAGCCAGGTGTTTCGGGGCGCGAGGATCGACGGGTCCGGCACGCCCGGGCAGGTGCGCGGCACCTGCACCCGGAACAGCACATCCTGGTCGTACTCCACGTCCTCGAGCCCACCCGACAGGGCCGCCTGCACGATCTCGCGGGTGAGCGTGATGTCGATCCGCGAGCCCACGCCGTAGGGCCCGCCGGTCCAGCCGGTGTTGATCAGGTAGACCCGGGTGCCGTGCCGCCGCAGCTTCTCGCCGAGCATCCGCGCATAGATGTCGGGGTTCCGCGGCATGAAGGGCTCGCCGAAGAAGCGGGAGAAGGTGGTGACCGGCTCGGTGACCCCGGTTTCGGTGCCCGCGAGCTTGCTGGTGTAGCCCATGAGGAACCAGAGCATGGCCTGCTCCTCGGTGAGCCGGGCCACGGGGGGCAGCACGCCGTTGGCGTCCGCCGCGAGGAACAGGATCGTCTTGGGGTGACCCGAGGAGGAGCTGTCCTTGATGTTGGACAGGTAGGTCAGCGGGTACGACCCCCGGGAGTTCGGGGTGAGCCGCTCGTCGTCCACGTCGAAGCGCCCGTCGGGGTACATCATGCAGTTTTCAATGATCGCCCCGTGCTCCTGCCAGTCCTGCTCGTGGAACACCGCGTGGAAGATCTCCGGCTCCTTGTCCGGATCGAGGTTGATCAGCTTGGCGTAGCAGCCGTTCTCGAAGTTGGCCACACCGTCGTCGCTCCAGCCGTGCTCGTCGTCGCCGAGCAAGGCACGACGGGGATCGGCCGACAGGGTGGTCTTGCCCGTGCCCGAGAGCCCGAGCAGCAGCGCGCAGTCCCCGTCCGGGCCCTCGTTGGCCGAGCAGTGCAGGGGCAGGATGCCCTCGGCCGGGAGGTAGTAGTTCATGGCCGTGAAGATCAGCTTCTTGCAGCTGCCGCAGTAGGCCGAGCCGAACACCACCCCGATCCGCCGATCCAGGTCCAGGGCGATGGCCATATCCGATGTCCTGCCCGTGACAGGGTTCAGCCGCAGCCGGCCCTCGTAGCGCGCCGGATCGAGCTTGTCCTTGGGCACCACGACCAAGGTGAACGGCTTGTCGGCGAAGACGCTCTGGGAGAGGTCCCCGGGCACCGGGCGAAACATGTTGTCGGCGAACAGCATGGCGAGCACGTGATCGCTCACGGTGCGCACGGGGAGCGCATACTTCGAGTCGGCTCCCACCACCCGGTCCACCGCCAGCACCGGCCGCTGGGCGAGCACCTCCAGCGCGTCGGCAAAGAGCATGTCAAAGGTGGACTCTTCGATGGAGAGGTTGTTGGGCGAATCCCAATCAATGCTGTCCTCGCTCGCCTTCCGCCGCACCAGCACCGTGTCCTTGGGAGACCGCCCCGTGGACTCCGGCGCGGTCCAGGTGGCCAGCGCGCCGTTGGCCGAGATCACCGCCTCCTTGTTCTCCACCGCCAGGCGGATCAGCTCCTGCCGCGATGGGTTGATCCGCCGCTGCTCGTGTCGCTCGAGCAGGCTCGATAGCTGCTGCTGTAGGGTCGTCATGGAACGTCCTTCTTCGGGGTCCGACTCGGTTTGGGATTCAGTCTCTCCACGTACCGCCGAAGCCTGCCCGAAATCAAGCCAAAATCGCTCTTCCGCGTGGCCAACGCCCCGCTCGGCTGACTCCGCCAGGATTCCCAGATGGCGTCCGGAAGCCGGACGGTCAGATAGTGCAGCAGGCGGTTGGCCACCCCGGCGGCCCAGGATCGAGAGCCCAGGGGGTCCACGGCGAGGATCTTCGCCCGCAGCTCGCCGAGCCCCCCGACAAAGGCCTCCCGGGTTCGCGGCCAGTCGTTCCGGAAGGCGGGGTCCCGCGCGCCCCGGGTGGCCAGGGCCAGGCACTCCCGGAACCGCTCGTCCAGCCGCGCCACGATAGCCAGCAGCGCCGCCCGGCGCTGACCGTCGTAGGCTCGCTGGGCGGCCGTCGCCGGCCTGACCCGGGTGACGTCGGCCGTGGGACGCGGTGGCCGGGGCCGGTGAGAGGACGGCCGCCGCGTCCGATCCTGCCGCTGGGGTCTGGAGCGGTCGCGGTCGCAACCAATAGCCAGCGTCGCCACCAAAAGCAGCATGAAGCCTCGTGTCATGGCAGCTCCTCCACCCAGCCCAGCGCCTTGGACAGCCGGTCGATGCACAGCAGCAGGAAGTACCCGGCCCCGCCGGCGACCAGCGCCAGGAGAATCGCCTGCCGCATCCCGACCAGGGCGAGGATCACGAAGGCGAGGGTGAGGGTGTCTCGGCGCGGCAGGAAGGCGAGCCAGCCGACTAGGGACCGCTTCCCCTCTTGGGCCAACCCCTGCCGGCCCACGAAGAACCACGGGTACTTGGCGGTGTCGATGGCTCCCCCGGTCCGGATGAGGTACCTGTAGATCACGGCCTGACCCACCACCACCAGCGCCCCGGTGCCGACCCCTGCCCACAGGTGGGTCACGAGCCCGGTCTCTCGCCAGAGCCCGACGCCCAGGCCCACCGTGAGCGACACGACCGAAAGATCGTCCACGATGGTGTCCAGCCACTGACCCACCCGGGAGGTGGACAGGGAGATCCGGGCCATCTCACCGTCCACACAGTCCAGGACCAACCCCAAGGCGAACAGCAGGGTCGCGGCGAGCACCGCGCGATAGCCGCCCAGGCCGGCGCTGACTCCGCTGGCCAGGCCCACCAGCAGCCCCGCCACGGTGATCGCGTTGGGCGAAATCCCGAGCCAGAGCAGCAGCCGGCTCACCGGCGCGGACAGCGGCCGCGCCAGGTAGTAGGCCACCGGCCCGTCGTGGGACACGGACTTACGAATGGAGTCCCAGAGCCACGCGTCGGCGCGCCGACGGCTGGCGGCATCCTCGACCCGCACCGCCGGCGACGGCGCCTCCCTGGTCCGAAGGGCCTCCTCCACCATCCGGGCGTCATACACGGCCGACGCCTCGAACACGGGCACGCCTTGGGGAACCTCGGCCGGGGCGACCACCGTCAACGGCGACAGACGGCCGACCCCGTGACGCTCGAGCAGCGCGCGCCAGGCGTCCCCGTCGTCGGCCACCAGCGCGACGCCGGCGCCGGCCTGCTCGAGCTGCCGCGCCAGGCGCACCAGGAGCGGCAGCCCCGCGATCCGCGTCGCCGGTGAGAGCACACCGGGCGTCGCGGCGACGGCGATGAACCCCTGCCCGGTCGGGTCTGCTATTTGCTCAGCCGCTCCCATGGCGCACCCACGACACTGCCGGGCCGCATCATTCGCGGAACAGGGTTTCGGCGTGGGCGAGGTCGTCGGCGTTGTCGATCTCCGCCCAGGGCAGCCCGGTGACATCCACCGGGCGAATGTCGGTGCCGCCACGCTGCGCCAGCCGGTGGTACGCGTCCTCGTAGTAGGCGTCGGTGAAGTCCTCGGCGTCCAGGGCGCGGAGCTCGTCGAAGAGCACGGGAGAGAGCGCCGCGCTGATCCGCTCCATGCCGATGGACTCCCCCACGCAGGCCTTCGGATCCAGCCGCTTGGACACCCCGATCACCCGCCCCTGGCCGTCGAGCTGGATCTTCATCTCCTCGTCGCCCAGCGCCACCCCGGTGTCGGCAGCGAGACACAGGTCCCCCTCGGCCGAAAGCACCCGCGCGAGCACGCTCGGGCGGAACACCAGATCCGAGTCCACCTTGACGAAGGCCTCCCCGGCCAGGGCCTCTTCGGCCACGAGCAGCGAGTAATAGTTGTTGGCCGTGTCGTACCGCGGGTTGTAGATCGCCCGGCACGGCAGCTCGCTGCCGTCGACGAACTCCTCCACCTGGTCAGACAGGTGTCCCGTCACGACGATCACCTCGGTGATCCCGGACCGGTAGAAGGCGTCCATGGCATAGGAGATCATCGGTCGCCCGCCCACGGGAATCAGCCCCTTGGGCGTTGCGTCCGTCAGGGGCCGGAGCCGGCTCCCCACACCTGCTGCAAGAATGACCGCTTTCATAGCCCCGGAGATACAACATTATCCCGACGCTGGCAAACTCCCCGGCTCACCTGCGGCCCGCCCCGGGTGCCGATCCCGCAGGGTGCTCCAAACCGGACCAAGGTTTGGCTGAATTACGCGTACTTGGGCTCCGCGAAGCTTCTTGCCGGCGAATCGTGGTGTAAAATCTTCATCCTTCTTCCCATGGGACTAACAAGCTCCGGACATCGAGCGTGGGGCGCGGGCATGTGCGTCGGGTGACGCAGCCAACGTCGGGGCGTGCCAGTGTTTTTCTTTTTGGCTCCTCCGCAGTATTTGTGGGTGACCGGCTCGCGCAAACAGCGGTCGCGCGCGCGCTGGAGGCGTCGCCCGCTCCATGCGCGCCGTGGTTCAGGCGTCCACGGATCCAGCAGAAACCACCCCGAGTGATTTTCACTCACCCCTGATCCTGCCGAGTGGAACACGCAGCAGACGCGAGCGGCGAGACACAACCACCGCCGGTATGCAGAACCTTTGATCGCTCGGGGCAAGTCTGCAGTCTTCTCCGAAGAAGAAACAGGAAAAGCCAGCAGGGGCGGTGGTAGGTGTGGTCAACCGCTCGGGGTTGTCCAAGGTCAGTGGATAAGCCCGTTTTCCTGTGGTCAACCGTCCGCGGTTGTCCACAGGGAACCGCCGAAGGCGGACAGGGGTT
>JBDRSE010000141.1:0-3452 GCA_043825095.1 bacterium
GAATGCTGTTCATGCCCTGATCCTCGGCCAAACACTCGGGCGCCGCGTCGGTCGTGGCCGCGATCGTGAAGGCGACAGGGCGCCAGGCCGGTTTTCAAGGCGAAGCGTCACGCCGGTGTGACGAAACTCCAACGCCAGGCCGGTTTTCGGGGCAGAGCGTCACGCCGGTGTGACGTGACTCCAACGCCAGGCCGGTTTTCGAGGCAGAGCGTCACGCCGGTGTGACGAAACTCCGGCACCAGGCCAGTTTTCGAGGCAGAGCGTCACGCCGGCGTGACGAAACTTCAACCAGCGGCCTCTTCGCCGCGGAACCTGACTGTGCAGGCAAGCTCCACGCGGTGTCTATGCTGGACTGGCCGTGCCGGGTTGCTTCCATCTCTACAGACAGTCCCCGCCCCCAACAGGCTTGACGCACAGGTAGACCTGGTTCGGCGACTCGGCCCAGGAGAAGGGCCGCCCGTCCGGGGCGCCCGCCACCCGCTCCACCTGCAGGCCCGCACGCGCGAGCATGCGACGCAACACCTCCTGGTCCTCCTCGTCACCGAGGAAACCGAAGGCGGTGTACAGGCTGACGCACCCCTCGAACGGGCCGAGGTCGTCCAGGTCGCGCATGTCCCGTTCGAGCCAGCTCAGGGCGACATCCTCCCGCCGTGCCGTTTCCCGCGCCTGCGACAGCAGGGTCCGGCTGAGATCGAGCCCGGTGACCTCCAGCCCCAGCCGCGCCAGCGCCACCGCGTAACGGCCGGTGCCGCAGCCGAGGTCCAGGACCCGTTGCCCCGCCCCGAGCCCGAGCAGGTCCGCCACCTGGCGCGCCGCGTGTGCGGCCACCGGCTCCCGTCGTATCACGGGGTAGAACGTGAGGTAGCGCTCGTCGAAGAGCTGCTCGTACCAGAGGGTCACGGCTCGTCCTGCCCGGCCCCCGGCTCCAGCAGGCGGATCATCCTGCCCCGCTCGAGCTCTCGCAGGAAGAAGACCACCCGCTGCAGCAGCTGGTCCTCCCCGTCGAATTCGGCCTCCATCGACTCGACGATCGCGGCCACCGTGGTCTGGCCGTCGCAGCGCCTCCAGACATCGCTGCCCAGGGCATCGAGGTGGACCTTGAAGTGCGGGCTGCGCAGTCGGGGCTGCAGCCACCACGCGAGCGGGCCGCGGAAATAGCGTGGGCGCAGCACCACCACCAGATCGCCGGCGGCCACCGCATCCACCGCCTGCTGTGGCACGCAGGCGAGGAGGTCCACCTGTCCTGAACGGGCCATCACCGATCCGGGTAGCGCGATGGATCTGTCTCCGCGCGCGCGGCTTCGTGCTTCGGGTGAGGCTCCCCGCCCGCGCGCGCTGTGATCACCGTGTGGATGCCGCCACGCACCATGAAGTCCCCCTCCACGCTGATCCGCCGCGGGGCCAGGGCCTGCACCAGGTCGTCGAGGATCTTGTTGGTCACCGCCTCGTGGAACGCCCCCTCGTCGCGGTAGGACCACAGATAGAGCTTCAGCGACTTGAACTCGACACACCTGCGGTCCGGGACGTACCTGATCCGGATCGTGGCGAAGTCGGGCTGACCGGTCAACGGGCAGAGACAGGTGAACTCCGGACACTCCATCCGGATCTCGTAGTCCCGCTCGGGATTGGGGTTGTCGAAGGTCTCGAGCTTCCTGTCGGGGCGCGTCGGCATCGGTGTTCGGTGTGGTCCCCTACTCCTTGTCCTTCGCCTCGGGCAGCGGATCGTTGGCCGCGCTCAGGGAGCGGTTGACCATGAAGATGGCGAGGAAGACGATCACCGCCGCGCCGATCCAGTAGCCGGTCGTGGCGCTCACGATCGGCTCCTTGGTGATCTTGATGTCCCCCGCCACGAGGGACGCGATGATCAGCCCCATCAGCGCCTCGCCGGCGACGAATCCGCTGGAGACCAGCAGCCCCTTGTTGTTGATCGCCTCCACGACCCGCTCGTCCTCGATCCCCTTGCGCTTGGTCATCAACGTCGCAATCCAGCTGATGACCCCGCCGACGAAGATCGCCATGGTGGTGGGGAACGGCAGGTACATCCCGACCGCGATCAGCATCGGAGACGGGGCGCCGATGAAGATCAGCGCGACCGCGAAGAAGACCCCCACCAGGATCAGCTCCCAGGGAAGCGCGCCGGAGATGATGCCCTTGGCCATCACCGCCATCAGGCCGGCCTGGGGAGCGGGCAGCGCGTCACCGCCGATGCCCCGACCGCCGGTTGCGATGTCGCTGTTGTGCAGCAGGGTGATCACCACCACCAGCACCAGCGAGGCGGCGATGACGCCGATCACGCCGCCGACCTCCATGCGCCAGGGGGTGCCGCCCAGGTTGTGACCGACCTTCCAGTCCTGGGCCATGTCGCCGGCCACGCCGGCCACGCAACAGACCACCGTCGCCACACCGAGCACGGCGAGCACGCCGGTGCGCATCGCCTCGCTCATGGTCTTGCCGTCGGCCTCGTAGCCGCCGCCCATGCCGAGCAGGACAAGCAGCCCGGCGGCCAGCAGCAGCGTCGAGAGGGTCAGGCCGGAGATCGGATTGGAGGAGGAGCCGATGATGGAGACCAGGAAGCCCGCCACCGCGGCGAACAGAAAGCCGGTGATCGCCATCACGATCGTCATCACCAGGGAGACGCCCACCGACCCGCACAGGATCTTGTACAGCACGAACATCGCGCCGACCATCAGCAGCACGATGGCCATGACCGCCTTGATGTTGATGTCGCGGTCGGTGCGCTCCAGATCTGCCCCCTTGTCACCTGAGCCGCCAAGCGAGGAGAAGCTGCGCTTCAGGCCGGCGACCAGGTTCGCCCGCATCTTGAACAAGGTGAAGAAGGCGCCGACGATCATGGCTCCGATGGCGATCATCTTGATGTTGTCGCCGTAGATCGACTTGAGACCGATGAAGTCCGTGGCGCCGCCGAAGAGCGTGGCGTAGTCGCCGGAGGCCACCAGGCCCGACACCTTCGCGAAGAACGCGGGGTCCTGCATCGACATCATGTAGAGCAGGATCGGCATCAGGAACATCCAGCCGAAGATGCCGCCGGAGGCCGTGATCGCACCGTACTTGGGGCCGATGATGTAGCCCACGGCGAGAAAGGCCGGCGACGGGTTGGGCGTCAGCAGGGGAATGGTCCCCTGGCCCATGCTGAAGGCTGACTTCACCGGGCCGCCGATCAGCGGCACACCGGCTCCGTTCTTGAAGAACTCCAGCAGGCCGGCCAGTCCCATCGAGCCGAACACCGTGCCGGCGCCCGACTGTCCGCCCTGCCCGGCCTTGACGATCTCGGTGCAGGCCGCCGATTCGGGGAAGGGCAGCGTGGCATCCTCGACGAAGGTACGCCGCAGGAGGATGACGAAGAAGACGCCGAGCACCCCGCCCACGGCCAGGAGCGCGGTGGCGAGGAACCAGTTGGCGGAGAAGAGATCGATGTTGTCCCAGGCTCCGAC
>JBDRSE010000142.1:0-17133 GCA_043825095.1 bacterium
CGGGCTGGTTTCGGCGCGGTGCGAATGCCGGCACCTGCCGGAGATCGATCCGCCGCTTCGCGGCTCAGCTCTCCCCCTCCGCCCCCTCCGGGGGAACCTCGCTACGCTCGGAAAGTGCCGCAAATAGCCCCCCCGTGAACACATCCTCGAACATCTCCCTGGCGTTGTCACGGCGTCGTCGCCATGCCGCTCCGGAGGAGCTTTAATTTCCGGCGGATCCGAGACCGCTCCTTGGGTGAGATGCCGAACTGAACGTTCGCCGGACGGTGGGCCACCCCGACCATCAACCGCTTGGAGTACAGGAAGTCAGCCCAGCTGATGCCCACGACGTTGGTCGCCGACGGTGAGGCCGAAGAGTCGCCCGGGAGCAGGCGAATTCGTCCCTGGTCCGGGCCGAGCACGAGCGGCCCACGCCCCGGTCGATCCGGCAGCCGGATCCCACCCTGACAACCCGCCCGGACCAGCGCTTTCCGGAGCAGCGTCCCCGCATCCGGAACCGCCTCGGCCACGGCGTAGCAGATGTGTCCCACGCCATCCACCGCCAGGGCACTCGCCCTGAGCTCTCGCGCCTCCGCGGCGGCCCGGTTGCCGGTCGTCGTCGCCGCCGCCGGTGCCGCCACGGCGCCGAGCTCCCCGCCGGCGATGACCAGGCGCTTCTGCTCTCCCCGGGGCGTACTGCCGGGCTTGCCCATCCGGGCGCGCGGGGCACCGTCTTCCTCCGGCCCCGACTCTACGAGCAGTGCCCGGTGCGACCCCGTCACCGCCACGGTCGCCTGGCCGTCGATCTCCAGGCCGGGTGGCGGGTATTTGCCAAACATCAGGCACGCAACCGGGCGCGGAAAGTCCACCGGGCCTTGGCCCGTGGTGTCGGCGTGGACGCGGCGAAACGCCAACCGCCGGGGGTCGAGCTTCACCAGCTGCACCGTGAGCTGGGGTCGGCTCACATCGGGCCGCAACGAAGTAATTGCGATCCTTGGCGGAAACGGCTCCTTGCCCTGGGGCAAGCCACTCACGCTCCAAACCCCCTCGCCGGTCCGGGCGGGCTGGATCACGGGCGGAACGTTCGCACCCGGCAGGATTCCGCGCAGGGACAGATAGAAGAAATCCCGCCAGTCCCGGCGGATGTACCGCGGGAAGGGCACCGTGTACATACCGGGCAGCCAGCTCCGGGCGTAGAAAACCCAGTCGTTGGCTCCGGGTACGATGCCCCAGGAGCTCCGCCCACCGCGCTCGAACCGACGCGGCGGTGAGCCCTTCACCGAGCTGCGTCGGACGATCCGGAACAGCTCCAACGAGGCGTTGGTCTGATTGATGTCCATCTGCATGCCGTACTGGCAACGCGCGATCTTCATGGCCCGCGCCAAGGTGGTCAGGCTGACCGCTTTCCCCCACAAGTACGCTCCGTGCCCCTCCTTCGTGAGGCACATTCCCGAGCGCACGATGTGGATCCGCTCGCGACTCTTGCGCACCGCCAGTCCCCAATACCGGTTCCGCAGCGGATTCACCACCCCGTCCTCGAACAGCGGCGTGAGATTCTGCCGGAACGAGACGAGCTCCGGCGGCACCTTCTTGTCACTGCGCTCCCAGGTCCCGAAGAGCATCCGCCCGCTCCGATCCGTGGCCACGGTGGCCGCCCACTTGGCCGGCTCGCGAATGAGACGCCCGCGCGCCTGCATCCCCCACTCGCCGTGCATGGTCTGGAAGCCACCGTTGAAGGCGGCGATGACCCGGTCGAGCCGGTCGTCGCGCGGGATGCGGCCCCAGCCGCGCAGGCCGGTGGTGGACTCCGGCTCGCGCGTGCCCGCGACGAAGCCGAGCCGCACCTGACGGGGATCCCAGATCAGCACACCCACCGCGGCGTACGGGCGCTTGGGGTCGGGGTGCACGAAGGTCTCCAGCACGGGCACGGGCGCGCCCGGGTTGCTGCGGAGCTGGCTCTTCGGGGGCGCGAACCACTTGCCCTCGTTCACCGATTGGCCCGCCAACAAGGGCACCAGGGGCGGCGGAGGCCAGTTGCTCGCCACCACCGCGCCGACCTTCGGCTTGTACAGATCGTGATCCATGGCCACGGCCGCCTTGCCGTCGTTCTGCTCGTCCGGCGCGATGACCGCGCCGCCGGGCTTGCGCACGCGACGCCGAAACAGGTCTACCAGCGTGTAGAGCGCCACCTCCATCCACTCGATCTTCTTGGCTCCGACCCCGGGCAGGCGACGCACGGTGTCCACCAACCAGTTGAACAGCGGCTTCTCGCCCTTCATGGGCGGTTGGTACATCAGCCAGGGACGTTCCTGGGACAGCGCTCCCCGGTCGCAGTGGAGCGCCGCAGTCAGCGTCTCGCGGTCACCGTGGGCGCGGATTCGCAGCAAGCCCGGCCGTTCCCACCGTAGCGTCACCGCGGAGAGGGGGTGCTCCGGCTCCAGCGCGTGGCGGCTGAAACCGCGCCAGTGGCCGGTTTCCTGGAAGTTGGTGACGTTGTTGGTGATCCGACGGAGGCGCGTGCGGCGCCGCAGCACGTTGGGATGGTCCCCGCGCCCGTCCACGACCACGATCGCACCGACCTGCCGTCCGGCCGGAATCACGAAGGCGACGAAGGGGCCGGCCGAAAGGAACACGGACTCGTCGATGGCCGGCGTGCGGGAGAGGTTCACCAGCGCCCGGGCGGCCAGGGGGATACCAGCCACCGAGAAGCGCACCATGACCCAGTACACGTCTCGCGGGCCGCGGGCCGTTTTCCGCCCCAGGAAGAACACGTTTCGGTAGCCGAACGAGGAGGAGGCGGTCTTGGGCAGGCCGTCGGGAATCTGCACATCCGACGTTGCCACCCACAGCCCGTACCGGGCCCGCAGCAGGTCCACCAGGTTGGCTTCGGGCCGGCCCGGTCGGCGCGCAGCCCCGTTCCACCGCCACGCCAGCCCAACCCCCGCGAGCAGCACGAACGTGATCCCAATCCGCAGGATTACTCGCAGGTGCCTGCGCAGGAGAGTCCCGCGACTGTGGCCTGTGTCGGCCGCCACCTGGCTCGTGATTCGGACCATGGTCTCTCGCTCTCTGGGCCCGCACTGTAGCACATCTCCCATCGGCCCAATCGAATCGCACTACCGCTTACGTCGGGGCCTGCCATTAGCTACCTGCCCAGGCCTTGACAGGGCCTGAGCAGTGCTTAGATTTCGCGCATTCGCCAGGTCGGAGAATCCCGGAGGACGGAAATGTCGAAGATTATTGGAATCGATCTCGGAACCACGAACTCCGTAGTCGCCATCATGGAAGGGAAAGAGCCGAAAATCATCACCAATGAAGAGGGCGGTCGTACCACGCCTTCCGTGGTGGGATTCGGCGAAAAGGGTGAGGTGCTGGTGGGCCAGATCGCCCGCCGGCAGGCCATCACCAACCCTGAAAACACCGTCTACTCGATCAAGCGCTTCATGGGCATGAAGCACGCCGAGCTCCGGCAGGAGATCGAGCGGGTGCCCTACGAGGTGAAGCGGCAGTCCAACGGCGACGCCCACGTCATGGTCCGCGGCAAATCCTATTCGCCGCCCGAGATCAGCGCGAAGATCCTGCAGAAGCTCAAGCGCGCCGCCGAGGACTACCTGGGCGAGCCCGTCTCCGAGGCGGTCATCACCGTACCCGCATACTTCAACGACTCCCAGCGTCAGGCCACCAAAGACGCCGGAGAGATCGCCGGCCTGACCGTGAAGCGCATCGTGAACGAGCCCACGGCCGCCGCGCTGGCCTACGGCTTGGACAAGGCCGGCGAGAAGCTCATCGCCGTCTATGATTTCGGCGGCGGGACCTTTGACATCTCCATCCTCGAGGTCGCCGAGAACGTGGTCGAGGTGCTCTCCACCAATGGCGACACGCACCTGGGTGGAGACGACATCGACCAGGTGCTCATGAAGTGGCTGACCGATGAGTTCAAAAAAGACCAGGGCCTCGACGTGTCCAAGGACAAGATGGTGGTGCAACGGCTCAAGGAGGCCGCCGAGAAGGCGAAGATTGAGCTCTCCACCGCGCAGGAAACCGAGATCAACCTGCCCTTCCTCACCGCAGACCAGTCGGGACCCAAGCACCTGCAGACCAAGCTCAGCCGCGCGCGGTTCGAGCAGATGGTCGGCGACCTCGTCGCGCGCACAATCGCGCCGTGCCAGCAGGCCATCAAGGACGCCAAGAAGCAGCCGGGGGACATCGATGAGGTCATCCTGGTGGGCGGCTCTACCCGCATGCCGCTCGTGCAGCAGAAGGTGAAGGAGTTCTTCGGTCGGGACCCGCACAAAGGCGTCAACCCCGACGAGGTCGTGGCGCTGGGCGCGGCGGTGCAGGCAGGGGTGCTCGCCGGAGACGTGAAGGACATCCTGCTGCTGGACGTGACGCCGCTGTCGCTGGGCATCGAAACCCTGGGCAACGTCTGCACCGTGCTCATCCCACGAAACACCACCATCCCCCACAAGAAGGGGGAGGTCTTCACCACGGCCGCGGACAACCAGACCTCGGTGGAGGTCCACGTGCTGCAGGGCGAGCGCCCCATGGCGCCGGATAACCGGACCCTGGGGAAGTTCATGCTCGACGGCATCCCGCCGGCGCCGCGCCGCGTGCCGCAGATCGAGGTGACCTTCGACATCGACGCCAACGGCATTCTCAGCGTCTCCGCCGTGGACAAGGCCACAGGCAAGGAGCAGCACATCACCATCACGGCGTCGTCGGGGCTCACCGATGCGGACATCGATCGGATGAAGTCCGAGGCCGACGCCCACGAGGCCGACGACAAGGCGAAGAAGGCGCAGATCGAGGCTCGCAACAAGCTCGACAGCCTGATCTACAGCCTCGACAAGATGCTCGACGAGAGCAAGGACAAGATCCCCGAGGACCTGCTCAAGGACGTGCAGGACAACCTGCAGGCCGGTAAAAAGGTGATGGAGAACCGGGACGCCACCGCCGAGGAGCTCGAGCAGGCCACCGAGGCGCTCACCAAGTCGTCTCACAAGATGGCCGAGAAACTGTACCAGGCCAGCGGCACCCCGGGGCCCGACGGCGGCGCCCCGGACCCGGGCGCGTCCACGGGATCCGCGGCGGGAGCGCCCCCCAAGGGCAAGGACGACGGCGTCATCGACGCCGAATATGACGAGGTGAAGTAACGCCCCTCGGATCTTCACCCCCAGTCGCCCCCCCCTTTTCAGTTCCGCTTTTGACCTGACCCGGCTACCGTGGCCGACAGAGGGTCACCCATGCACGACAACCATCGGGCCCCGGCCGCCTTCGGCGGCGCCGGCTGGCAGCCACGGCCCACCCCCTTGCGCGAGGAGCTCGGAACCATCTGGTCGCAGTGCGGCGTGTCCAGCGAGAGCGCGCCGATCCGCTCCGTGCTGCTCCACCGGCCGGGGGCAGAGCTCGGCGGAGCGCAGGATCCCGACGCCTCTCTGCTGCTGCAGCCGCTCGACCTCGCCCGGGCGCAGGCGCAGCACGACCACCTGGCCGATGCCTTTCGCCGCGCTGGAATCACTGTGCACAGTGTGGAACCCGCGGTGGTGCCGCCGGTCAATCAGATGTTCTGTGCGGACCTGCTCCTCATGACGCCCGAGGGCGCCGTGCTGGGACGTCCCGCGGCGCGCGTGCGGGCGGGGGAAGAGCGGCACGTGGCCGCGCGGCTCGCCGCGCTCGGAATCCCCATCCTGCGGTCGGTACGCGGCGCGGGCACCTTCGAGGGCGCCGATGCCGCCTGGCTCCGCGAGGACCTCGTGATGGTCGCGCGGGGACTGCGCACCAACGCGGACGGCGCGGCGCAGGTGGCGGCTACCCTGGCGGAGCTCGGGGTGCGGACCATCGAAGTGACGCTCCCCTCGGGGACGATGCACCTGATGGGGCAACTGCGGTTCCTGGACGAGGGACGGGGCATTGGGTGGCCCGGGCGACTGCCCGCCGACGCCCAGCGCGCGCTGGCAGCGCACAACTACGAGCTGCACTTCATGCCCGACGAGCAGGAGCTGCGGGCGGGCATGGCGATGAACCTGGTGACCCTGGCGCCGGGTCGGGTCCTCATGCCGGCGAACAATCCGCGATCGCAGGAGTTCCTAGAATGCCTGGGCGTGCGGTGTGAAACGACGCCCGTGGACGAGCTCACCAAAGCCGCGGGTGCCATCGGCTGCCTCACGGGGATTTTGGAAAGAGGATAACGAAGGGGATTCTGCCTTTCTTCTACTTCATCTCCGAATACTCAGCGTCGATGACGTCGCCGGCGGGGTCGCCGTTTTTTGGTGTTGCGTGCTGGGGCTGTCCCTGGGGGCCGGGATGGGCCGGGTTGGGCTGCTGCTGGTATGCGGCCTCGGCGACGCGGTGCAGCTTCTGCTCCAGCTCGTCGTAGAGCTCTTTCATGGTTCCCGTGCCCTCCTCTTGCTCCGCCGCCCTGTGGATGCGCTGACACAGCTCCTCGATGGCCGCCCGCTCCTCGGGAGACACCGTTCCATTCAGGCCCTCGAGCTGCTTCTCCGCCGCAAAGGCGAGCTGCTCGGCCCGGTTCCTGAGCTCCACGGCCTCCCGTCGGCTTCGATCCTCCTCGGCGTGGGTCTCGGCCTCCCGCACGGCCCGCGCGATGTCGTCCTGGGACAGGTTCGACGAGGCGGTGACGGTCACCTGCTGCTCTCTGCCGGTGGCCTTGTCTACGGCCTTCACCTGCAGGATCCCGTTGGCATCGATGTCGAAGCTCACCTCGATCTGAGGCGTTCCCCGCGGGGCCGGGAGGATGCCCTCGAGGTTGAACTGGGCGAGCAGTTGGTTGTCCGCTGCCATCTCACGCTCTCCCTGTAGCACCCGGATGGTCACCGCAGGCTGGCTGTCCTCCGCCGTGGAGAAAGTCTCCGTTTTCCGCGCCGGGATCGTGGTGTTGCGCTCGATGAGCCGGGTCATGACGCCGCCCAGGGTCTCCAGGCCCAAGGACAGAGGTGTCACGTCCAGCAGCACCACGTCCTTCATCTCGCCGCCGAGGATCCCGGCCTGCACGGCCGCGCCCAGGGCCACGACCTCGTCGGGATTCACCGACTGGTTGGGCTCCTTCCCCGTGAGCGACTTCACCATCTCCTTCACGGCCGGGATCCGGGTCGAGCCCCCCACCAGGAGCACCTCGTCGAGGTCCTTCGGTGACAGGCCGGCGTCGTCCAGCGCGCGGAGCACCGGCTTCTTACAGCGGGCCACGAGCGCCTCTGTGAGCTGGTCGAACTTGGCCCGGGTGATCCGCGTCTCCAGGTGTCGCGGTCCGCTGGCGTCCGCCGTGATGAAGGGCAGGGAGATCCGTGTCTCCGCCGTGCTGGACAGCTCGCACTTGGCCTTCTCCGCCCCTTCGGTGAGCCGCTGCAGCGCCTGTTTGTCCTTCATCAGATCGATGCCGTTTTCCTTCTTGAACTCCGCGGCCAGGTGCTCCACGAGCAGCCGGTCGAAGTCGTCCCCACCGAGGTGGGTGTCCCCGGAGGTGGCCAGCACCTCTACGACGCCGTCCCCGATGTCGAGCACCGAGACGTCGAAGGTGCCGCCTCCCAGGTCGAAGACCAGCACCTTCTGCGCCTTGCCGCCGGAGTTGAGGCCGTAGGCCAGCGCGGCCGCCGTGGGTTCATTGACGATGCGCAACACGTTCAGGCCGGCGATCTCTCCGGCGTCCTTGGTGGCCTGCCGCTGGGAGTCGTTGAAATAGGCGGGAACCGTGATGACCACATCGGTCACCTTCTCTCCGAGGTAGGCCTCCGCGTCCTCTACCAGCTTACGCAGCACCTGGGCGGACACCTCTTCCGGGGCGACCTCTTTGCCGCCGATGGAGAAGCGCAAAGCATCCCCCTTGCCGCGGCGCACGCCGAAGGGCACCTGGCGGGACTCTTCGTCCACCTCACCCCACTTGCGACCGACGAACCGTTTGGCCGAGAACACCGTGCGCTCGGGATTCATGACCGCCTGGCGCTTGGCCACCTGTCCCGTGAGCCGCTCTCCATGCTCGGTGTAAGCGACCACGGACGGCGTGGTCCGCCCGCCCTCTGCGTTGACGACCACCCGGGGCTCTCCACCCTCGAGCACTGCGATCACCGAGTTCGTGGTTCCCAAATCGATTCCGACTGTCTTTGCCATCTGTTCACCTCACTTGCCTGGAACGCCGATCGCACAGCTCCACACAGTCGCGCGGTACGTCCGCGCTCCCCATGCCGTTGCTGGGCAATGTTATCGTTCAGCACTTCTCTCGCCGGGAAACTGACTCACCCGGCGATCACGGTCCCTAATTTAAGTCGCGTTCCAGATGCGTCAAGCGGTGCTGCTCGACACGATTTTGGTGGTGGCCGGGCAGCGTTCGAGATGCCGGGAAGGGAGAGGGGAAGGGACGCGCTACGGCGGATTGCAGATGGCGCCGCACCCCGCTCCCACCGAGGCCGCGCTGTAATCGCAAACCCAGTTCTTGGTACCGTACTTGTAGTGGTAGATGTTTGCGTACCCGAGCTCCTCGGCGGCCTCGGACGCCTCCTCGGAGAACTTGCAGGCCGCGTCAACGCAGAAGAAGATCAGCACGTCGTCGTCGGCCGGATCCGACATGTCCAGCAGCGCCTGGCCACCGTTGACCAACACGCCGCCGTAGATGATTTCGTCAGCGGTGAGGTGCGTGGCGTCAGCGATATGACAGTCCTCGAAGTGCGTGGCGTCCATGGTGTCGATGAGCAGCACCCCCGACCCGGGCGGGTAGTACAGCGACACGATGGCCTCGTAGGAGATGTCCTCATACCAGCCCTCGGCTTCCCAGGCCTCCATCCCGCCCACGATGTAGAAGACGTCTTCATACCCAAGCGCCATGGCCGCTTCGGCCACGGCCAGCACGGTGGCCTCCTGGGCGTCCCAGCTGTAGAAGATGAGCGGGTTCCATTCCGACGCGGTCGCGGCGTCCAGGTAGCTGCCGCCGTCGGTGATGGCCGAGCCGTCCCACCATGAGCTCAGCTGGGAACATTTCGTCTCGCCGGGGATCCGGCCCGCCTGGCACACCGCCTCGGCGCGCAGATCCACGTTGGTCTGGCCCAGGGTCTGCTCCATATAGACGGTTCGATACTCCTGCACCGTGAGCGGCTGCACCGGGGAGCACAGGACTCCGCCGCAGTCCCGGAAGCAGGTGTCACAGTCCTCTCCCTCGGCCTCGTCACAGGTGCCGTTCCCGCACAGCTCGACCTCAGCATCGTTGCCGTTGACGTTGGCATCGTTCTGGGGCAGGCCACCGTCGTTGTCGTTGTTGTTGACGCCTCCCACAGGGCAGGCCGCCGAGAACACAGCGAAAACAAAAAGTATTACAACGCCTGCAAACTTCTGGAGCACGATGTACCTCGCTGGGTGAAAATCTATGGTTGACTGGGCAATTCTATGAACTCAAGGTGAACACGGTCAACCCTTGAAACGTCTACTCCGCAAGCGTTATTAGTTTGCCACGCATCCACGCGCGAGGAAAGAACATGCGACACGAGAATCCACCGGCCAAGCCACTCACCATTCTGGGGGCAGCAGTGCTCGTACTGCTGGTCTCCACTGCTCCGGCGCAGGCCGCCCCCTGGATCGGGATCCTGATGGGCGACGGCAACGGCGGTGTCAGTGTCACCCGGGTGATGCCCACGTCCCCCGCCGCCACGGCCGGCCTGAAGAAAGGCGACGTGCTCACCTTTGTCAACGGCCAGCCCGTACGGTCGCCCAAGGCCGTGGTCGCCATCACCGGCAAGAGCTCCCCCGGCCAGACGCTGTACCTGACCATCAAGCGCGGCGGAAACGTGTTCAACAAGCAGCTGAAGGTGGGCACCGTACCCGATATGAGGACCCTGCTGCGGCTCTTCTGGCTCAACCAGCCGTCCCCGAACTTCACCACACCCATGATCAATCGCAGCGGCAGCCTGCAGCTCTCTTCCCTCAAGGGCAAGGCAGTGATCGTATATTTCTGGGCCTCCTGGTGTGACTCCTGCAAGCTCAACTTCACCAAGCTCAAGCGGCTGCACGCCGCCTACGCCAAGCGCGGGTTGGTGATCTACTCGCTGTCCCAGGACAAGAAGGTCAGCAAGACCAAGCAGACCCTCACCAAGCTGCAGCTCCCCTTCCCGGTGGGTCACAACTACAAGAACCGCATCGGATTGATCTACAAAAGCAACAAGATCCCGACCCTGATCGCTATTGATCGGCAGGGCATCATCCGGGACTTCCTGCGCGGCTCCAGCTTCGGCTACGCCAAGCTCGACAAGCTGGTTCGAAAGCTGCTGTAGCCTTCGACGGCAGTACAGAAGATCAGTCGGCGACTTTTTGGGTGGGGCAGAAAGGCGGCTCCGCGTCCAGCCTGGCCTGGGAGGCGACCAGGTCCGCCAGTGTCGTGGAATCAAGGGTGTCCTGGATCGCAGCCGCGAGCTGGTTCCAGAGCACCTGCGCGGCGCAGTGGTGCGACCGATCACAGACTTCGGGGCTCTGACAGCACTCCACCGGCGCCAGGGCACCCTCCAGGGCAGAGACGATCTCACTGATTCGGATGTCCTTTGGAGCCCGGGTGAGCAGAAACCCCCCCGTCGCACCGCGGATCGCGCGGACCAGCCCGGCCACCTTCAATGACGTGAAGATGATGTCCAGGTACTTCTTGGAAATCTGCTGTTTTTCCGCGATCTTCCGAACCATGATGGGGCCGGATGACCCGTAGGAGGCCAACTCTATCATCGCCCGGAGGCCATACCGTGTTCGCGTGGATAGCTTCATGGAATCACTCCAAATACCCAGACACCAGTAGCACATTCAGCAAAAAATGCGAGAGCCAATGTCTATAGATAATGACGGACTTTCCGAGGGGACGTCCAGGGCGGCGTTGTGAGCAGGCTGCGCGTGTAGGCGATGGGAGCGCGCGATGGGATCAGAACAGACAGATGTTCTCGGAGTCGGGCTCGCACAGGTTGTCGATGCAGTCCCAGGAGAGGCACTCCTGGTCTTGGGCGCACACCGCGCCTGCGCCCTGCTGGAGCCGGCAGACGTAACCTTCATCGCAATACAGGTCCTCGGCGCACTCGCCCTCGGAGTCGTCGCAGTCCAGCCCCGCGGTGGGGTAGGGGCGACAGACCTGGCTGGCCATGGAGCAGTACAGGTCGTCGTCGCAAGCCCAGCTCGCGTGTGAGCAATCGGCCTGGCTGGCGAGGTAGTGCTCGCAGGTGTCGGTCCGGCTGTCACAGTAGAGGTCGTCGTCGCAGGCGTAGTCCCCTTCGGGGCAGGGCTGGCCTTGGGCGCGGTAGCGGTGACACAGGTCGTCCACGCCGCAGAAGTGATCCGTTTCGCAGCTCCCCTGCAGACAGGCCTGGCCCTCCCCGGGGAGATCGACGCAGCTGTCGTTGTAGCACTCCAGGGGCGTCAGACACTCGCTGTCGGAGTCGCAGTACTGCCCGGCCGGGACCTGGCCGACCAGCATGTCGTCGCAGGCCTGGGGCCAGTCGGCGCCCGTGAGATCGCAGTCGTGGGCGATCTCCCACTGCTGCTGGATGCACTGTCCCGCCGCCTGCGGATCGAAGGCCATCCGCCCCGCGTTCACCGGCGCCTCCACCTCGTCCCGGCAGTCGGTGATCAGATAGGTCCGGCAGAGCGCCTCGGAGTAGCCGTCCAGGCAGTCACACGCGGCCGCGACCTCGCAGGCCATGGCCACCCATTCGTCACAATAGCTCTCAAACGGCACGGACTCGCCCCCCGGGCCTCCCGTGTTGTCTGAGCAGGCCGACGGCGCCACGAGCAGCGCCGCGCACGCAGTGCCGACCAGAAACTTTCCAGACACGACAGACCTCCTGCACCGGCAGCGCTCCCGGCGCGCCCGGCTGTTTGTTCAGCGCCTCTATTGGCAGTCGAGCAAAAGCATAGCACACGCGGGATCGATCAGCGCCGGGAACCAGAAGCGAAAAAACTACTGTCCGTCCTCCTTCTTGACCGGGAGCCCGGAGGTGTCCACGTCGAGGGGCTGACCTTCGAGGGCGTGGGGGACGGCCTCCAGCTCGTCGTGCTCCACCTCGGGGAGCGCCGCCGTGCGCCGGGTCCGCGACCGCTTGGGCAGGTACTCCCTCTCGAACAGCATCTCGGCGCCTTCGAAGTCGCTGTTCGCCTTGACCAGGACGCAGGTGGGCAGGCGGTCCACCAGCGCGTTGATCCGGGCGACGAACTCCTGGGCCTCCTCTCCTTCTTCCGGGGGACGCAGGCCCAGCAGCACGAGGTCGCTCTTGGCGCGCCCGGCGATCAGGTCCAGGGGAGACTCGTCGGGCTGGTGGGGCACGATCACCTCGGCCTCGGCGTCGAGTCGAGCCTCTTCGATGATCCGCTCCAGGTTCCCCTGGAGCAGCTCTGCCTTCTCGTCTTCGCGGGCGATCATGCGCACCATCACGCGCGCGTCCTGCCAGTCCTCCGACTCCTTGATGAGCGCCGCCAGCAGCATCATCAGGCCCCCGTTGTGCTGCAGCCCCCCCCACCAAAGCTCGATGGTGCGCCGGCGACCATAGCCGAGCTGCTCCTTGTGCGACACGAGCAGCAGACACTTGTCCAGGGCCACCAGCCCTCGCAGCAGCCTCGTGTAGGCCTCGGCCGTGTCGGCGTCGTGGGACCAGCCCACGACCACGGTGTTGGGCGAAAAGCCCGGCAGGCCGTGGGCCTGGACCGCGCTGAGCGCCTCGGGGAAGAGCTCCTCGCACACGTGCACCCGGGTGAACACGTTCGGATAGTCGCGGGCGAGCCGTTTCTGCAGGGTCGCCTCCTGGGCGCGGAGCTTCGGGCCCGCCTGTTCGAGCTGCCCCGGGATCAGGAAGAAGTAGGTCACCATGCCGCGTCGGCCGCCCACCCAGTGTCCGAGCTGAATGAGGTGCGGCCGGTGCAGAGGCGAGCCGCCCAGCACCATCAGGTGCGGCTGCCAGTTCAGGGGGTGGAACTCCACCGACCGCAGCGCGGTCAGCCCGCGACGGATGAGCGCCGCCCAGAGGCCGTGCCGGAGGTCACCCCAGGTCTTGGTGAGGTGCCGGCGTGTGAGCCCGACGTAGATCAACCCCACGATCACCACCGACGCCAGCATGGCCGGCAGATTGATCAGGGACATGGTGTACAAACACGCCGCCGCCCCGGCCAGGGAGATGAAGGCCGGCACCTGGAAGGTGGGGCGGAAGCTCGGCGTGCGCGACCAGGTCGCGAGCCCGCAGGCCAGGCTGATGAAGCCGTAGGACGCCAGGAAGAACATGGTGATCACCTGGGCGATGGCGTTGAGGCCCGAGGGGGTCAGAAACGCCAGGCCGACGCCCACCAGGGCCACCGCCAGCGCCACGAGGGTGGCGATTCGAGGCATGTTGGTCGGGCCGTGCCCGCGCCCCAGGAAGCGCGGCACCACCCCGTCCTGAGCCAAGGCCTGGAGGATCCGCGGCGCGCCGAGCACCGACCCGAGGGCCGAAGACAGGGTCGCCCCGATGACCCCCAGGGTCACGAGCAGCCCCACCGCGGCGAGGTTCTTGTACACGATGGTGTCCAGCCGCCGCAGCTCCGCCGGACCGGCCAGCACGGCCGCGAACACCAGCAGCGCCACGTAGATCACGAACCCGACCCCCACCGCGGCGAAGGTCCCGCCGGGGAGAGACTTGCGCGGATCCCGCAGGTCCCCGGACATGGAAACGCCCTGGGTGAACCCGGTCACGGCCGGGAAGAACACGGCGAACACCGCAATGAACGGCTCGGGCGCCACCCCGCCCACCGTCTTGGGCCACCAGGTGATCCCCCCCTCGGGCGCCCCTGCGGTCACGCCGCTCGCCCCGGTCACCCCGCCCACGAAGATGGACACCAGCGACAGCAGGATCAGCGCCATGATGAAGAACTGGCTCTTGATCGCGAGGGACGTGTTCCAAAAGGCCAGCCCGGCCACGAGCAGGGTGGTCACCACGGCCACCGCCGGACCCGGCAGACCGGGAAACACCTCCAGGAAGGCCTCGGTGAAGCCCAGGGTGTACAGGCTCACGCTCAGGGCCTGGGCGAAGAACAGCGCCACTCCGATGGCGCCGCCCACCTCCAAGCCCAGGCTTCGAGAGATCATGTAGTAGTCGCCCCCGCCCTTGATCTTCCGGTTGGTGGCGATGGACGCCACCGACAGGGCCGTGGGGACCGTGAGCAGATGGGCCACCAGCACGATGAGCAGCGCGCCCCCGAGCCCGGCGTGTCCCACCACCCACGGGAACCGCAGGAACATGATCACGCCCAGGATGGTCAGCACGCTCGGTGTGAACACCCCGGCAAAGGCGCCGAACTTGCCGTCCTCGTCGGGCGACAAGACGGCGCGGACACGGGTGAAAAATGCGCTCATCTCTGACACGAATTTCCCGGGCCGAAAAAAGGCTCCGGGGCGTGGCAGGATGATCGTGATTTTCACCGGGTGGGTCAAGTGCCGCGCCGGGGCGCCACCGTCGGCCGCGCCGGGGCGCCATCGGCGGGCGGCGTGGGAGGCGCTGTGGTCTCCGACCAGCGCTCCCGACAAACTCCCCCCACCGGGGACCCAGGCCTTGGGGCGGCGGCCGCCGCGCCCGCGCTTTGACACTGGCGAGAGGCTCTGGTAAATCGCCCGGTCATGGTGCAGCCCAAAAGCCTGGTTGGTACGACGCTCGATCGGTACGAGGTGATCCGGCTGATCGGCGAGGGCGGAATGGGGGCGGTGTACCTGGGGGAGCACTCCCGGATCCAGCGGAAGGTGGCCATCAAGGTGCTGCACCCGCACCTGGCTTCGGCGCACCCACAGATCGCGCAGCGGATGCTGAACGAGGCCAAGGCGGCGGCCATGATCGGGCACCCGGGCATCGTCGACGTGATGGACTACGGGGAGACCCCGGACGGCATCCACTACCTGGTCATGGAGCTGCTCCATGGACGAGAGCTCGCCGAGGTGCTCGAGGAGCACAGGGTGCTGGACCCAAACGTCGCGCTGGCGGTGATCGACCACGTGCTCTCGGCCCTGGGAGCGGCGCACGCCAAGGGCATCGTGCACCGGGACCTCAAGCCGGACAACGTGTTCCTGCACGCGTCGCGCACGGGGCTGTACGAAGTGAAGCTGCTGGACTTCGGCATCTCGAAGTTCACGGAGAACCAGGACATGCGGCTCACCGCCACCGGGGCGGTGATGGGCACGCCCTACTACATGAGCCTGGAGCAGGCCGAGGGGCGCACCGACGTGGATCACCGCACCGACATCTACGCCGCGTCGGTGATGCTCTACCAGTCCCTCTCCGGGCAGCGGCCCTTTGAAGGCGAAAACATGAACCAGGTGCTGGTGGCGATCCTCCAGGGGACCCACCGCCCGCTGGAGGAGCTGCGCCCGGACCTCGCACCCGCGCTGGTGGAGATCGTCCGGCGCGGCATGGCGCGGGACCGGGGGCAGCGCTTCGGCTCGGCCATGGAGCTGCAGGAGGCCCTACGGCCCCACTGGGACCCGGCGCATACGGCCATCACCGAGCTGTTTTCCACACTGACCGGCGCCGACGAATCGGCCGAGAAGCCCCTCGCCGTCATCGGCACCAACGCGCGCTTCGCCGCGGCGTCCTCCGGCGCGCACACGGCGCAATCGCTGCCGCCCCAGGCCGCGCCCCCGGGCGCCGGGCCGCCCCAGGCCGCACTCTCGGGCGCCGCGCCGACCCAGGTGGCCCACCACCCAGTGCAGACCCACCCCTCGGGGGGACCTCCGGCGACGGCGCAGCCCGGGCAGCCCACCGTGGCCCTCGGGGCCCGGCCGTCACATCCCTCGGGTGCCCATCCGCAAGCCGCACCGGGCGCGTCCCTGCCCGGAGGTCACGGCCTGCCGCCGGGCCCGGGGATGACCTACCCGCCACCTCCGACCGGAGGAAGGATCCGTCGCGAGACGTGGATCAAGATCGCCAAGCTCGGCTCCCTGATCTTCGTGGTGGTGCTGGTGACGGCGCTGATCGCGACCCGCGGCTGCGAGACCTGCGGTGAGGACGAGCGGCCCAAGGCCAGCCGCAAGCACAAGAAGAAGAAAAAGAAAAAGCACGACAGGGGCCCCGACCCCATCCGCCGCCTCAAGAATCTGTTCTAGAAACTGTTCGCAAGTGTAGATCACTCTGGATTCGCGCTCGGGCTCGAAGTCCGTGCCTTCCGTGCACGAGCACGAGCACCGGCCTTCGGCCTGAGCACGACAAACTGTAGCGACCTCAGGATCAGGCTCTAGTCAGAGCGCCGACCGGTTTGGTCGGACCGAGCCGGGCGGAGCGCCATGCGGTCGGATGCAAGGAGAGACGATGGAGAATATCGGGCCATATTTGACTGAGGAACGACGCTGCAGACGGCCGTATGCCGCCCGACCCGGCGACGGGAGATCAAACCGGTCGGCGATCTAGTAGTCCGCGCTGCGGGGGGTGCGGGGGAAGGGTCTGAACAAGTCTAACGTTGACCAACGTGATGGGTTTTGAGAGGATCTCGGCTCAGGAGTGGGACTGTCGATTCCATAGAGTACCCTGAGGAGGTCGAAAATGAGTCAGGCGAGGCCGATTCTGTTTGTCCTGTGTTGTGCGTTGCTCGCGGTTGCGTGCTCGGGCGAGTCCGGCGGAGACAACAACAACGTCAACGACGATCAAAACAACAACAACAGCATCGCGCCAAACTGCGGCAACGGCCAGGTGGATGGGATCGAGGAGTGTGACGACGGGAGCCAAAACAGCGACGTCGAGCCGGACGCGTGCCGCTCGGACTGCACGCTGCCGCGGTGTGGGGACAGCGTTACGGACACCGGGGAGGAGTGCGACGAAGGCCCGCAGAACAGCGACCTGGTGCCAGACGCCTGCCGGGTCGGCTGCACGGAGCCGGTCTGCGGAGACGGCGTGGTGGACGTCGCGGCCGGCGAGCTCTGCGACGACGGCAACACGACGCCCGGGGACGGCTGCTCAGACATCTGTTTCGTGGAGTTCTGCGGCAACGGCGTGCAGGAGGTGGGCGAGGTGTGCGACGACGGGAACTTCCTGCCCGGGGACGGCTGCACTCCGGACTGCCGGTCCGACGAGACCTGCGGCAACGGCTACGTGGACGCCGCCATCGGCGAGGCCTGCGACGATGGAAACACCCCGGACGGCGACGGCTGCTCGAGTGTGTGTGCGCTGCCCTCCTGCGGGGACG
>JBDRSE010000143.1:0-23461 GCA_043825095.1 bacterium
GACTGCCGGTCCGACGAGTCCTGCGGCAACGGGATCGTCGACGTCGCCGCAGGGGAGCAGTGCGATGACGGCAACACGCAAGGCGGGGACGGCTGCAACGCGCTGTGCCGACTCGAGCTGTGCGGCAACGGCACCCTGGACGCCAGCGAGCTGTGCGACGACGGCAACAACCACAGCGGCGACGGCTGCAGCTCTGACTGCCGGTCCGACGAGTCCTGCGGCAACGGGATCGTCGACGCCGCCGCGGGAGAGCAGTGCGACGACGGCAATACGCAAGGGGGAGACGGCTGCGGCCCGACCTGTCGGTTGGAGTTCTGCGGTGACGGCCACCTGGATCCGGGGGAGCTCAGCGACGACGGAAACAACGTGAGCGGCGACGGCTGCAGCGCCGACTGCCTGTCCGACGAGAGCTGCGGCAACTCCATCATCGACGTGGCCGCCGGTGAGGGCTGCGACCTGGGATCGGCGAACTCGAACCTGCCCAACGCGACCTGCCGCCCAGACTGCCTGCCCCGGCGCTGCGGCGACGGCGTCATCGACCCGCTGTCCGGCGAGGACTGCGACGCCACCATGATCGGCGCCGGAACGTGCCAGGACTTCGGATACTACAGCGGCTCCCTGACCTGCTCGCCCTTCTGTCGCTACGAGACGACGCAGTGCCAGGAGACGTGCGGCGACGGCGTAAGAAACGGAACCGAGCTGTGTGACGGGAGCGATCTCGGTGGGGAGACCTGCCAGTCACAAGGGTTCTATTCCGGAGCGCTGGGCTGCCTGAGCAACTGCCAGCTCAACCCTCTCAATTGCTCCGGCTTCTGCGGCGACGGCGCCAAGAACGGCGCCGAGAGCTGTGACGGCAACGACTTCGGCCTCCAGACCTGCACCCAGCGAGGGTTCTACAGCGGGACCCTGCAGTGCACCGCCGGCTGCGACCAGATCCTGGAGACGGGATGCGTGGGTTTCTGCGGGGACAACGTCAAGAACGGGCCGGAGGTGTGCGACGGCCCCGACCTCGGAGGCGTCTCCTGCGGCACCTTCGGGTTCTACTCCGGCACCGCGGCGTGCACGAACGACTGCACCGGCTTCGACACGGCCGGATGCGGCGAATACTGCGGCGACGGCGTGCTCAACGGCGGCGAGCTCTGCGACGGGCTCGACCATCAGGGCCAGTTTTGCATCGACTTCGGGTTCGACGCAGGAGCCCTCGGCTGCAGCGCCTTCTGCTTCACCCAGTACGACACCTGCTGGTCGCCGCAGTGGGAGAGCGTCGACAACGAACGGATAGTAGGTCTGTGGGGCGCCTCCGCCTCTGACGTCTACGCCGTAGTCAAGCAGTGGGCCAGCGGGTACTACGGCGAGATCTGGCGCTTCGACGGGACCGCATGGACCGTGATCCACCAGGAGCCCACCCTGCAGGTGCTCAACGCCATCTCCGGCACCTCCTCCTCGGACATCTTCGTCGTTGGCGAGGCCGGCGCCATTCGGCACTACGACGGCGCCACGTGGACCAACATGGCGTCCGGCACAACGGTGAATCTCTTCGGCGTGTGGGCCGCCGCGCCCAACGATGTGTTCGCCGTGGGATTCGGCGGCACGATCCTGCACTACGACGGCTCGAGCTGGACTCCCATGGCCTCCGGCACCGCGACCACCGTCACCGCGGTCTGGGGCACCTCCGGCGCCAACGTGTTCGCCGTGGGAGGAGGCGGCATGGTGCGCCGCTACAACGGCTCCTCCTGGAGCGCCATGACGACCCCGCCCACCAGCGCCGTGCTCTACGGGATCTGGGGGAGCGCGTGGAACAACGTCTTCGCCGTGGGCATGGCCGGGACCATCTGGCACTACGACGGCGCCGCCTGGAGCGCCCAGAACTCCGGCTACACAACCGATCTCCAGGGTGTCTGGGGGAGCTCGGAGTCCGATGTGTATGCCGGGGGCGGCAGCGGAATCATCCTGCACTACGACGGCTCCTTCTGGTCGCCCACCGACACCGGCATCGGGAGCTGGGTGTACACGCTCTGGGGGAGCTCCGGCTCGGACATCTGGGCCGGGGGAGACAGCTCATTACTCCACATCAACGGCGCGGGCTGGAGCCGCATGGGCACGGCCGGTTGGACCAGCACGTTCTACACCGGTTGGGCCGCCTCACGGAACGCCATGTGGGTCGTAGGCTCCGCCGGGAGAATCCTGTACGGGAACGGTGTCACTTTTACGCAGTCCCTGTCGGGGGGCTCGACCTCCTACCTGGATGTCTGGGGCAGCGCGGCGAACGACGTCTTCGCCGTCGGCGCCAGCTCCGGGAACGCGGTCATCATGCACTGGGACGGCGGCGGCTGGACCTCCATGCCCCCGGGGGTGTCGGACGGCCTAAACGGAGTCTGGGGCGCCGCCGCGAATGACGTCTTTGCCACCGGGAACAACGGCGCAATCACTCACTACGACGGCTCGGTCTGGACCGCCATGAGCTCCGGCTCGACCGAAGTACTCCGCGACGGATGGGGCAGCGCCGGCGATGACGTGTTCGTCGTCGGGATGAATGGAACCGTGCTCCACTACGACGGCGCGACGTGGACGGCCATGGCGTCCGGCACCGGGAACAACCTGTACGGTGTGTGGGGCAGCGGGCCCAACGACGTCTACGCCGTGGGCTTCCCCACGACGATCATCCACTATGACGGCACAGGCTGGAGCGCCATGGATCCCGGCACGGGGGACGCGCTGCTGGCGATCTGGGGCACCAGCGCCACCAACATCTTCGCCGTGGGCCAAGTGGGCACCGTGGTCCACTTCGACGGCCAGGTCTGGGCCCCCATGCACTCCATCTCCGGCACCTTCCGCGGAATCTTCGGCACGGCATCCGACGAGATCTACGGCGTGACCGACGGCTCGATTCTGCGCTTCAACGGCCTCCTGCCCTGACAGACCGCGCCCCCATTCGAGGAACTCGAGAGCCAACGCCGATGCTGAAGCGCGGCCAACACCCGTAGCATCCAACGAACGGCGCGGGCGCGGCCCGATTCGTCGTAGATCACCACCCGGGGATCGGTGCTCATCGCGCGAAAGACATTTCACCGGCTACGTTGGTACGGTGGGGTAGTATCCCTCGGCGGCTTGGATGGGGTCAAGGTGGTGGAGCACCAGTGGGCGGAGACGTATCTCGACCTGCCCCGGACCGCGGGCATCGGCGCGCCGCAGGGCAGCACCTGCTCCTCTGGCCACGGCCAGGTCGCCATGCGCTGGCATGCGCCGGCGTGCGCCGGCGTGCGTTCAGAACAGCACCAACGCACAAGCCCGGCCCTCGATGCCCCACCATCGCCAGCCGGGGCGGTCTGACCCCCTACATTTTTAGTGATACAATGGGACATGAGTGGCCTCACCGGGGAGGACGTAACATGCGCAACAGCAGCCATTGCACCGCGGGAGTCGGGTTGGCGATCAGTCTGGCGGTCCTCACACCGCCTCAG
Organism: bacterium; assembly: GCA_043825095.1. Classification (GTDB taxonomy): domain Bacteria; phylum Myxococcota_A; class Polyangia; order HGW-17; family JAJRWW01; genus JBDRSE01. The sequence continues at coordinate 3,462 of JBDRSE010000143.1, forward strand.
GCCGCGGCCGCTCGGCCTGCCAAGCTGGGGCTTGGCGACGTCCCGGTCCTGCTCAAGCAGCTCCGGAGCCCGGACCGCGGGACGCGCCGTAAAGCGCTCTCCCAGCTCGTGTCCAGCATCAGCAGCAAGCCGGAGACCGTCCGCGCCCTCGCACCCGAGCTGCGCCGCCTGGCCGTCGGAGACCCGGTCTGTCGGGTGCGGATGGAGGCGCTCCGCGCGCTGGTCTGGCGCCGGGGCGACGTCAACAATACGCCCGTCAAGGCGATCCTCCACGCCCTGCAGGACACCTGCCCCATCGCCAACGCCAACGGCGCCGACTATGTCGAGCACGTCGGCAAGGCCCGCCGGCGCGAGGTCGTGAGGCGGCTCCTCCACCTCGCCGAGAACTCACCGTTTTACTATGTGCAGTGCCGCGCGCTCATCGCCCTCGGCGCGCTGCGCGCAGAGCGGGCTCGAAAACTCATGGCCCGCGCCTTGGCCGTGGGCGCGGAGACGGGCATGTTGGGCGGCGGAGTGTCGTACCAGGCAACACCGCGCACGCTGCCGCAGTGCGCCGTGTGGGCCCTGATGAAGCTCCACGGGAAGCCCGTCGATCTGACCCGGGAGGCCGCCCGGAAACGGCGGGAGGTGCTCTGGAAGAAGCTTCAGAGCAAGCTGCCGCTGAAGCAACGTAAGCAGCTCATGCAGGACTGGGCCCTGGCCACCATGAAAATGGTGACCGGCCGGTCCAAACCACCCACCGTGAAGCAGGTGCGCCACTGGCGCGACCGGCTCAGCAAGCGCGGCCTCGTGACGCGGAGCCCACCGGCGCTCTGCCTCGAGCCCGACGTTTGTCCGTTGGGTCAGACCTGTCTGGCCATGGCGTGCACGCCTCACGCCCGGGCGCTCCGCATCTACCGGGCCTACCGCCAGGCCCACCCCGCCACGCCACGCAAGCGGACCCGCGCGTGGAGAAACGCCGAGGACCCCCACGCCGTACGCCTCGGGCTGGGGTTGGGTGTTGTGGCCTGGCTCAGCCGGCTCGTGCGCGGCACCCAGACGCCCGGCGCCAGCCCCGGCGCCGGGCCCCGTGTCAGCCGCCGCCGGGAGCTGCAGAACCGGGCGAAGCGCCTCTGGTTGGGCGGTCGTTGCCAGGAGGCCCTCAAGCTGGCGCGCGAGGCCTACAAGCTCAGGGCTTCGGGTTTCATGGCCGCCATCATCGGCATGTGCGCCTGCAGCCTCAAGCACACCCGCCTGGCGCACTGGGCCCACCGCAGGCTCCGCGGCGGCCAGAGGAAAATGCTCGCCGACGCCTGCCGCCGCAAGGGCGTCAACCTCCCCTGAGCGAGGACGATCATGCACCGCGGTTCAGCCTTTCCCGTGCACCGCACCGATGCCGTGCTATCCAATACTCATCACGAAAGACCAAAGGGAGTGGATCCATGAAACGAATCCGGCCGATCGAGAGCTACGACTCCGGCTATCCGGCGGAGCCCGAGCGCGGAGTGGACCGTCGCAATTTTCTCAAGGCCCTGACCGCGGGGGCCGCCGGCGCGGCGAGCGTGGCGCTGCTGGAGACCGAGCTCTCCTCCCGTCCCCTGGGCGGCAGACCAGTCAGCCGCTACATCGCCCATCTCGGCTTCCCCAAACCCTACCGGTTCGCGGGCTGCGCCAGGGTCATCCGGGCCCTCCGGGTGACCACCTGGGACTACCAGCTCTCCTTCTTTCTGAACAAACAGCAGGAACGCGCAGGCCTCCTCAAGGTGCTCTACGCGGTGCTTTCCAGACACAAGTGCATCGACCTCACCGACGCCAGCCGCCGCCGCCGCCTGCAGCACAAGCTCGGCAAAGCCCTGGCCGAACGTTACACCCGCCGCACCAAGCGCCAGACGCCCATGCCCACGGCCTGGCTCCTGTTCAGGACGCCCCAGAAGACCTGCGGCAGCCCCGTGGGCCCGACCCTGGAGGACGCGCGCCCCTAGCCTCACCGTGGGCGGTGGCAGTCACTGCGTGCTTCGCATCTTCGACCAAAGGTCAGACCGTTTCTTCCGCAATGACGACAAAACCCGGAAGTAACCGCTCCACCTTCTGAGAAGGTCCCTCCGTTTCTTCCGCGATATTGACCCAAATCGGAAGTAACCAGGTCACCTTACGCATAAGGTCAGACCGTTTCTTCCGCAATGACGACAATACCCGGAAGTAACCACCCCACCTTCTGAGAAGGTCCCTCCGTTTCTTCCGTCATTCCCAAAAAACGGTAGATGGGCTCATAGGACCGGCTCTCACCCTGCAACGAGGAGCTCGCTGTCAGTGGTTCGCAGCCGCTGCACAAGCTGACGCAACCCAAGCTGATATCGGATGGCGCAGACAAGTTCCGGATTGGCATCCCGTTGCTTGAGTGATCGCACCGTGCGGTCCGTCACCCCAACAAGTCGCGCGGCGTCAACATTGCTGAGTCGGTTGTTCACGACCTTGATCATGGCGCAGCGGGCCTCGACAACCGGACCGCTCCTCCCGGCAAGGCTGCTGAGGGCTGCGGCGGAGAGCGTCGCCTCGCACAGCTCGTGCAACGGACCATCCGCTGGTTGTAGACCGGTCAGCTCCAACCAGCCCAGAATCGTTGCACGGCGGACACGCGGTAAACACCGTTGCACATTTTCCCGGGTGTACCCGCCAATCAGCCGCATGCCGAGCAAATCCGGAAGATTGGTGGCCTCGAAAAACGTGCGCCAATCCAACTTGTGCTGCTCGTGCTGCGTCGAGACGTAGCGAAAAGAGTTGCCCAGGTGCCGTTGATCGCGGATGGGCTCGTGGTCATAGCTCGTGAACGACACCGGAAGATTCAGGCGCTGCTTGAGGCTGGTTCCAACGCGCTGGCAGAGCCGGCTTGCGGCGTGCTCGCTGCACAGTGCCTCCATGTGCAGGTGCGAATCGGGGAGGCTGAATGCGAGGAGGTTGTCTTTGCGCCCCTGCTGAAGAACGACCCTGGACAGTAGGCGCTGCTGTATTGGTGATTGAAGGATCACGCGGTTGTCCTTAAGATGAATTCGGATGTGATAACCAATGGGTGCCATGCGAAAGCTCCTTCGTATGAAATGAAGAGGGCACCGCGGTTATCGTCACCTGTAGTGGGGGGTTGCGCGTTTTCGTAGGAAACGCTCCGTTCCTTGATTATTCCCGAGGTTGTTTTCCCTGGGACTATTTTCCCGGGGGCCGTTTTCCCGAGGTTGTTTTCCCGGGGGCTGTTTATAATGGCTACGTGCTGATGCTCGCAGGAGGGCCGCCTACGGCCCACAAGGACGTCGCCCATGACCCTCGGTACGCTCGGTACGCTTCGACTCTCCGCCACCGCCTCTGCGCGCTCCCGGCCCTGGAGCGTGGGCTTGGCGCTGCTGCTGTCGCTCGCGCTCTGCGGTTGCGAGTCGTCGGCCGGGACCGCGCCCGACCCGGACGGGAGCAGCGACGCGGACGGGGGGGGCGACGCGGACGGGGCCGCGTGCGCGGACACCTGCCCCACCGAGGGCGCGCAGGAGTGCCACGAGGGGGGTATCCGCGCGTGCGAGCGGATCGAGCAGAACGGCTGCCTGGCGTGGTCGGCGCCGGTGGCCTGCGCCCCCGCCTTTGTCTGTGACCCGCAGACCGTGAGCTGCGTGGAGGCGTGCGGGGAGCACTGCGACCCCTTCTCCATCGTGCTGCTCCCGGACACGCAGTACTACACCAGCAAACAGGCCAACGGCGCCGGCAACACCTACCGCCGCCAGATGCAGTGGATCGTCGATCACCGACAGACCGACAACATCCTGTTCGTGGCGCACCTCGGGGACATCACGAACAACAACACCACGGCGCAGTGGGAGACCGCCTCCGACGCCCACGCCCTGCTCGACGCCGCGGGCATCCCCTACAGCGTCGTCCCCGGCAACCACGACTACCTGGTGGGGGGCGCCTTCGACCGGGGCGGGTCGCTGATGAACGACTACTTCGCGCCGTCCCGCTTCGCCGGCAACGCGTGGTACGGCGGCTCCTACGGCACCAGCAACACCAACAGCTATGCCTATTTCGCTAACGGTGAGCAGCGGTTTCTGGTGATCAACCTCGAGTACTCGCCCCGCAAGGACGTGCTGTGCTGGGCCAGCGACCTCGTCGCGTCCCACCCGGATCACCACGTGATCATCGCGACCCACTGCTACCTCACCCACGGCGGCGTCTACTCCGGCGGCTGCCCCAACGACGACTACGACACTGTCGGCGCGTCGGGCGCCGACGTCTGGAACGAGCTGGTGGCCCAGCACAGCAACATCTTCCTGGTGGTCTCCGGGCACATCGGGGACTCGGAGGTTCGGGTGCAGACCACCCACACCGGATCTCTGGTGCACGAGATGCTGGTCGACTACCAGTTCGAGGGGGAGTGCGGCGCGTCCGACGTGTCGCAGTGCACCAACCACTGCCGCACCGGCATGTACCACGGCAACGGCTGGATGCGGCAGCTGACCTTTGACCCGCGTCAGGCCACCATCACGGCCCGCACCTTCACGGTCGAGGAGGGCAACACCCAGATGTTCCCCGCAGGGCAGCCCGCGTTCTTCTGCAGCGAGCTGTTCGATCCCCCGTCGCCCTCCACGGGGGGGAGCTGGTACGCCTCGGACCCGAGCTCTGTCGAGCACCAGCTCACCTTCAGCCACGACTTCGTGGCCCCGCCGCGGACCGGCGTCGACACCCTGGGGGAGACGGCCTTCACGGATCGCACGGTCAACCGGGCGGGCGCCGGGGATCAGCTCGCCCCGGCGGTGGCCATGGCGCCCGGCGGCGACTTCGTGGTGGCCTGGCAGGACGATTCCGACGCGAGCGACGGGGCGGGCAACCACGACATCTTCGTGCGCGGCTTCCTCGCGGGCGGGTGCCAGGCCTTTGCCGATCTGCGCGTCAACCCCGACGGCGCCGGCCACCAGGCGAACCCCGCCGTGGCGATGGACGCGGCGGGCAACTTCGCCGTCGTGTGGGAGGATGACGCGGACGGCAACGGCGTGTATCAGCTCAAGGCCCGCGGCTTCGCCGCCAACGGGAGCGAGCTGTTCGCGGTGCTCACCGTCAACTCGGCGGCCGCCGGCCAGCAGCGCTCCCCCACCATCGCCATGGCGCCCGGCGGCGAGTTCGTGGTGGCCTGGCAGGACGACCCCGCGCAGGACGGCAACGCCCAGATCCTGATGCGCGGCTTCCACGCCGACGGCACCGAGCGGTTCGCTGACCGCAGCGTGCACGACGACAACGTCGGCGCTCGCATCGCCCCCGCCGTCGGCCTGGACGCCCTGGCCAACATCGTGGTGGCGTGGCAGGACGACTCGGACGGCAACGGCTCCTACCAGATCCACGGGCGGGGGTTCCACGCCGACGGGAGCGACCGCTTCGCCCGCATCACGGTCAACAGCGTCAGCACCGGGCAGCAGCGGGATCCCGCGGTGGCGGTGGCCGACGACGGGCGGTTCGTCGTGGTGTGGCGCGACGACCCGGACAGCGACGGGGACGCCCAGATCCGGGCGCGTGGGTTCCACGCCGACGGCTCCGAGCGGTTCGCCGACTTCGGCGTCTCCTCCGCGTCTGGACAGCACCTGGGTCCCGTGGTGACGTGCGGCCCCCAGGGCGAGTTCGCGGTGACCTGGGCGGATGACACCGACGGCAACGGCGCCTTCCAGATCTACGCCGGCCTCTACGCCGCGGACGGCACGAGCGCGCAGCCCGAGTGGACCGTCAACCGTGAGCCCACCGGGCAGCAGCTCCACCCGGGCGCAGCCCTCAACGGCGCCGGCGCCCTGGTCATCGCCTGGGAGGACGACATGGACGGCAACGGCGTCTACCAGCTCCTCGCCCGCGGGTACTGAGCTTCCAGCGCTTCGACGTGACCGACACTCGATTCCGGTTTGTTCGCACCCGCCAAATGCAGGTCGGGCTGGCGCCAGGAACCGCTTGAAGCGCCCGGTTGACATGAGTGAACTGTTTTCGTTCGCAGCTACAAAGACCAACGAAGCCGCCTGATGGGACACGACAGCAGAGGCGTGGGAAGTGCCTTTCAACCGGCCACTCCGCTCAGGAACGGAGCCGGTGTCGGTGCCGAAGCCGCAGCCGCAGCCGCTGCCGCTGCCTCGGCCCCGACCCCGGCAGCGCCCCCCGGCAGCGCCCCCCACTCCCGCGCCCAGCCCGAGCAGTCCTCGTCGCCCCTGAGCGTCGTTCCAATCCTCTCCCGTCACCCGGCCTCCTTTTCCAGTCCACCTTTACGCGCCGCCACATCTTCGGCGATACTGATCCTGTTGCGTGGATCGGCAGGACGGCAGGAGGACCGGATGCGACGACATCGATGTCTCGTGGCTTGCGCGTTGCTACTCGGCGTGTGCGACGGCGCGTGCGGTGGGGGCGGCGGGGGCACCGACACCAACCAGAACAACTCCGCCTGCGCCGAGGGCTATGAGCAGTCCGGGGCGGCGTGCATCCCGCTCTTCGACGACTGCCCCGGCTCGGCTGAGATCGCCGTGCTGGGCGGTGGGTGCCGGGTTGTGGGCGTCACGACCTGCGCCACGGGATTGTTCGAGCCCGACGGCGAGGACGGCTGCGCGCCCATCCTTCCCGAGCACAGCTGTCCTGCCGGCACCATGGAGCAGCTCGGCCTGACCGAGTGTCAGCCGGTGGGCGTGACAGCGTGCGGCGCCGGGTTCGAGTCCGACGGCGAGGGCGGGTGCGACGCAGTGCTGCCGCCCGGTCCCGACCCCTGCCCGTCCGGCACCATCGCGCTGCTCGGGCACACGACGTGTCAGCCCCTCGGTGACTGCGGAACAGGGACGTGGGGCACCATCGTCGACGACGGGTCGACGGTGTACGTGGATCAGACCGCGGACGCCACCGGCGCTGACGGCACGCAGCAGGCACCCTTCGTGACCGTCGGAGAGGCGCTGGCCGTGGTGGTGCCCGGCGGCCGGCTCGCCCTGGCCGCCGGGGACTACATTGAGCGCCTCGGCATCAACAAGGAGGTGCGGCTCACGGGCCGGTGCGCAGAGCTGGTGACGATCCGCGGGACGGTGTTCCTGGGCGATCCCAGGCCCCCGGTGACCATTACGGCGGGGGGCACGGGCACCACGATCCGCGGCGTCACCCTGACCGGTCCGGGCGAAGGGCTGGTGATCTCGGGCGCGCAGCAGGTCGTGCTGAGTCAGCTGCAGGTACGAGACGCAGGCGACGTCGGCATCTCCGCACAGGAAGGGGCCGAGGTGAGCCTGCAGCAGGTGGTGGTGGCGGGCTGCGCAACGATCGGGGTCGTATCGTCCGCGAGCACGCTCGGCCTGGAGCAAAGCGTGGTGCGGGACACGCGGCCCCAGCCGGGCACTGGATTGTTCGGCCGGGGGATCAACGTCGAGTGCTCTCCGTGGGGGGACTGCGGGAGCCTGCTGATCTCCTCCAGCCTCGTCTCGGGCAACTGTGAAATGGGCATCTTTGCGTTCGGCGTGGACACCGAGATCACGGCCACCGTGGTGCGCGACACCCTGCCGGAGCAGAGCGCCGGCACGTCCGGCCGGGGGATCGCGGCCCAGTGCTACCCCCTCACCGGCGACTGCGGGAGCCTGCTGGTCTCCTCCAGCGTCGTCTCGGGCAACCGGGAGGCGGGCATCGCTGGGATCGGCGTGGACGCCGAGATCAACGCCACCGTGGTGCGCGACACCCTGCCCGAGGAGAGCACCGGAGAGGTCGGCCGGGGGATCCATTCCCAGTGCGAGCTGGAGACCGGTGCCTGTGGGGGTCTGCGGGTCTCCTCCTGCCTCGTCTCGGGCAACCGGAATGCGGGCATCTCCGCAGCCGGCGTGGACACCGAGGTCTTCGCCACCGTGGTGCGCAATACCTTGCCGGAACAGAGCACTGGATGGTTCGGCCGGGGGATCAGCGTCACCTGCGACGCGGAGGCAGGGGTCTGTGGGAGCCTGCTCGTTTCCTCCTGCCTCGTCTCGGGCAACCGGGATGCGGGCATCGTTCCATCCGGCGTGGACGCCGAGATCACCGCCACCGTGGTGCGCGATACCCTGCCGGAGGAGGACACCGGGCTGTTCGGCCGCGGCATCGGGGCCTCTTGCGACCTCGCGGCCGGGGCCTGCGGGAGCCTGAGGGTCTCCTCCTGCCTCGTGACGAACAACCGGGATGTGGGCATCGCTGCAACCGGCGTTGACACCGAGGTCTTCGCCACCGTGGTGCGCGATACCCTGTCGATACAGAGCGACGGCAAGGGCGGCCGGGGGATCAATGCCCAGTGCGACCCCGAGGCCAGGGCCTGTGGGAGCTTGCGCGTCTCCTCCTGCCTCGTGACGGGCAACCGGGACGTGGGCATCGCTGCAGCCGGTGCAGACACCGAGGTCACCGGCACCGTGGTGCGCGATACCCTGGCGCAGCAGAGCGACGGAACGAGCGGCCGCGGGATCGGCTCCCAATGCGACCTCGAGGCCGGGGTCTGCGGGAGCCTGCAAGTTTCCTCCAGCCTCGTCTCGGGCAACCGGGATGTGGGCATCACCGCGATCGGCACGGATACCGAGATCTTCGCCACCGTCGTGCGCGACACCCTTCCGGAGGAGAGCACCGGCAGCTCCGGCCGGGGGATCGGGGCCGATTGCTACCCCGAGGTCGGAGCCTGCGGCAGGCTCCAGGTCTCCTCCAGCCTGATCTCCGGCAACCGGAATGCGGGCATCGCCGTGATCGGCGTGGACACCGAGGTCTTTGCCACCGTGGTGCGCGACACCCTGCCGGATGAGGGCACAGCGGTGTTCGGCCGGGGGATCAACATCCAGTGCTATCCCGCGATGGGGGCCTGCGGAAGCCTGCAGGTTTCCTCCAGCCTGGTCGCTGGCAGCGAGAACGTGGGCATCTTCATCGCCGGCGCGCCGGCCACGCTCGAGGGTGTCGCCGTGATCGACACCCTGGCAAATACCCAGTACGGGTCCTGGTATGGCATCTACGGCCAGGGGATCTGGGCGCTGTGCGACGGCCGAACCGGCGACTGCGGCGGCCTCTCGGTGACCTCCTGCCTGGTGGACTCGAGCCAGAGCGCCGGGGTGGCCGTGGAGGGGATCTCCGGCTTCATCGCCTCCAGCGTGGTGCGCTCCGTTGCGCCGCAGCCGCTGGACGGCAAGTACGGCTACGGCATTCAGATCGGCGGGCTGGAGGGAGAGGCGCTGCCCACGTTCAACGTGAACGACTGCGAGATCCGCGACGCCGAGCTGGCGGGAGTCCTGTACTTCCGGTCTCGGGGCACGCTCGCCAGGTCGGTCGTGAGCGGGGGCGAAAACAGCGTGATCATGAACGAAGGCTCTGAGCCGAACATCCTGGGCGACAACAACCTCTCAGGCACGGTCACGGACGAGCCCACCTGGGCGAACCACTACCCGTCCCCGGCGCCGACCCCGGCACTCCCCAGCGATCCGGCTGCGCAATAGCCCTCAGCTGCGCAGCAGCGCCGGCAGTCCCCGGGGACGAGCTTCGCCCGAACGTAAGTCCGATCCTAACACCAACGCCCCGCCCTGCTCGGAGTACTCCTGGTGGTTTGCTTTCGAATGATAGATAATTCAAGGCAGTCTCGCAGGTGGAAGTCGCTTCAACGCAATGATGCGTGAAGGAATGTCCATCCGCTCCTGGTCGGAGGTACTGATGATGAAGAGTAAGGCGTTCTGTCGCTCCGCGGGCTGGTCCGGCGCTGTGCTGATCACCGTATCCCTGGGGATCGGATGTGGGGGAAACGGGTCGGCGGACGAGGGAGACTCGGGTGTGAACTCCGGTGCCGACGTCCAAACGGTCCGGTGCGGAAACGGTGAGGTGGAGGGGAATGAGCAGTGTGATGACGGAGCGGACAACTCCGACACCCGGGCCGACGCCTGCCGCTCGGACTGCCGCCTGCCAAGCTGTGGCGACGGTGTGATGGACTCGGCGGAGGCCTGTGACGACGGTCCGCAGAACAGCGACGGGATGGCCAACGCCTGCCGCACGGACTGCACCCTGCCCCGCTGCGGAGATCAGGTGATCGATCCCGCCTACGGCGAGAGCTGCGACGACGGCAACGCCGATCCGGGGGATGGGTGCAACCCCGGGTGCCAGGTGGAGATGTGTGGCAACGGCATCGTGGACGCGGGCGAGGTGTGTGACGACGGCAACTTCGTGGCCGGCGACGGCTGCGCTCCGGACTGCCGCTCGGACGAGACCTGCGGAAACGCGATCGTGGACGTGGCCGCCGGTGAGACCTGCGACTGCGGAACGGCCCCGGTCCCCCTGCCCGCCCACTGCGCCGCCTCCAATGGCGATCCGGCCAGCCCCTGCACGGCCAGCTGCCTGTCGCGATTCTGCGGCAACGGCGCGGAGGATCCCGGCGAGGTGTGCGACGACGGCAACAACCAGGCCGGCGACGGCTGCTCTCCCGACTGCCTGTCCGACGAAACCTGCGGCAACGGCATTGTGGACGTGGCCGCGGGAGAGTTCTGCGACGCCGCCGCCGCCAATTCCGAGGCCCCGGATGCAAGCTGCCGCACCAACTGCCTCCTGCGGCGCTGTGGGGATGGGGTGCACGATCCGGTCGCGGGGGAGCAGTGTGACGACGGCGCCGGCAACAGCGACACCGTGCCGGACGCCTGCCGCAGCGGCTGTCAGCTCCCCCGCTGCGGTGACGGCGTCTTGGACACCGGCGAGGTGTGCGACGACGGCAACACCGCCAGCGGCGACGGCTGCGCCGCCGACTGCGGCTCGATCGAAACCTGCGGCAACGGCGTGGTGGACGTGGCCGTAGGGGAGTCCTGCGATCAGGGCGCCGCCAACGCCGACACCCCCGACGCCCTGTGTCGCACCGACTGTCGGCTCCGGCGCTGTGGCGATGGGATCCTGGACCCGGGCAGCGGCGAGGTCTGCGACGGCTCCGCCCTGGGCACCGGCCTGTGCACGGACCTCGGCTTCTACGGCGGCACCCCGGGCTGCACGTCTTTCTGCCAGTACGACACGAGCAGCTGCTCCGGAACCTGCGGGGACGGAATCGTCAACGGCGTCGAGGACTGCGACACCGCCCCGCCGGGCCACCTGAGCTGCCTGGACTTCGGGTATGACAAGGGTCCCCTCGGATGCAGCTCCTGGTGCACGCCCGCCTTCGAGGCCTGCGGATATGTGGGTTGGCAGCCGGTGCCTCCCCTGAACACGCATCCCATTCGCAGCGTGTGGGGCAGCGGGCCGAACGACATCTGGGCCGTGGGAACCTACGGCTTCGTGGATGGTCTGCTCCTGCACTACGACGGCACGGCGTGGAGCGCATCCACCACGGGGGTCGGACGGTCCCTCTGGGCGGTGTGGGGCAGCAGCCCGACGGACGTCTGGATCGTGGGGAACGACGGCGTGATCCTGCACTTCGACGGCACGGCCTGGAGCGCGGTCAGCTCAGGAACAACCGAGAGCCTGTACGATGTGTGGGGCAGCGGGCCGAACGACGTCTGGGCCGTGGGGGTACAGGGGTTCTGGGATGGTCTGATCCTGCACTACGACGGGAGCAGCTGGAGCGACGCTACCCCCCCGGGTACGCCGAGGTATTTCTCGGGGGTGTGGGGCAGCGGCCCGACGGATGTGTGGGCCGTGGGTTATGACGGCACCATTCTGCACTTCGATGGCAGCGCCTGGAGCGCAGTGAGCTCCGGCACCACCGAGTACCTCGGGAGCGTTTGGGGCAGCGGCCCGACGGATGTGTGGGCCGTGGGGAGCGGTGGATTAATCCTGCACTACGACGGGAACGGCTGGAGCGCAGCGAGCTCCGGCACCACCGTGGATCTCAATCGCGTGTGGGGCTCCGGTCCGGGGGATGTCTGGGCGGTGGGCGTCGGTGGGCTGATTCTGCACTATGACGGCGCCCGCTGGACCGAGCTCGCCTCAGGAACCACCTATGACCTGATGGGCGTGTGGGGCTCCAGCCCGGGGGATCTCTGGGCGGTGGGTGACGCGGGCGTGCTGCTGCACTACGACGGCAGCTCACAGCAGGAGCTCGCCCCCCTCACGACGTCGACTCTGTACGCCGCGTGGGGCACCGGGCCGACGGATTTCTATGTCCTGGGCGGTAACATCTTTCACAACGACGGCAGCGGCTGGAGCTCCACCCCAGCGGGTTGGGCCACCTACAGCGTGTGGGGCAGCGGGCCCAATGACATCCACACCGTGGGTGGCCACGGGCATGTGCTGCACTACGACGGCGTCAGCTGGAGCGACCCGGGCTCCGGCACGTCAGAGCACCTGTATGGGGTGTGGGGCAGTGGACCGACCGATGTCTGGGCCGTGGGCTATGATCGTCTGATTCTGCACTGGGATGGGAGCAGCTGGAGCGTCGCCAACCCGACCACCAACGGTGATCTATTCGCGGTGTGGGGCAGTGGGCCGTCGGACGTGTGGGCCGTGGGTTGGGGCTCGTTGGCCATGCACTACAACGGCAGCACCTGGGGATTCGTCAGCACCGGCGGCAACACCCCCCTGAAGGGGGTGTGGGGCAGCAGCTCCTCCGATGTCTGGGCCGTGGGCGAGAACGGACGAATCGCGCACTACGACGGGAGCAGCTGGAGCACCGTGCCCTCGGGAACCCTGCGCCATCTCCAGGGCGTTTGGGGCCGAAACGCCACCGACGTGTGGGCCGTGGGTGACAGCGGCACAATCCTGCACTTCGACGGCAATCGCTGGAGCGCCTGGCGGTCGGGCACGGCGGCCCATCTCCATGGTGTTTGGGGTCATCAGTGGGCCGTCTACGCGGTGGGCGACAGCGGGACCGTCATCGAAGTGCAGTTCACCGACCTGAAGGCCTGTGAGATCCAGCCCACCGAGAGCAGCTGCACGGACCAGGTGGACAACGACTGCGACGGCCTCGTGGACTGCGCCGATCCGGACTGCGCCGGCGTCCCGCCGTGCTAGCAGGCTTGGGTTGCTCCCCGCCCTGTAGCGCCCATCCGAGCCGTCACAATCTGAGCTGAGAAATCGTTATCCACCAGGGCGCGACGCCCTGGCCCCACCGTCTAGTCCGAAGGCAGTGAGGGCGGCGGGGCCTCGCCGATTCGCTCAGGGCGCCGCGCACGCCGGGTGGTGATCGCAGTCCGGATCGTCGCAGTCGGCGAGCCCGTCGGCGTCGTCGTCCGTGCCGTTTTCGCAGTCCTCATCGGGATGCCCGCTCCGAAAGGCGAACTCCCAGACCTCGCCCTGCGGCTGTCCGATGCCACCGGCGTAGATGATGGCTCGCCGCCGGGGGTCGTACACCGTCCGGACGAACTGGACGCCTATCTCCGGGCTCACGGCCGGCACCACCTCCGACCAGGACGTGCCGTCGAGCTCGAAGAGCGCGCTGTCCGAGCCGCCCCACGCGCTACCACCGACGAGCAGGGCCCGGCCGCGATCTTCGTTGTAGGTCAGGCTCCAGCCGAACCGTATACCGAGTGCGGTCATCCCGTCTGTCGGGATCTCGGCCCAATTGTCGTCCTGCAACGCGTAGGCCCGCGGAACGTCGTCCAGCCCGTAGAGAACCATCTCCTCGCCGCGGGAGTCGTAGACCAGCCCGCATCCATCGACGACGCCCTCGAGATGGGCGGCGGTCAATCGCGTCCAGTCGGCCCCGTCCCAGGACCAGGTGTCATTCCTGCGCAGGCTACCCTCCCACCGGCTATCATCCCACCGGCCGCCATGCAGGAGGATCTGCTCCGTCAGTGGGTCAAAGGCCATGCAGGCGAGATGCCGCCTGCCGGGCGAATGAACCGGGGATTTCTGGTTCCACGCGACGCCGTCCCAGGTCCAGGTGTCTTCCAACGAGCCGGAGCCCCCGAGGCCCCCGAAGAGCACTACCTCGGCATTCACCGGATCGTAGGCCATGGAGGGCGCCACGCGGCCAGAGGGTGATAGCGCCGGGTTCAACGTTATCCAGCGGTCACCGTCGTACTCCCAGGTATCCACGAGAGCCATACCGGTCGCGTCGACCCCGCCGAACAGCACGGTGACGCCTCGCGAGAGATCGTGCGCCAACCCGTAGCCGTCCCGCGGGGGCGGGCCGATGGGAACGGTCCTGTTCACCCAGGTCGTGTCCACGAGCTCCCAGGTCTCTGCCGGAGCGATGCCCTGGCCCCCGAAGACCACCACGCGCCCCCGGTCCACATCGTACGCGGCGCCGTGGTAATCCAACCGTACAGGTCCCCCGGTTGTTTGCAGCCGGGACCAGAGCCTCGCGGCGCTGTCGTAGACCCAGGGGCGGGCAGAGCAATCAGAATCTCCATCGCAACCGCCAACAAGCAAAACACTCTCACGTTCCCAGTCATACATCGCATACGCCCAACTTATGGCGGGCCCCTGCGCAAAGAACGCCGTCCATTCCTGGCCGTCGTACTCATAGGTCGAGTCGTCGCCAGTACCTCCCTGGAGCACGGTGCGCCCGGTGCGACGGTCAAAGGCGCAGGCTGCGCCATAGCGGGCAGAAGGGCTGGTTGACAGCTCGATCTTGTTCCAGTTTGTACCGTCGTACTCCCAGGTTTCGTCAGAAAATACCCAATCGGTCCCAGTCCAAGAGGGGATCGGTCCCTCGAGTTTCCCTCCGCCGAACAGGACCACCCGCTGCCGAGAGGCGTCGTAGGTCAGGCAGGCACCGACCACTTGGGGCGGGCTTTCGGCTGTAATTCGCTCGGTCCAGGTCTCTGTCGCTACGTCGAGCTCCCAGGTGTCGTCGTACACGTGCGGCGGATTGGCGTTGGGGTTCCAGCCGCCATAGAGAACCATCACCTCCCGGTCCGAGTCGTAGACCATCCGGGACGCCCGCCGCGGAGGTGGAGAGACAAGAGGGGAAAGCCGACGCCAGCCGCTGTCATCTTTCACCCAGGTTTCGCTCGAGGTCTGTCCTCTCCTCGAGCCACCGAACCAGACCGTCACGTGTCGGCTCTCGTCGTAGGCCAGGTTCGGATGCTGGACCTCCCCGGCGAGGGGCGGCTGCCACAGCTTCCAGTAGGGGAGCTCGGCGGTGCAGCCGCTCGAGCAGCCGTCGTGACTGAGGAACCCCGCATCGTCGCACTCCTCGCCCGTGTCGTACGCCACCACGCCGTCGCCGCACGTTTCGACCTTGCACCAGGGAGAGCACCCATCGCCGGCCAGCCGGTTGCCGTCGTCACACTCCTCGCCGGTGGCGGGCTCGAGCTCGCCGTTCCCGCAGCGCTCGGTCACGCACTCTCCGGAGCACCCGTCCAGGCTCGCGGTGTTGCCGTCGTCACACTCCTCGCCCGGCTCCAGGGTCCCGTTGCCGCACAACGAGTAGCTGTCGGGAGGGAAGCAGTAGGAGTCACCGCCCAGGGCCAGGCAGACCAGGCCGGGCGGGCACGCCCCCGGCACCTCGGGGTCACATTGGAATTGTCCCCCCTCGATCTCCGGCCGGCAGGCGCCGAGCAGCAACAGGCCGAGCAGAACGACGGCCCAACACCGCCTCGCAAAGTGGACCTCACGCATCGCTCTCCCTCGCCGACATCAGGCCACAAGCGCGTCGATCCGATCATGCTGGAAAACACCTACATGCTCAAGTGGGGATTTCTGCGCAGGTTGAAGGGGGCCCGCCGGTGCGATACTGTTCGGATGCGCCCTGCTCGGACGAGCCTGGAGCTGAGCTCGGGCGCAAGGAACCGTGAGACGACGACAGATGCCGAGCCGCAGCCCGCTTGAACGTGTGACCGCTGGATCGATGCCCCCCATCGACCCGATGGGCAGGCAGATTGCCCGGCAGGAAGGACGGCGAGAGCTGCCACCGGTCGTGGTGTGCCCGACGTCGGCGGTGAAGCCGCGCGCCGGGTGCTGGGCGGGGCTGCTGTGTTTGCTTGCGTTGGCCCTGGTGGCGTGTCCGTCACCTTCGCCTTCGACGCCTGCTTCGACGTCGCCGCGCCGCGCGCCGGCCTCGTTGCGGCACCGAACGCCACCGTCGCGACGCCCGGCGGCGGCGGCGGTGGGCAACCCGCTCGCTCCCGTGACGCCCTTTGCGCGGTGGATGGAGCGGGCCGTGAATGCGGTGCTGCGCGGCACGCCGCCGAGCCGGGCCTTTCTGCCGCTGTACGGGCAGCTCGACACCGGGCTCCTGGACAAGCTGCGGCGGGCGAAGGTGCGCTCGGTGCGCATGCTGCTCGTGCAGCTCGAGCTGACCTTTCACCCGCGATCGCCGGGGACGGGGACGGGGACGGGGACGGGGACGGGGACGGGGTCGGGGTCGGGGTCGGGGCCGGTCACCATGTTCAAGCTGGGCGTGGCTCCCTGGCCCACCCCGGCTCTCGCGGAGATCCTCGCCACCAGGCTCAAGCACTTGCAGCAGTTCCGCGCCGAGGAGCAGGTGTCGACCTTCCGTGGGGTGGTCAAGCCGCTGGCACGGGTCGCCCGGGCGGTGCTGCGGGTGGTCAGTGCCGGCCGCTGCGACAAGCTACCGCTGGTGGATCCCCGTGCCTGGAGTAGTCTGATGCCGACGCGCCGCGATCAGGAGGGCCTGCGGAAGGACACGGCGCGCGCGAAGACCGAGCTGGCGCCCGCCTGCCGCCACGTCAAGCCGCTGCTGTCACAGCGGCTGAACCTCGCGCCGGACGACATCGTGTTCGGCGCCCTCGACGGCGCGGGCAAGCTCGTGGGCACGTTGCGTGGCCACCTGCGCCGGCAGGCGGCTCCCCACGTCTCACGGATCCGTTTGGGCCCGTTCTTCCGCAAGCGCTAGATTCGACTTTTGCACTTTGTTCTGCTGTGACCGACCGAAACCAGGTGCGTCGGCAGGCGCCGGAGGGGGGTCTACGAAAGCAAACTCCCGGCAAAGCCGAACGCATTCGTGGCCGCTACTAGGGCGCATCCACGGGCATTGACGGCGCAGGAGCCCGCCCAGTCCACATTGCATGCGCCTGGGAATCGTGGGTCACGGCTCGTGGGTCACGGCTCGTGGGCGCTGCCGACCGGCTCACCGCGGGGTCGTGGTCGTTTCGTTATGGGAGGCAGCCGATCGTATCCAGCGTGCAGTCGTCCCGGCAGCCCAGCAGGCCCCCGCTGAACCAGCCGGTGTCGACACAGGAGGCCCCGGCCAGATCCGTTCCATCGCACTGCTCGTTGCCGTCCACCGTCGCGTTGCCGCAGGTCGCCGGTGGGAGACATCCGCTGGTGTCGAAGCCGCAGCTCGGAGCGCAAGAGAGGGTGCCCCCGGTATAGGCCCCCACGTCTTGGCACTGGAGGCCGCCGAGCGCTGTCGCGTCGCAGCGCTCCAGCCCCTCTACCACGCCGTCGCCGCAGACCGGCTCCGTGCACTGCGAGCGATCGAGCTCGCAGGTGTCGACCTGGCAGCCGAGGGCGCCGCCCTTGTAGCCGACCGGGGCCAGGCAGCCCGGGCAGGAGGGCAGCAGCCCCGGCGTGATGCTCTCCAGATGGGGCAGCAGCCAGGTGTCGTAGATCGCCTCCCCCAGCCCGACGAGGAGGATGGCGTCCAGCCAGTCGAAGATCTGATTCACGTAGTCCAACCAAACGTTCAGAAAGTCGCCCAGGAGGCCACACCCGGCAACCGAGAATATGACCGGGTGTAGCTCCAAACCGCCCAGATCGACCACCCGCAGCGCCAGCTCACCGTCCGGGCCGGCCACGTAGGGCTCCACACCGATGTCGACGTACACCGGCTGGTCCCAGCCGATCAGCTCCTGCGCGCAGGTCGTGTCGTAGATGCCGATACCGAATACATCGACTTGGATATGCATCGGCAGCACGAGGTCGATTTCGACGCCGATCGTGGCCACCCACTTCTGGCCGTCGAACCACACCGTCGGGTCTGGCAGCGCCGCGGCGGTCGCGGTACAGCCACCGGGACAGACCGTCAGCGAAACCGAGTTCATCATCGGGCTCCCAAACATGTTGCTGGCCTCCGGAATCGGGAAGTCCCCCGGCGTCGGGTCAATGGCCGTGGCCAGGACGTCGCCGAGGTGCTCGATCCCCTCCGGGGTGAGCCGGAGCGGCGCAGGGGCGGCGCCGCAGCTGCTCTGAGAGAGCGCGGAGCCGTCACACTGCTCGTTGCCGTCGAGCACGCCGTTGCCACAGAGCGCGGGGTCGATACAACCGCCGGGATCGAGCCCGCTGCAGTCCGTCAGGCAGCCGAGGTGGCCGCCCAGGAAACCGACCCCGAGGGATTCGCACGTCTGTCCGGCGACGCGAGTGCCGTCGCAGACCTCGCCGGGATCGATGACCGCGTCGCCGCAGCGCGCCGCGCGACAGTCCAGACGACACGCACCCGACACCGCGTTCGAGTTGGCCGCGCCGTCATCGCAGCCTTCGCCCGGATCGAGCACGCCGTCCCCACAGCGGGAAAGATCCTGACCGCAGTCGCTGCGGCAGGGAGCGCCGACGTTGACGCCGTCGTCACAGGCCTCCGGACCGTTGACGACGCCGTCGCCGCAGCGCCCGCCCGGACCGGCGCAGTCGCCGGCGCAGAACCCGTACGCCCCGTTGCTCGCGCCGTCGTCGCAGGCCTCGCCGGGATCCACCGCGCCGTCCCCGCAGCGGTTGCAGCCCCCCTCGTCCAGCCCACAGGACGCCGTGCACCCGAGCACCCCGCCCGCATAGCCGAGCGCGACGCAGTCAGCGCCCGCGAGGTCGGCCCCGTCGCACTGCTCCGGTCCCTCGACCGTGCCGTTTCCACATTCGAAGCACCCGGTGGTGTCGAACGCGCAGGCCGCGTCGCAGCGCAGCGCGCCGTCGGAGAGCTGCGCTGCTGTCGCGCAGGTGGCGGCGCCCAGGTCGGCGTCGTCGCAATCTTCTCCCTCCTCCCGCACTCCGTTGCCGCACGTCGGCGGCGGGAGCCCGCAGACATCGCCCTGGCAGATCAGCCCCTCGTCGCACGTCCCGTCGCCGTAGCAGGGCTCCCCCTCACCGCCCTTCGGATCCCGATCCCCGCCGCCGCACGGGTTTGCAACGAACCCCATCACGCAGAACAAGAGTGATAGACGGATCATCGGTCTTCCCTCGTCACAGCCGTTCAGACAACGTGGATTATCGCATCCTTCCTGCATTGTCGGAAGGAGCAACCTCTGATAAACTGGATGGCGCTCAAGATATGTGTCGGCGGTTTGTGCAACAATAGCGGCGGTTTCTTTGAGCTGAACCGAGGCATTGGTCATGCAAGAACGTACAGAGTTGCTCCTAGCCGGTGTCAACTCACTCCAGGCGAGGACCGGATTGGGGACCGGATTGGGGTCCGGTTCGGTGCCCGGCCTGGCGGTGCTGCTCGCGGCCTGCTGGCTGTCCGGCTGCATCTTCGATGATTCGGGCCGCCGCTACAGCGTTTCGAACAACAACAACGATGTGGCGGTGTGCGGCAACGGGGTCCGGGAGGCGGCCGAGGTGTGCGACGGGGCAGAGCTCGCCGGCCAGACCTGTGAGAGTCAGGGATTCGATGGCGGGACGCTCGCGTGCCGCGCCGACTGTTCAGGGTTCGATACGTCGTCCTGTACCGGCACCGGCCCGGTGTGCGGAGACGACCAGCAGGAGGGGACCGAGGTGTGCGACGGGGTGGACCTCGCCGGCCAGACCTGCGTGAGTCAGGGATACGACGGCGGGACGCTCGCCTGCCTCGCCGGCTGTTCGGCGTTCGACACGTCGTCCTGTACCGGCACGGGGCCGGTGTGTGGGGACGGCCAGCAGGAAGGCGCCGAGGTGTGTGACGGCGCCGCCCTCGGGGGGCGCACCTGTCTGGACGAGGGTTACTACACTGGGACCCTCGGCTGTCTCGGCGACTGCACGGGCTTCGACACCACCGCGTGCTCGGAAACCTGCGGCGACGGCGCCATCAACGGCGCCGAGGTGTGCGACGGCGCAGCCCTCGGGGGACGCACCTGCCTGGACGAGGGCTTCAACGGCGGCACCCTCGCCTGTCTCGGTGACTGCACGGGCTACGACACCACCGGGTGCGCGGGCACCTGCGGCGACGGCGCCATCAGCGGCGCCGAGGTGTGTGACGGCGCCGCCCTCGGGGGGCGCACCTG
>JBDRSE010000144.1:0-6649 GCA_043825095.1 bacterium
GCAGCTGTGTGCGAGCGGTCGCGGCACTGTGGACGTGCAGATTTCGGCCACGGGGGAGGTCTGGGCAGTGCTCGAGGAGGCGGTGGCCCTGGTTCGGCTGCGCCAAGGGGCGGACTTGAGCGAGGGAGAGTGCTTCGCGCGCCTGGTGGTGCACTTCCTGGAGGTGTGGAGCGCGCCCGAGCTGCGTCCGACCCAGTCGGAGTCGCTCTATCGCATTGCCGAGCGGGACGGCTGGCGGTGCGCGGCGCCGGGCTGCTCCTGCCGCCGAAACCTGGCCGTGCACCACATCGTGTTCCGGTCCCGGGGCGGCGGAGGCGAGGACAGCAACCTCGTGCTGCTGTGCAACCGGCACCACCTCGAGGGCGTGCACGCGGCTCGGCTGCGGGTCACCGGGCAGGCCCCGGATCGCCTGGTGTGGGAAATGGGACTCGAGTCGGGCCTGCCCCTGTGGGAGGTCCGCGGCCAACGCCTCATCCACTGGTCTCGTCCCCCGCGCCATTCCGAGAATACCGACACCGCCTGATACCACGGCCCCCTGGAACGTCGAACCCACGGCGCGCCAGCGACCGGAGCCATGAAAAATGAGCGAGCACCGTACAGTTTGGCCGGACCGAGCCGGGCGGAGCGCCGATGGGTCGGATGCAAGGAACGACGAGGGAGAATATTGGGAATATTCGACCGAGGAGCGACGCCGCAGACGGCGCATCGCCGCCCGCTCCGGCGAAGGGAGGTCAATCTGTTCGGTGCTCCGGGCGCTGGCGCGCGCCGCTTGGATGCGAGCGTCCCGCGAAAGGAGCGGCCGCGCCCACTTTGGGAGGGGCACGGCCACTCCTTTCGCACCGTGGTTTCGGGCGGCGTGATTACGGGCGGGGCGGGGGTTGGATGCGTGCGCTGCGCGATGGGAGCGGCCGCGCTCTGTTTGTGGGGGCACGGCCACTCCTTTCGCGATGTGATTTCGGGCGGCCTTGGAAGACGGTGGACTCGTTGCGCGTGGTGGTTTTGGCCGTCGCGGGCGATGGTGCAAACGTCGGTGCCAGTTCGGGGCTGGCCGAATTGATCAGGAGCCGGCGTCGTCGGGTGGAGGGTCCGCGTCAGGGCTGGCGTCGATGGCAGCGTCCTCCTGGGGGCGGATCCCCGTCGCCAGCTCCTCGTCCACGCATCCACTCGACAGCGTCACGCCGACCACGCCTCCGGCGACCGACGCAGCGGCGACGGCCTTCATAAAACGGCGGCGGCCGTGATCCGGGGGGCGAATCGACCGGATCATGGAGGCGAGCGCCCCGTCGGGCACGCTCACCAGGATCGCCTGCTCGTCCGGCAGCAGGAGGAGCTCCCGATCCTCAAGCGCAGCCGCACGATCTTCGAGGAGCGCGGCCTTGAACGTGCCGTCGGTGGCCGCGAGATACAACACCCGCTCGATGCCGACGGACACCTTCGGACCGGCTCCGCGGCCCTTCTCGGTCGGTTGGCCCCCGACGGCTCCGCGGCCCTTCTCGGTCGGCTGCCCCCCGACGATGGAGGGACCTTCCCCAAGCCTGGCCATCCGCACCGGTTGCTCCCCAGGCTTCCCCGCGCCGCCAGCGCTCCCTGGCTTTCTCCCTGGCTTTCTCCCTGGCTTTCTCCCTGACTTCTGGGTCATCTTGACCTCTTTGGCGTCATCTTTTTGATGGGTTCATTATACGTCCAATTGCGGCGGACAATCCAGGCCGCACTCTGTCATCGGTTCGCCGACGTTGAATTCCGTGGGTTGTCGGCTACAGTGAACCTCTCGCTGCTTCGTGCGTCCGGAGAGGAGAGAGGTTAGACCTGTGAGCCGAGTCCACTGCTTGTTCGTCACCGCAGGCATCGCACTGCTGGCCGCACCCGGACCGAGGGAGGCGAGAGCCCGAGCGCGACTGCGCCAGGTGGGCTACAGCGTAACCTTCGGCGGGAACACCTTTCGCATCTGGGGCGGAGCCAAGACGGGCCTCATGCCCAAGGGAGTGTCCGTCGCGCCAGACGGAAAGCGGCTCTATGTCACCAACTTCGGACGCATTGGGCACCACAACCTCGATGTCTACGACGCGCGGACACTCCGGCGCATCAAGAAAATCAGCTTCGTGGGGAACGCGATCGAGTCGCTGTCGAGCTGGGACTCGAAGACCCTGTACGTGACGAACTTCTACGGCAATCGACTGCACTTCATCTCGACCAACGGGTACTGGATCAAAACGACCATTACCCCCGGGCGCATGCCGAAACAGATGGCGCTGTCGCCGGACGGCAAGCATCTCTACGTGGCAAACTGGCTGGGGCGAGTGGCCAAGGTGGACGCCAAGACCGGCTACCGCCGCGGCCGGGTGCGCACAGGGAAATGTCCGCGCGGGCTCTCGGTGTCCCCGGACGGCAAGACCCTCTACGTGGCCAACACCTGCGGCCGAACGGTGACGGTGGTGGACACCGCGACCATGAAGGTCCGCCGGCAGATCCGGACCGGCGCCCTGCCCCGGCACACGGCTGTTACCAAGGACGGCAAGACCCTGTACGTCTCGATCCTCAGCCGGGGTACGGTGGAGGTCATCGACACCGTGAAAGGTCGGGTCACGCACAAGATCTCCGTCGGCGGCATGCCCCGCACCCTGGAGCTGTCCAAGGATGAGAAGTTCGTCTATGTGGCCTGCTACTCCTCCCACCACTTGGCCATCGTGGACACGAAGACCCGCAAGGCCGTGGTCCTCCCACTGGACATCGTGAAGGCCTCGGGACTCGCCGTGCATCCCAACGATAAGCTCATCTACGTCACCGGCTGGTGTTCTATGGACGTCTGGGTCGTGGAGCGCATCCGGCCCGGACAGACGCCCGGCCCCCTCGGCAAGCCGCCCAAGCGCCGCCTCTACTACAAGCGCAAGGCTCAGTCCTGGGGTCTCGGCTGCAAGTAGTGGCCATAGGCCTGCTCGGCCTGTAGTCTAGGACACGTCCCGTTGCGGCCGGATCGCGACTGTGGACCTCAACATGGGCTCACGTCGAAAGACAAAGTCACCGAAGGGTCGACGCGAATCACGGCCCCAGGAAGCGCCGACTCCGACCGTCCCTCCCGCAGGGCACCTGCGGACGGACACTCCCCTTCCCCCCCCGTCGTGTGAACCGGAGGGCGCGTGGCCGGGCATGATCGCCCCATTCCTTGGATTCTCGTTGTTGAGCCTGGTGTGCTATGGCGGCGCCATCAGCGGGCCGTTCCTGAACTGGGACGACAACACGTTCCTTGTGGACAACCCCGTCGTCCATCGGCTCAGCTTCGCCAACTTGTCGACACTGTTCACCAGCCTCCACCAGCAGGTCTACACGCCGCTGCACTTCCTGAGCACCGCGCTCCAGTACAGTCTCTGGGGCGCCTGGGCCCCGGGATTCCACGTCACAAACATCCTGGTGTTCGCACTCGGCCTCACCCTGCTCTACCGCCTGCTCCTGCGGCTCGGAGTGGCGCGCCTGGCCGCACTGGCCGCCACCGCACTGTATGCGGCCCACCCGAGTCATGTGGAGTCCGTGGCATGGATCACGGGCCTCAAGGATGTGCAGTCTTTCGCCTTCGCCATGGCGGCCACGCTGTTCCACTTGGGCACGGAGGCCCAGCGGCGGCGGCCCGTGCTCTCCTTCGCCTTTTTCCTGGCCGCGCTGCTGTCGAAAAACACGCTGATCGTGCTCCCGGCGCTGCTGTTTCTGTTGGACTGGGGAGTCTGCCGCACGCCGCTCCGGAGGTCCGCGCTGCGGGTGCTCCCGCACCTGGCCCTGGCGGCCCTGCTGACCTGGGTGGTCCAGAGCCGCTGGAAGGAGCAGCAGATCCTCCGCAGGGACTCCACACCCGTCGCCGCGCGAATCGGCGACACTTACTGGCACTACCTGCGCACGACCCTGCTCCCCATCGACCTCTCGCCGCTTTATCCGGCGCGACTGGCGCGAGGCTGGACCGGCGGTGCGGTAGCCGGCCTGGTGGTACCGATGCTGCTCGGCGTGCTCTGCCTGGTGCGCCGATGGTGGTGGGCGCTGGCGGCCCTCGCCTGGTTCGTGCTGGCGCTCTCACCCATGAGCAACATCGTCCCACTGTACTACCGCGTCAACGACCGGTACCTGATCCTGCCCACCCTCTCGATCGCGCTGGTCACGGCGCACCTGCTGTCGCCGCACTTGGCCCTCGGGCACCGGTCGCCCAACGGCCGCGCGGCCCTCGCGGTCACGCTCGCCGTCGCTGCGACCTGGGGAGCGCTCACCGCGCATCAATCCCGCGCCTGGACCTCGGACCGTCGACTCTGGACCCTGGCGACCCGACGTCAGCCAGACAGCTACTACGCGTGGTTGAAGCTCGGCGAGGCCCTCGGCCACCGGGGACAGTACCAAGCGGCCATGGACGCCTATGCGCAGGCGGTGCGGCGGGTCAAGCTCCCGTCGGGGTTCTTGAAGCTCAACGACGCCGCCCTGCGATCGACGCTCGGCGCGGGCCGCAGGGATCCCGCCTACAACCCCCTGATGCGGAGCTACGCGAAGGTCCTCCGATCCCCTGAGCAGCTGCTGGCCCTGGCCAGCGTGCTGGAGCGACGCCGGCTCTTCGCGCCGGCCTGGGTGGCCCTGTTCACGGCCCGAAGCCTGTCGCCGCGGAACGTGGAGATCCGTCTCCGCCTGGCCTCCAGCTGGCTCAAGCGCAAGCGGCCGGCGCAGGCGCTGAGGGTGCTGGGAAGCCCGCCCCAGGGGGACGACGAGCAACGTCGCTACCTGACCTACAAGTTCCTCGCGCTCCGCGGTCTACACCGCCGCGATGAGGCGACGGCCGTGCTCCGAAAAGCGCTCCAGCGGTTCCCCGACGACCCCGTCCTGAAGCAGCTCGCAGGACGCTAACGAAAGGCCAGGTTCATCGCGTAGAACCGGCCGTACACGTTGACGAAGCGGTGGGACTCCACCTCGGTGAACCCGACCCGCCGCAGCACAGGCACGATTTGACTCCAATCCCACCGGTAGCACCGCTTCAGGGTCAGCGACTCCCGGCGGACCGGGGCCTCCCCCTCCCGGATGACGTAGTCGTGGTGCTCGGCAATCACGTGCGGCCCCTCCCTCTCGCGCCGCACGCTCAGGGCAACGCGCAACCCGTCCGCTTCCTCCTCCCACGCAACATGCTCGCGTGGGGATCGGTCCCAGTCCCAGCGCGCTTGGGCCGCGCCGTCGTTCGGTTTCTGCGCGTCAGCAAAGAAGAACACCAGCGCGCCCCCCGGCCGCAGGGCGCCGTGGATCCCGTGGAGCGCCGCCTCGAGCTCGGCGGCCTGCCACACCTGGTGGATCTCGTCGTTGAACACCAGATCGTAGCGCTGAGGGCGCAGCTCCCCGAGCCGCTCCCACCGGGCCTCGAACAGCTCCATGTCCACCCCCTCCCCCTCGGCCAGTCCCCGGGCGCACTCGACCACGCGGGCGCTCGCGTCGCAGGCCTCGGTCCGGAAACCGAGCCCGTGTTGGACCAGCGCGTGATAGCCCATGCCGCAGGTGGAGTCGAGGAGCCGCGGCGCCACTCCCGCCCGGTCAACGCCGCAGGGCAGCCCTCGGAGCGCCCTCGAGGAGTCGCCCTTCCAGCGCCGGAAGTCCACCGGATCCACCTGCCGACGGAAGATCTCCCACTTCCACCAGGTGTCCCAGTCCACGTCCTCGTAGCTGCGCAAGCCCACTACCCGTCCCCTTCGTTGCTCAGATAGGCCCTGTCCAGCTCTTGATGGTCCTCCGGACGCAGCATGATCGCTGCGGCGACAGCGCTGTCCACACCGCTCGAAACCCGACTCGCTCCAGGGATCGGAATCACCGCGGGGCTCTTGGCGAGCAGCCACGCGAGCACCACCTGATAGGGCGTCACGCCGCGGCGGTTCCCAACGCTCTGGAGCACAGGTTCGTGCGCGGTCTTGCCCGCCTGCCAGCCGCCCACCGGGCTGTAGGGGAGAAAGGCGATGGACTCGGACTCACAGTGCGCCAGCACGCCGTCGGTCAGCCCCTGGGGATGATACGGGCTCGCCCGGTTCTGCACGCTGACGACGGTGACCAGCCGGGACGCCTCACGTATCTGCGTGACGGTCACGTTTGACAGGCCCACGTGACGGATCTTGCCTGCCTCCTGCAGCCGCGCCAGGGCCCCGACGCTGTCGGTGAATTCCACGCCCTCGTCCGGTGTGTGGAGCTGGTACAACTCGATACAGTCCGTGGACAGCGCCCGCAGGCTCGCCTCGCAGGCCCGGGTGAGGTGCTCGGGGCGCCCGTCGTGCCCCCACTCCCCTCCCGGTCGGATCACCCCGCCCTTTGTGGCGACTACGACCTCGCGGCCTCCACGCCACTCCCTGAGCGCCCGGGCGATGAGTCGCTCGTTGTGCCCGACGTCTGCGTCGTCCAGGCAGTAGGCGTCCGCGGTGTCGATGAGCTCCATCCCCGCGTCCAGGGCGGCACAGATCACACGCACCGCATCCTCGGCGGACGGTCGACCCCGAAGGGACAGAGGCATCGCGCCCAGACCGACCGGGTACACCTCGTGCCCGGAGGTGCCCAGCGCTCGTTTAAGAATCGTGGTCGACACACCGCTCTCCTTTTGGACCGCGCGAACCGATCGGCCCACGCCGCCCCGAATTCTACGACATTTGTATGTGTTCACGGG
>JBDRSE010000145.1:0-26693 GCA_043825095.1 bacterium
TGAGCTCGGAGGACGCCGAGGCCCTGGACGCGCTGGAGCGCTACTTCGAGCGTTCCCGAAACTGGGAGAAGCTGGTCGCCGTGCTCCAGGCGCGAACCAGGCAGCTCGATCGAGCGGCCGAGATGGTGCCCCTGCACATGCGGATCGGGACCATTTACGAGGAGGGGCTGCGCAATGTCGATGAGGCGATCAACAACTACAAGAAGGTCCTCGAGCTCTCGTCGGGACATCGAGAAGCCCTCGAAGCCCTGAGTCGGATCTACGAGGCCACAGAGAGGTGGGCTGAGTTCATCGACATCACCCGTCGCCAGATCCGGATCACCCAGGATCGAGCCTCCAAGGCGCTGCTCTACTTCAAGTGCGGATCGGTCATGGAGGCCAAGTTCGCCAAGAGCGATGACGCCATCCGGTACTACGACGCGGCCATCAAGACGTCGTCCGGCTGTCTCCCCGCCGTGCACGGCCTCCGCGACCTCTACATCCGTCGTGAAGAGTGGCCCAAGGTGCTCAACACGCTGGAGCTCGAGGTCAAGCTCTGGCAGGAAACCAAGGAGCGGGCAGGGGTGTTCGCGCGCATGGGCCGCATCTATCAGGACCACCTGAACAACCTCGACAAGGCGGTCTTCTACTACGACTCGGCCCTTTCGGTGGATATTGAGTGCATGCCGGCCATCCGGGCGCTGTTCGACGTGGCGTTTCAGCGAAACGACTGGAGTCGCGCGGCGAATCTGTCACAGAATCTCTCTCAGAAGGCGCTGCGGGAGGGTGAGCCCGAGCATCGCAGTGACCTGTATTACAAGCGGGGGCTGGTGGCGCGTCACTCCGGCGACTACCTGCAAGCCGCGGAGAACATGGTGGTCGCGCTGGAGATTCGCCCGGAGAATCTCAGTGCCCTGGACGCCCTGATCGAGCTGTGTCGAAAGCACCCGGACGCCTATGACTTCACCTCGACGTTCCGGGCCCTGGAGAAAGTGTATCTGCGGCGGGACTGGCCCGAGGCCCAGGCGCGCGTGTTGGTGGCCCGGGGGACCACGCTGGAGCAGGAGGCCAACCTCGATGAGGCCATCCGGTGCTATCACCTCGCCATCGAGAAGGTCTCCACAGACTACAGTATGCTCTCCCCGCTGGTCACGCTGCTGATCGAGCTCCGTCGCACCGAGGAGGCCTTGGAGGCGCTGGAGAAGTTCGTTCTGCGGGTCGGCGACGACGAAGAGTCCACCGTCCAGGCGCTGCTGATGACGGCCGACATCTACTCCAACGTGGTCATGGATACCAAGCGCGCTTCGGCCACTCTGGGCAAGGTCCTCAAGCGGCAGCCCAGACATCGGGTCGCGCTCTACCGGCACGCGCAGGAGCTCCTCGTGCAAGGGCGCCACTCCGATGCCCGCGTGGTCTGTGAGCGGCTGATCGACGTGGCGGCGGACCCCAAGGAAACGGCGCCTCCGCGGGAGCTCGGACGATACTACCACTACCTCGGGCACATCCACTCGCAGGAGGGTGACGACAAGGCCGCGACGTCCGCGTTCCGCCGGGCGCTGGATCTGTGCCCCGGGTATCCACCGGCGGCCATCGCCATGGCGCGGCGCCACGCCAACCGCGACGCGTTGCAGCAGGCGGAAGCCATGCTGTCGAATGCGGCACGGATTGCGCTGGAACAGGGGAACGCCACGGAGGCGTTGCGACTGCGTCATCATCTGGCGCTGATTCAGGCCGAGGCGGGCAACGTCGCGGGTGCCGTCGCTGAGCTCCGGGCCGTGGTGGGCACCGGAGATTGTGAGCCCGAGGACCGCCTTGCCTTGGCGCGGCTGTACGCCCTGGAAGAAGCCACCCTGCCGCGCGCTGTGGAGGAGCTGCGACACGTCCTGGAGGATCGCCCGGACAACCTCGCCGCGCTCCGCCTGCTGGCGGACATCTTTCCGCGGGACGACCACGTGGGCCGCATCCGGCCGCTCGAGGCTCTCCAAGTGCTCGGTATGGCCTCGGACCGCGACGTGGAGCGCATCGCACGGGCGCAGGCCAAGATACGCCCCATCGCGCGCCTGATGACCGACGAGCTGCGTACCAAACATCTGGGCGTGGAGTCAGTCCGTGGACCTCTGGGACAGATCTGGCTCGCGGTGCACCAGCAGCTTGAGCAGCTCTACCCGGTGCAGGGTGTCGTGGACGGGATCCGCCGCTTCGATCCGGCCCACGACGGCGTCGATCCGGCAGAAGTGGCCAGAATGCTTGGGTTCGATGGCCAGGCTTTCGAGGTGCTCGTCGCCACGAAGACCAAGGTTCCGATTCAGATCGTTATGGACACTGTGCCGAAAATCGTTGTGCCGGAGGAGCTGCTCACCGCCGGCCCGGCCGAAACCCGGTTTCTGCTGGCGTGGGTGATCGAGTATCTGCGATCCGGGTTCTCACTGCTTTGCCGCGTCGGTCCGCGGGAGCGCGCCGAGCTGGGTTTGCTCCTGAAGGCCATGGCCAAAGCCGAGGATCAGCGCGAGCCTTCTGCCAACGATTTCATGCGAGTTCTGTCGCGCCAGCAGCTCAAGGTAGTGGAGCGTGTTGCCAGTGCGGCCGGTGACGTGATCCCAATGTTGAACGTTCTGGACTGGATGCGGGGCGTGGATTCACTGATGTCGCGGGTAGCGCTCCTCGTCTGTGACGACCTGGCTGCAGCGGCCAGGATGAGCGCCCGTCTGGGGAATGTCGAGGCGGCAGTACTTTCGGACGGCCGGATCGTCCTGCGAGCGATCCAGGGAGGCCAGAATTTACTTCGCTTCTATTTGTCTGCCAATTATTATGACCTGCACGGTGCCATGGCGCGCGCTGCAGCAACCTCAAGCAACCAGGCGTAATTTGGGTTTACTGGATTACAAAATACAGTGGACAAGAAACCCAAGAATGCATAGTATGTAATACCACGAGAGCGGCGTAATGAATCAGAAGTTCAACGCAGAGATCACCCAGCGCGATGATGTCACGTACATCAAGCTTTCGGGAGTGATCGACGAGGACAATGAGCTGGCTGCCCTGGTGGATCGGGTCGGCGCAGTGACCACGGTGATTGACCTCGCTGAAATCGAGCGCATCAACTCCTGCGGCGTGCGGGATTGGGTGAACTGGCTCACCAAAATGGAAAAGAAGGGCGCCGAGGTGGTCATGGTCGAGTGCTCGCCGGCCATCGTCGCCCAGATCAACCTCGTGAACAACTTCGTGGGCGGCGGCGCGGTCAAGAGCTTCTACGCGCCCTATTTCTGTCCCTCCTGCGATCTGGAGAAGGTGCTCCTGGTAGAGCTCGAGGAGATGGTGGGGCAGGACAAGCCCAAAGCTCCGGTCTGCCGGTGTGACGAGTGTGACGGGGTGATGGACTTCGACGACATGGAAGAGTCGTACTTCGCCTTCATCCAGACCACCAGGCTCGCGGAGCTCTCCTCCGAGGTCAAGAACGTGATGGCGGAGCTCGTTCCCGAGGAGTCCACCGGGGAGCGGAAGGTGCGTTCCAGGGTGTCGAGCGCCGGCTCCAATGTCGGCTCGAGCGGGACGGGAAGCGGCTCCATGCCTTCGTCGGTTTCCCTGCCATCCCTTCCGTCGGTTCCTTCGCTGCCCTCGCTGTCGTCGATCACGGGGATCGAATCCTCCCGACCGGACGCCCTCGGAGGCAAGCAGCAGGCCGCCCCGCCGGCCAAGGGGTCCTCGCAGACCAACATCACGATGATCATCGTGATTCTGCTGCTCCTGCTGGCCATCGGCCTGCTGGTCTACGTGATCGTGAGCGGGAACAAGACCAAGCAAAAGCGCGAATCCGACATGGCCCCGGCCAGCCAGATCTACCTTCCCGACCGGTCCGACCGCGCCTGACCTCAGCCGCCACTCGAAGTCGACGAATCCGCGCCTGGGCGTGAGACGGCCCCCACGCCGAAGCAACCGGATACGGGGACTCCCCAAGGGGTAGCGCTCACACCCTCCGCGCCTGGAAGGGCTTCCCCTGACCCGCGGCGTCAGGTATGTTGTGCGCATATCGACCGCTCCGATTCACCCTGAGGGAGTTGCCATGATCCATCGTCGACTGCTTCGACTCGCAGGCCTGCTCGTTGCACTGTTTGGTTTCGGCGTGCTCTTTTCCGGCACGGCGATGGCGGACTGGCCGCCGCCGGACGACGATCAGCTCGATCTGAGCGATCCGCAGTACTGGCCGAACGATCCGGACTACGATTCGACCTGGGAGCACTTCAGCTTCATCCCGGCCGACGCCCTCAGCGCGGTGCAGGCCTACAGCCCGTACGAGGTCACCATCGGCTCTGGCGTGCACGCCGACCGGGCCTGGCAGAAGACCACCGGGGATCGGCGGGTGATCATCGCGGTGCTGGACTCGGGCATCCGGTGGCGTGAGCGCGACCTGGTGAACAAGTTCTACCTCAACCGCGGAGAGCTGCCGCCCCCCGACGCCGGTTGCACCGGTGACGGCTCCACCTACGACGTCAACGGCGACGGCTTCTTCAATGTTCAGGATTACACGAGCAACGTCGGACCGGAGCAGCCCGTGGCCGTCTGCGACACGGCCCTGCTCAACCACCCCGGGGGCTGGGATGTCAACGGAAACGGGATGCTGGATCCCCAGGACCTCATCGCGATCCATTCTGACGGCATCGACGACGACATGAACGGCTGGGTCGACGACATCTCGGGCTGGGACATCTACCAGGACGACAACGATCCGCACGACGACACCGACGACGGCCACGGCACCGGCGAGGCCAAGTGGTCCTCCGCCGAGGGGCACAACCAGATCAGCGGGCTCGGCACCTGCCCCAACTGCTCCGTGCTCATGGTGCGGTCGGGCGAGTCCTTCATGACCGACGTCAACGACTTCGCTCTCTCCACGGTGTTCGCCGTAGACAGCGGGGTTTCGGTGGTGCAGTCGGCTCAGGGCGCGGTCAACAACACCAAGTTCAGCCAGGACGCCATCGACTACGCCTGGGCGAACGACGTGACGGTGGTGGTCAGCGCGGCCGACGAGGACAGCTTTCACCAGAACTACCCGGGAAGCGTGAACCACACGGTGTATGTACACTCCATCCAGCACGACTCGTCCAACTGGCGCGCCGCCAAGACCTTTTTGAACTACTGCAACTGCACCAACTACGGGGCTCAGCTCCTGCTCTCCACACCGGGCTCCTCCTGTTCCTCGGAGGCGGTGGGGCGAACGGCCGGCCTGGTGGGGCTGCTGTACTCCATGGCACTGGCCCAGGACGTCCCGTTCCCGAACGGCAGCGCCGGCGCCACGGATCACTTTGGCGCTCGGCGACTGCGCGCCGATGAGGCGCGGCAGCTCCTGCTCGGCACGGTGGACGATATTCACGACCCGGCCACGCACACCGACCCGGAGCGCTATCCCACCCGGGAGGGCTGGGAGATGCGGTTCGGCTATGGCCGCCCCAACATCGGACGGGCCGTGCGCGAGATCGGGGCCGGCCGCATCCCGCCGGTGGTGGACATCGTTTCGCCCTACTGGTTCGAGCCGCTGTATCCGGAAAAGACGCCGAACGTGGACATCCTGGGGGAGATCTCCTTCCGGTCCGACTACGACAGCATCGACTACGTGATCGAGTGGGCGCCGGGCATCGAGCCCGACGACGGAGACTTCGCCCCCATCGATTCGGGCACCGACGTCACCACCGGACGGAGCGGGGTGCTGGCGACCTGGGACATCTCTGGGGTCACCGTCGACAACGCGCTGCAGCCGCCGCCGGACCGGTGGGTCAACCGCTACATGGTCACCCTGCGGATCCGGGCGACCACCAACTCCACCGTGACCGAGCTCGACGGGGTCACGGCCGAGCTCCGCAAGGCGGTGCACATCGTCCGGGATCCCGACCTGCTGCCGGGATTCCCCATGTTCATCGGGGCCTCTGGCGAGGCTCCGCCCAAGACCGCAGACATCGATGGGGACGGCGTGCGCGAGATCGTGTACGTGGATTCCGACGGGTGGGTGAACGTCCTGCGGGGCGACGGATCCTACCTGCCCGGGTGGCCGCAACCGGTGAACGTGCTGCCGCACCTGGACCCGGGCAATTCGGCGAACCATCGGGCGTCCTATGCCTTCGAAGCCGGCGGGATGGATCCGGACGTCCGCTCGTCGGTGACCGACACGGCGCCCGCCATCGCCGACCTGGACGGGGACGGTGACGTGGAGATCATCGTGGCGAACATCGACGGCTTCGTGTACGTGTACGACGCGGCGGGCAACGTGGCGCCCGGGTTCCCGGTGACCCTCGATCGCGCCCTCGGGGAAAACGCCTCGCGCAACAACAATGTGGACAGCGGCATCTACGGCTCCCCGGCCGTGGAGGACATGGACGGCGACGGTGACTACGAGATCGTGGTGGGCGCCATGGACGGCCACGTCTACATGTGGCACCACAACGGGGATCTCGATCCCGGCTTCCCGGTCAAGCTGATGCTCCCCGGCGACACCGACTTCGCCCAGACCGTGTCCTCCCCGGCGGTGGGCGATGTGGATGGCGACGGCTCGCCGGACATCGTGCTCGGCTCCAACCAGTCGGTGAACGAGCAGGGCTCCTTCTGGGCGATTCACGCCGACGGCAATGACCACCCGGGCGGCCCCTTCCTCGAGGGGTTCCCTTTCGGCATCCTGTCGGTCAATCTGCTGCCGGTCGTGGGCCAGGGTGTCGGATCGGCCCCCGCCCTTGCCGACATCGACGGGGACGGACGGCTGGAGATCGCCATCTCCGGCCTGGCCGGCCCGCCCAAGGTCTACGACGGGGACGGCTACCTCGTGCGGGCCGTGGAGAGCGGCGCCCCGTCCATTCCGGACAACGCCTTCGGCCCCGCGTCCCCGTCCGTGGACATGCCGCTCCAGGTCTTCTTCACCAACCCGGTGTTCGCGGACTTCAACAACGACGGGCGCATGAACCTGCTCCAAGGCGGGGGCGGTCTGCTCATCGCCGCGGCCATGGCCGCCGGCGGCACGCGGGTGGAGTTCGACCACCTCCTCGGCGCCTGGGACATCTGGAGCGGCCGGTTCCTCTACGCCTTCCCGCAGCTCATGGAGGACTATCAGTTCTTCATGTCCCCGGCCGTGGCGGACATCGACGGCGATGGGCTCCCCGAGGCCATCAACGGCTCGGCCGGCTACTACCTGCACGCGTACAACCATCTCGGCGTGGAGCCGGCCGGCTGGCCCAAGTTCACGGGCGGCTGGATCATTGCCAGCCCCGCGGTGGGCGACGTGGACGGCGACGGCAACCTCGACGTCGTCGTCGGGACCCGGAGCGGCTGGCTCTTCGCCTGGTCCACCACGGGACCCTCCACCGGCCGCGTGGAGTGGGCCAGTCACAAGCACGACAATCGGAACACCGGCAACTACCACACGCCCCTCGGGCAGGGCACGCTCGAGCTGCCCTACAACGACGATCTGGACGGCGACGGCATCCCCAACGCTGAGGACGGCGACGTGGACGGTGACGGGATCCTGAATCAGGACGACGACGACGTGGACGGCGACGGGGTGCCCAACAACTGGGACTGGGACGACGACGGTGACGGCATCGACGACGACAACGACGACACCCCCCAGGGCGTCGAGGGCACCGTCGACGCCACTGACAACGGCAAGGGCTGCGGCTGCGCCGCCGGCCCGGGCCGAGACGCCGGCCTGCCCCTCCTGCTGCTGCTCGGGCTCGCGTTCCTCGCGGCCAGGCGTCGCCGCCGCCCTTAGCGGCCCACACCCGCGCCTCTCCTGGGGGGAGCGCCCTGATGAACGGTATCTGGTCGGTATGTGTTCACGGGGGTGCTATTTGCGGCACCATCCGAGCGAAGCGAGGGTTCCCCCGAAGGGTCGGAGGGGGCGCAGTGAGCCACGAAGTGGCGGATCGATCTCCGTGAGGGTGCCCCATTGCTCGGCGTCGATACCAGAGCGACAGATCCGCCGCTGTGCGGCGGAAGACTCCCCTCCCGTCCCCTCAAGGGGTAGCCCGCGCTGCGCGCGGGGGTGCTCTGCCGTCTACCACGTGAACGGTTACCCTGGTCGCTTGTCGTCAGGTGGGACGGGACAGGTTACCCGTGCCGCTCACGCAGCTGCCGCGCCGCGAGGGCGATGTGGCGCAGCTTTTCGGTGGCGGTGTGCTCGTCGTTGACGCAGCGGTTGGCAAAGCAGCCGAAGCCGCAGTCCGGATTGAGGTACATACGCTCGGGCGCGAACCACTGCAGCGCGCGCTCCGCCCGGGCCACAATCGTCGCGACCGGCTCCACCTCTTCGGTGCGGGGGTTGACCACTCCGAGGCCGATCTCTCGCTGCCCCAGCGCCTGGCCGACGATGTCCACGTCTCCGGCGCGCGGGGTGGCGTACTCCAGCACGAACTGCTGCACCTGCATCTGCTCGAAGGCCGGGACCAGCTTGGAGTAGTCCCCCTCCAGAAGCACCTCTTCGGAGCGGCTCCAGTTCCCGCGGCACACGTGCAGACCGGTGCGGACCCCATCGATCCCGCTGACGATCCGGTTGATCAGCTCGGCGGCGTACTCCAGCTCGGCACCCGCGTCACGGCGGGTGGCAAGGGTCGCTCACATGAAGGTCCGGCGGTCGCACTCCTCGGAGAGCACCACCTCCGTGAGCACCGGCTCGTCGAACTGGACGAAGGCCACACCTTCGTCGCGGAGCTCGAGCAGCTCCTGGCGCAGGATCTCCACCACGTCGTCTGCCATCTCGGTCTTGTCTTGGTAGGCGTCGCCCCGGGAAATGCGACCGATCCACATCGAGCGGGTCAGCAGGTAGGGGCCGGGCAGGGTGGCCTTGATCGGACGGTCTGTGTGCGCGCGCAGGAACCGCACCTCGTCGACGGCCAGCGGCTTGCGCCGGGACAGCTTGCCCACGCAGGTGGGGTTGCGGATCGCCGAGGCCGGCACGTCGAGGGTGTGCAGCATCTCCTCGAACTCGGCCTTGTCGTCCATCCGCTCCAGCAGCTCGGCGAGGGACCACAGGCGCGTGCCGTCGAGCTTGTCGGTGACAAAGGAGTAGAAGCTGTCGCGTCGAAGCTCGCCGTCGGTCACCAGCTCGACCCCGGCCTCCTCCTGGCGGGCCAGGCAGCGAAGCACCTCGGCGTCTGCCAGGCGCTGGAACTCCTGGTCCGTCATCCGACCCTGTTGCTTGTCGCGCAGCGCCTTGAGCAGCGCTCGCGATCGGGGCCAGCTACCCACCTGGGTCACGGTGAACATGTTTCCTCCTCAGACGATCGCCAGCGTCAGCCGCAGCTCCGTCGCCTTGCTCAGGGTCGCCGCCAGTGGCGAGCGCTCGACGGCCAACGTCCACGCCTGCCGCACCTGTGCCTCGTCGTCAAAGGTCGAGGCGTAACACTTGACCGCGATGGACGACAACGACGGATCGCCGGCCTGTAGGCCCAGGTGGGCCAGCACGTTGTGCAGCCGCCCGCGGACGGTGAGCTCGATGTCGTCCACCATCAGGTCGGCTTTTGAGCACTCGGTGGCAAAACCGACGGCCAGGGCGCCGCCCAGCGCGCCCAGGACGACCTCCACGGCCGAAGGATACGCGTCTTTCTCCTCGAAGCTGGCAGGCTGGCCCACGTCGAATTGGTTGTTTCGGCAGTACACCGTGGAGCGCAGGCCGCCGCGGTGCCGCACCCGGGTGCGCCACTCGTAGTCTCGGGCCCGTTCCTGGTCTTGCTGCAGGGCCTGCGCGGCTTCGGCGGCCTTCTCACCGCGGCGGATGAAGTAGCGGGTGTGGTTTCCGGCCGGCCGCGCTCCCAGGTAGGCGTGGCCCACCATCTGACACCATGGCGGCAGGTCGCTGGCCACGGTCGGTTCACGGCTGCGCAGCTCCAGCACCTCGCCCGGCGGCACCTTGAGGACGGCGTCTCGCAGCAGCAGCGCCAGCCCCGAGCCGCAGTCCAGCGTACCGCCGTCAAAGGTCGCGACGGGGCGCAGCTTGTCCAGGTCGTCGGCCATGGGCGCCGCTAGAAATCAACGCAGGCCGGACTCTCGGAGAGCCAGGACACCAGGAATGCGCCGCCCGCCGCCTCGGCGCCCTCTATCAGGTCGTCTTCGCTGATGCCTCGCTTCTTGATACACGGGGCGCAGACGTACAGCTTGCCCCCCCCGGCCAGGAACTTTCCGAGCAGATCCTTGAGCGGGGCAAAGGGCTCGCCCTCGTGGATCTTCTCGGCCTCGCCGCGGGCGGCGGCCCAGACACCGTCGCTCATCAGGAACATCATGGTTTCCTTGTCGCTGCCCAGCGCGGCGTTGGCGACCACGAAGGCCAGGGTGGCCTTGTCGCCGTCTGTACGGCAGTGCTTCAGGGTCACGCAGAATTTGTCGGACATTGGACTCTCCCTCGCTTGCGGTCTCGTTCTCAGTCTCGTTTACGGTCTCGGTCTCGCGCTTGGATGATGTAGAAGGGCGCGTCGGCTTCGAGCAGCCGATGCCCGGTCATCCGGCACCAGGCCGGGAGATCCCTGGGGGCCCCCGGGTCGGCGGTGACGATGCGGACCTGCGCCCCGGGCGCCACGCGCTCGAGCTGCAGCTTCAGCTCCATGGTCAGCTCGCCGCAGCCCAGCTCGCCGGTGACGATCTCCAGATCCACCGGACGATCCCGCGTGGACTCGGGCCCGCAGCTCCCACTCTGGGCAAGCGCGCGGCCGGACGAGTCGTATTGCACAGCGGCCTCCTGGAAAAGAAAGATAAATCGGAATAGCCGATTTATCCAACTGGAAATACCGATGACTCGCTGTGAAGGGGAGTTGTTTTCCCGATGCAGCCGGACGAGGAGATGCGTTGCGTCTGCCGCCCCGAATCAGGCCTGGTGGGCGCTGCCGAGGACGAACTCCTCAAAGCATCGGCAGAGCGGTGAGCGGGCTCGGCGAGAGTCATGGACCAGGTAGAAGTAACGCTTGGAGGCGAATCGCTCGATGCGAAGGGTGTGAATCAATCCGGCGTCGATCTCCACCCGCAGCGCCCTGTGCGACAGCACCGAGATCCCAAGCCCTTGCAGCACCGCCTGTTTGATCGCCGCCGTGCTGCCAAGCTCTGCGACCACGTGGAGCGGCAGCTCCGCGCCGTCGCACGTGTCGCGAATAGCCTGCTCGGTCGTCTGGCGGGTGCCCGAGCCCGGCTCCCGCAGCACAAAGGGCTCCTTCGCAACCTGAGACAGACGGATGCGCCTGCGCCCTGCCCAGCGGTGTCCTGCCGGAACCGCCAGCACGAGCTCGTCCGCCCACAGCTCCTGAAAGCGCAGGCTGTCGTGCGGCCTACGGGACCCCACGAACCCGAGCTCCACCTCCCCGCTCTCCACCAGGGCTGCCACCTGCGCGGAGTCCCCACCGCGCACGCGGATGAGCGCGTCAGGGTGGTCCTCGCGAAACCGCGCGATTTCGCCGGGCAGGATCACGTCGCCCGGGATGGTGCTCGCGCCGATGACCAGCGGGCCCTGGGCGACGCCCAGCAGCTCCTGCAGCTCGAAGCAGATCGCCTGTTTCTTCTCGAGCAGCTCGACCGCGCGCTCATACAGACGACGCCCGATCACGGTCGGCTCTACCCGGCGCCCCATCCGGTCCAGCAGCTGTGCCCCCACCGACCGCTCCAGGTTGGCGACGCGTTCCGACACCGACGCCTGGGCCAGGTGCACCTCCTTGGCAGCGCGGGTGAAGCTGCCGTGCTCCACGACCCGGCAGTAGATTTCCAGCTGACGCAGGTCGAAATCCATCAGCGCAGCATACCAGGGTATCGGGACGGAGTTCGAGCTCCGTCTCTTTTTCGGTCACCGACCAGGTGGAGAACCCCTCACTGCGTACATTGTGCTCGCGTTCAAAATCACGGTGCGCATCGCCCTGCGTTAGCGCACCCAGAACCTCACGGTCTTCGCTTTCACTCGCTTGGTCTGCTGCACCTGCTCTCCGGATCCGCAGCTCTGGCCGCGATTTCGGCGTGTGGACCCTCCGCCCGGGCCTGCCTCGCGTAGCTCTGTTGGGAATGGGATGCCGTGGTGCAGAACGTGATCTGGGGATCTCAGGTGGCACTTATTGCCTGAACCGCGTAATACTGTTCGCGCTTCTGGAGACGGCTTGTTTTCGGCTGGCGACATTTCAAGCACTTGCCGCGACGGTTCCAGTGGCGCAAAAAGTGCATGCTTGACGCCTCGCGTCAACTCAGCCGAGGAATTGCTCATGCGGATTGGAGTCATCACCAACCCCAACAGCCGGAAGAACCGGAACAAGGTCGATCGTGCAGCCCGGTTGCAGTCGATCATCGGTGAGCTCGGCACGGTTCACGAAACACCCGCGCCTGAGGCCATCAAGCCGATATTGAGGGATTTTCTCCGACGTCGGGCAGAGTACTGGGTTTCGGACGGTGGGGACGGAGCCCTGCACTGGTTGCTGCGGATGGGCATGGAGGTCCTCGAGGAGCAGGAGTTCGCGGGCAAGGGATTCAGCCTGCCACTCGCGCTACCCACCAACGGCGGATCCATCGACTTTGTGGCGCATAATGTTGGAATCAAAGGGAATGCGGAATCCATCCTACACACCCTGCGCCAGGATCTGGTCGCGGGACGGGAGATCCAGGAGCGCGAGGTCGACTCGATGCTCATCGAGGGGATCGAGGTTGACGAAGCGGGTGTGGAGCAGCCTTTCCGCACCTATGGCTTTGCCGTTGCTGCGGGCGGCATTGGTCAGCGGTTCTTTGCCAAGCTGGACGCCGAAGGTGAGCACACGGGCAGGAACATCGTGTCGGTGATCGCCAAGACGGTGGGTTCCTTTCCCATGTCCATCGCGCCTCTGCGCCATGTTCCGGGGATCCCGAACAAGTTCAAACAGTACGCGCGGGACATGTTCGAGCCGACCCATGCCCGGGTGACCCTGGACGGTCGGGTATTCCCTGCCGAGCGGTTCACCGGCATCAACATCGCATCCATGTCCATCAATCTGGGCAACGTGCTCCGCTACTTCAAGCACGCCGACGAGCCCGACCAGCTCCACGCCATGGTGGGCGCGCCGTCGCCCCTGGAAATCATCGCCAACATCCCCAACATGACCATGGGCCGGCGTCTCGCCGGCAAGGAGCTCCACGACGGACCCTGCCGCGAGATGACCATCGAGGCCCTGGGCGACGAACACCTCGCCCCGGTCGTGGACGGTGAGTATTATAAGAACGTCCGCAAAGTCTCGTTCAGGTCCGGACCCCGTGTGCGCATCCCCAAGGTCGTTGGTCGTCCCCTGCCGAACTGAACATCGTCAGCCGGAACAGGCACCCTCCTGCCCACCCCTGGCCGGAGACGGGATCCTGTGCTATTTGCTGGGGATGCGCAGCTCTCTGGCAATCTCGCTGGCGCTTTTGTCGGTCACGCTGGCCGACACGGCCGCGGCGTGGCCGCAGGGGCGGCGGGCCCGCGGCCGGGGCCGGCGAGGGGCAACGATCCGCATGGCGATGCTGCCGTTGCCGCCGGCCTGGACGGCGACCACAGAGGGCATGGAGGTGGCGCCGGATGCGCCCACAGAGGAGCTGGAGGCCACGGCAAAGGGGGGCGTGCGGCCCTCGCGGTTGGTGCGTGGGGTGAGCAGGGCGGCGTGTCTGCGGGAGCTGCGGCGGCTGCGGATCCCTTTTCGCGTGGCCACGGGCAAGCAACGCAAGCGGTCGATCTGGCTGCCCGTGGAGCTCACCGGGCCGCTTCAGGGTGTGACGTTCAAGGCGCTCTACTGGAAACGGCCGCCCCTGGTGGACTGCCAATTCGCCCTCGGGCTCTACCGAGCCGCCGGTGTGCTGAGCAAGCACGGGGTCACGACGCTTTTGTACACGAGCACCTATCGACCGCCGCCTCGGAACCGCTGGCGTCGGGTGGGCCATCACCCCCAGGGCATGGCCATGGACGTCAACGAGATCGTCATGAACAACGGGACGAAGCTCGTGCTCCTCACGGACTGGGAGAAGCACTACGGGGGCCCGGGCAACTGCGTGGGCCGGGTCAAGTCCCCCAAGGGCGCCCTGCTGCGGCGTCTGACCTGTGCGTTGGAGAAGGCGCACATCTTCAAGCGGATCATCTCGCCGGACTCGGACTACCCGCACCGGAACCACTGGCACATCTCCGGGGCGCTTATCGGCGAGTCCTTCGTTCGGTCCCGCTGGGCCGGACGCACGCTGCACCAGCCGCTGCCCGGACACAGCGGGTTCGGTCGGTACTATCGCTGGTACTCGTGCTGGAAGATTGAAAGCCCGCGGCGGCGCTATCGCTGTTACCGCAGACGCGCGCGGCGGAAGCCACGAGCGCCCGTGCGATTTCGGCTCCCGCGCCAGGCTCCGCGAGTGGCCATCTGGCTCCGGTCCCAGCTGCTGCCCGCCAAGCAGGCGTTGCCTCCGGCCACAGCGCGTGCCGTGGCGTTGACCCAGGAGGCCGATCCGCGCCCCCGGCCCCGCGTACGTTCGGCGCACCCTCAGGCGAAGCCATGAGCCGGAGCGTTCACATCGCCGTCGCGGTCGTTCTGGCCACACCGCTGCTGGCCGTCGTCGCAGAGGCGCGGCGCAGCGCACCGAAGGCGCCGGCGTCAGTGGAGCTGTATCGCGGGCCGCTGCGGGTCCGGGCCCAGCCCACGGCGGGGGCGCCCATCCGGGGCCAGCTCGCCGACGCGGGGCGGTTTCCGGTGCTGCGGGTGCTGCCGCCGGGCCACGGCTGCAAGGAGCGTTGGTACCAGCTGGGCCCCGAGGCCTGGGTGTGCTCCGGCTGGCTGCTGCCCCGCAAACTGCCGCCCACGGCGATCCGCCGGATCGAGTCGACCTGGACGCCGGGGGCGTACTTCGGCACCCGGACCGGACGCTGGAAGCGGCTGTCGTTCTTTCCGTCCATGAGACAGCTGGCCCAGGGCAAGGCGCTGCGGCTGCGGGGCACGATTGGGTTCTCGGTGCGGTCGAGGATCCTCCTGCGGAGGCAGACCTATCTGGTCACCGGCGACGGTGGATATGTGGAATCAGAGTCGGTGGCGAGGTATCCGAGCACGTCGCTGGTGGGGGTGACGATTCGAGGGCCGCGGGAGCTGCCGCTGGCGTTCGCCTTGCGCAATGCGGTCCAGTACGCGGTCCAGCGCGGCCAGCTGCGGGCCAGCGGCAGGACGCTGAAGCGATACTCCATCCGGACCGTGAAGCGGCTACGAACGGTGGGCTCGGTGGAGGTGGTTGAGCTTTCTGCGGGTGGGCTGGTGCTGCGGCAGGATGTTGCATTGGCGTCGCGTCCGCCGGCGCCGCCTCTGGGGGTCGGGCCGAAGGAGCAGTGGGTGGACGTGGACGCAGCGGAACGGCTGGTCTTTGCCATGCGCGGCAGGCGAGTCGAGCGGGTCATGCTGACGAGCTTGGGTACGAACACACCCAGGGGGGTGTTCCGAGTGCAGCAGAAGCTCGTGCACAAGACCATGCGGCAGCGCCTCGGTGACGATCCCTTCTACCTGGAGGCGGTGCCCTACGTCGTGTTCTGGAGCGGAGATTTCGGATTCCACGGGGCGTACTGGCACGATGGATTCGGCACGCGGCTGAGCCACGGGTGCCCCAACCTGAGCCTGGCCGACGCCCGCTTCGTGTTTGGCTGGCTAGGCCCGAAGCTCCCTGCCGGTTTCCTCTCGATCCGACCGACCGCGATGGACCTCGGAGGCGTGGTCCGTGTGCGCGGACGGTACGCTGTTCGCCCGGGAGAGCCCCGACCGGCTCCGCCTCGCCGCCGCCACCGCCCGCGACAGTGATCACCGCTACATCGTCAGGGCGAGGAGCTTCTTGACGGAGATGGCCACGCCGCCGAGGGTGACGTGGACGTCGTGCACCTTCCAGACGCCTTGCTTGGAGCCGATGAGGGAGACGCGCATCTCCTTGCCGGCGATCATCAGCTCCACCTCAGCCCACGGCCACCGGGCCTTGTCGCGGATCCGGAGGGCGAGGAGGCGGGGCAGCTGGGGGCCCTTGCGCTTGCCGGCCCGGCGATGTCCCATGGGCGGGCGCTTGCCGGCCCGCCTCTTCGGCTTGGGCAGGAACTGGCCGATCAGCTTGCGAAACTTCTCACGCCTGAGCTTGTACCAGACCGAACGATTGAACGCGTAAGACGAAGCCGCTCTGACGCCGCGGAGATCCAGCGCGAGCAGGGAAACCCCGAAGCCTACGAGGGGCACGAGAATGGGGCCGGTGGACCGCAGGGTGAGGGTGCGTCCTCCCAGGGGAAAGGAGACATCGTCGATGCGCCAGATGTGCTTGGCGTCGTTCGCAAGCTGAATCGTCACGTCGGTTTTCGGGCCGAGGCCGAGCACGATCGTCGCGTGGGTGGAGCTCTTGTCGAACGTCAGGGACTTCAGGCTGAGTCCGGGCTGTTTCGGCCGGGGGGGGGCCGACGGCGGCGAGGTGCGCGTTGGTGGACGCTCGGCCTGAGGTCCTTGCGGGCCGAAGGCCTGCTGGCGCACGGTGTGCATGAGCGCGCCGAAGCGATGTCCGAGGATCCTGAGCAACGGCTTGACCACGCGGCGGTCGAGCTCGGGCGTCACCGCCTCCCGGAGTGCGTCGGCGTTTCCCGCCAGGACGGCGTGGCCGAGGGCCGCGGCAGGGGCGATCATCCCGGCTACGAGCTTCAGGGAGCGCGGTTTCCCTGCAATGGGGGCGACGACATCGTCGATCTTCCAGCCGGTGGCTTCCTTGATCATGAGGACGCGAATACGCTGCCGGGCGATGCGAAGGGAGAGCGTCACCCGCCGGGGCTGCTGGTCGATCTGGAGCAGCTCGATCCCCGGCGCGGACCGGTCGCCGCGCCGGGCGCCTGGTCGCGGTTTGCGCGGGGCTCCAGCGCGCTCAGCGGCCGGTGGGATCAGCGCCCGGAGAGCCCGTGGGAGCAGGGAGTGCGGGATATTGCGGAGCAAGCCGCGGGGAATGCGCGACCAGAGCCGGGCGTTCAGGTCGGCGGACGATGCCCGCTTCAGCGCCTCGAGGAGCCGCACCAAGGCCTGATTCCCCGCGCTGCCGCCGGCGAGGATCGTCGGACCCAGGCGTCCGATCTGAGCGGTCAGGCGCGCAACGGGAGCGAGGGTGGCCAGCAGATCCCCGAGCTCCAGGTTCTGTTTCTTGGACTGCAGCCTCGCGGCGTGCAGGCGCCAGGCACCGTCCTCGAGGCGGAGCGTGGCATGGATCAGGCCCATGGGGAGCGCGAGCTTGATGCGGAGCTCGTTGCCGACCCGGCGGAACTCCTTGATGGACTTCGGGCTCAGAGACGCGCGGCGCAGTCCCTTGGGCGGTCGGTGACGGAGCTTGGGGGGCCGGGGTCGAGTCGCCGCCTGCACGGCTTTGCGCAGGGTCTTCCAAGGCAACGGCTTCAGGTCGGCCGGCGAGAGCCAGGCAAAGGTCCGCTGCCACAGGGACCGCGAGAACGTGGCGCGCAGCCGGCGGATGAGGGTGGAGAGCTCCTGCGTCGTAGGCGCGGGCCTCACGCCGGGTCGAATGAGGTTCTGCTCGGCCCAGCGGTAGAGGTTCAGGGTGGGGGTGAGGTAGTGGACGATCGCCGACAGGCTGTGCCACTGGCCCCCGACCCCGAGCTTCACTACGTCGACGCGATATTGCCCGCCTCGGTCCACGAGCTCGATGACAGCGGGGAGGGAGGAGCCGGTGAGCTTTACGAAGGAGCGGTCCCCCCGGACCTCGGTGGTGATACGTGTCCGTGGGCGGGGGCGCGCGCCGGGTGGCAGTGGACGCCGGCGGGTGGCCCGGGTGAAGAGCTTCAGCTCGTTGTCGGTCAAGCGGTCCCACACCTGGCGCCGCATCCGCTCTGTGGAGACGTTGACGAGCAGGTACCGGGAGCCGGTTTCGATGCCGTGCTTCATGGACTTGGCGGCGAGCAGGAGCTTGAGCATCCGGCTGAGCTGCG
Organism: bacterium; assembly: GCA_043825095.1. Lineage (GTDB taxonomy): Bacteria > Myxococcota_A > Polyangia > HGW-17 > JAJRWW01 > JBDRSE01. The sequence goes on from JBDRSE010000145.1 coordinate 17,885, forward strand.
ACGTCTTGCCCCGCATGGTGAAGGCGATGTCGTCCACCTTCCAGCGGCCGTCCTGCCGCACACATTCGAACCGGAAGCGCGACTTGCCCATCCGCGCGACGAGCACCGCCCGCCCCTGCTTCACCTTGAAAGAAACCAGTGACACCCCCGGCCTCTTTTGTCGTGGACGCTTGGCCTGTTTTCCACCGGGACCCTTGGGACGCCGGCCCGTGGGGCCGGAGACCGCGTTTTCGATCTCCTTCTTCGTGAATCCCCCCCAGTAGTAGGCCAGCCGATGGCTGGAGTGCTTCTGGAGCGTCTTGCGGTCACCCTTGGCAAGGGCGGGGACGAACTTCTTGCCCACCAGGGTCGCCACGGAGATCAGGTTGCACGCGGACAGTCCCAGGGTGGAGCTCAGCGCGAGGATGAGCATGGGGATCAGCAGCCGACGTTTCGAAGGTCTTGAGCGCATGGTGAAACCATAGCTCAGAAGCTGGAGTGGCTCCACTGCTTTGGCGGTTCGTGTCGTTTGGAAGGGGGGACGGAGCGTTTGCGGGAGCTCCTGAGTGCTAGAGCTCGGCTTCCAGGGTCCAGCTGTTGAGCGTGCCCACGTCCTGACCGGCGTTGTCGGACACGGTGAGGACCCAGTCGCCGGCGATGGGAGCGCCGTTGAAGGAGGTCAGCGTGAAGGTCTTCTTGAGATCGTCCGCGCTGCCGCCCTCTCGGGACTGGAGCACCTGCTGGTTGGCGTCCTTGCTGACGGTCACGATGAGGTCCCCCACATACGGGTGGGTGATGTCCACGGTGACCTTGATGCCCTTGATGGTGCCGTCGTCTCCGAGGGTCATGGTGCGGCTCACGCCCGCGGCGTCGTTGTCCGTGATGGAAACCTGGGTCTCGTCCGACCACTTGCGCGTATCGGAGAGGGGGAGGTTCGAGCCGGCGACGTGCAGGGTCCAGGAGAGCAGCTGGCCGGTGTCCTGGCCGGCGTGGTCGGAGATGTGCAGTGTCCACTCGCCCTGGGCCGAAGAGCCGTCGAGCTCGGTCACCGAGAAGGTCTTGTTCAGGTTGTCCGCTCCGCCGCCCTGGCGGTCGTGCAGCACCACCGTGGTGTCGCCCTTGCTCAGCGTGATGCGCAGGTCGCCGATGTAGGTGTGCTCCACGTTCAGCTCCACTTTGAGGGAGCCGATGGCGATGTCGTCCGGCACGTTGATCGTACTGGACACGCCGGCGGCGTTGTTGTCCGGAACGGCGAGGGCCGCGGTGTTCTCGAAGGAGTCGACGCTGTCGTCCGGCGCCGGGGCGTCGTCCTTGATCGACAGATCGAGGATGTGCTTCACCTTGGCGAAGGAAACGCTCGGGTTCCCGGAGCTCTGGGCGATGGGCAGCCACAGGAAGTCGGGGTGGCTGTTGTAGTAGTTCGGCAGCCACTCACCGCCCACGATGTCGCCGGCGGCGTTGATCTCGAGGATGTACTCGTAGTGATCCTGCCGGGTGTACTGCTGGATGTTCGGCACCAGGGGACCCTCGGTGGTGTTGGAGGACTCGGTCACGTAGTGGCTGGTCATGTCCACGTGCACCCACCTCACGGCCTCGGGGCTGTCGAACTGGTCGACGTAGATGGCTGTGGCGTCGCGGCCGAGGAGCACCAGCGCCTCGGACTCGGAGACCTCGTTCTGGGAGCGGATCTCGAAGCCGCGCACGGGCTGGTTCCAGACCTGATAGTTGGCGGTGCGGTCCTCGGCAAAGGCGCGCTTCATGATGCCCAGCATGTTCACGGCCACCACGTGCCAGGTGCCGGCGTTGGTGTCGCCGCACTCGCTGAGCACGACCTCACCGGTCTCCTCGTTCCGCTCGATCTCCTTCTCGTTGCAGCGGCCGCCGATCATGACGGAGGAGTTGCGGTCGTACATGGTGATCAGCAGGGCCTTGATGTCGGACACAGTGAAGGTCACGCCGTTGATGGTGACGTCCTTGACGGGCTCGGGCTCGAGGATGGCGGCCGGGACCCAGGCGTGGCACAGTCCCCACCAGGTCTCGATGCCGTCGTAGTCGTCGCCCCCGCACTCGTCGATTTTGCCGTCGCCGTCGTCATCGATCTTGTTACGGGCGCGGTAGTTCCCCTTGTTGCGGTGCTGCCAGGTGGCGGCCGGACCGAGGTGATTATAATACTCGTCGCGGGTGTCCTCCATGGTGCCGTCATAGGTGCTGGAGCAGTCGGCGTGCACGTCCAGGGGCAGCAGGTCCATGTTGGGTGTCCAGTCGTTGAAGGCCTGGTCGTACTTCTCCATGGGGGAGAGCACGTTGGAGCCGTGGTACCGGACGTTGGTGGAGTCCTCGTAGTAGCTCCAGTAGTCCGAGGGCCACGGTGTCTGCTCGGCCCAACCCTCGCCGTACTGGCTCAGCTCTTCATAGTTGTATTTGAAGTTCAGCCGGAACCGCTCGGGGTTGTTGGTGGGGTTCCAGGCGTCGGTCTTGCCATCCACGACCTTCCCCTCGTCCTCCGGCTTCCCCTCGTCGTTGTTGTTCGAGGTGTCAACGCAGGCGGTGGCCGCCAGCAGTGCCGCAACGCTCAAGATGGGAATCAATTTCTTCAGCATCGACCTGTCTCCTCTTTCGGGCCTCTATTGCAGATATGTCTCAGAAAGATGGGATTCATTAGCCCAGTCCGACTGGCTGCGTCAAGCATTTTCGCGCCTATTGTCCTACATTGGCTCCTAGTGTAGTCCTAAGGCATACTTACACAGACAGGAAAACACATTGGAGACAGTTGGATCCATAGACTAGCCGGCGGGATAACCGTTCACATGGGAGACGGCACAGCGCCCCCCGCGCCGCGCGGGCTTCCCCCTGAGGGGACGGGAGGGGAGTCTTCCGCCGCGGAGCGGCGGAGCTGTCGGGCTGGTATCGGCGCGGTGCGAATGCTGGCACCTGCCGGAGATCGATCCGCCGCTTCGCGGCTCGGCTCTCCCCCTCCGCCCCCTCCGGGGAAGCCTCGCTGCGCTCGGGAGGTGCTGCAAATAGCCCCCCCGTGAACACATACCCGGCGGGATAACCAGGGTGGTCGGAGCCGCTCGCTTGCGCTATTGTGCGACCGACGTACCGTTTTGGAGGTCTGTATGCCCTTTTGTCCTGAGTGTCGCTCTGAGTATCGCAGGGAGATTACGACCTGCCCGACTTGCCGGCTGGAGCTGGTGGAAGAGGCGGATCTCCCGGAGGCGCTGACCGATGAGGAGATTTTCGCGTCCATGTCCGAGGAGGAGCTGATCAGCGTCGCCCGGGGTGGACTGGATGGCTGTCGGGAGATCCAGCAGATGCTGCTGGAGAATCAGATCCCGGCCATCATCCGCAAGGTGGAGGACGTGGTGGTGGAGGCCGGGCATTTCCTCGCGCTGGAGGTGCTGATCCGGGCCGAGGACTCGGTGCGCAAGGACACGCTCTTCCGGCAGGAGTGGGCCGAGTCCATGCGGCGTGATGGTTTGGCGTCCGGGGCGTTGACCTTTGCCCTGGCCGGGGACGCGGAGCCGTTGGAGGAGGACGAAGAGTCAGATGGGGTGCCGGCCTGCCCTGCCTGTGGTTCCACAGAGCCCCTCGAGGACGGCGAGTGCCCGGACTGCGGCCTGTTCCTCGGGGACGACGAGTAGCACGGAGATTCACAATGGAAGGCAACGCGCTCACCATCGACGCCCAGGCGGACCTGCTTCTGCGCGGGACCTTTTTTGCCGACGAGGACGAAGGTAGCCCGGCCACTGACGAAACCTCGCTTCGGCAGCAGATGCGGGCCGAACTGGTCGCGAAGCTCCGAAAGGGTCGCCCGCTGCGGGTTTATCTCGGAGTGGATCCCACGGCGACCAGCCTGCACATCGGTCACCTGGTGCCTGCCCTGAAGCTGCGACAGTTCCAGGCCCTGGGGCACCAGGCGATCTTCCTGATCGGGGACTATACCGGGCTCATCGGGGATCCGAGCGGCCAGACAAAGGAGCGGCCTCAGCTCACGGGCGAGGAGCTGGAGGAGATGAGCCGCGGGTACACCGAGCAGGTGTTCCGGGTGCTGGACGAGGCGGCCACCGAGGTCCGCCGGAACTCGGAGTGGCTCGGGAAGATGGGGTTCGCGGACATCATCCGGCTGGCGTCCCTGTTTCCGCTCAAGCAGATCATCGCCCGACGGGAGTTCCAGGAGCGTATGGAGGCGGGTAAGCCGTTGCGCTTCCACGAGACGCTCTACCCCCTGATGCAGGGGTACGACGCCTTTGCCCTGGACTGCGACGTGCAGGTGGGGGGATACGATCAGCACTTCAACCTGCTCGCGGGACGGGCCATCCAGCAGGGGCGGGGGCAGGAGCCCCACGTGATGATCACCCTGCCGCTGCTGGCGGGCACCGACGGCCGCAAGATGAGCAAGTCCTATGGCAACAGCGTCAACATCCAGGACACTCCCCGGGACATGTTCGGCAAGCTGATGCGCATCTCCGACGAGCAGATCCTGCCCTACCTGGATCTGGCCTGTATGCTCATGGACACGCACTGTAACCAGCAGCTTCGCCACGCCTACGAGGAGAGCGCGAAGAACCCCATCGAGATCAAGGAGGAGATCGCCCACCATGTGGTTTCCCAGTACCACGGGCCCGAGGTGGGGGACGCCGAGCGAGCGTGGTTCGAGTCGCACATCCGCCAGAAGAAGCTGCCCGACGACATCCCCGAGATCGAGGTGTCGGACGCGCTCCTGGCCGAGGACGCCCAGTGGGCCGGGCTCCTGGTGGCCCTCGGCCTGCTGAGCTCCAAGGGCGAGGTCCGGCGCCTCATCAAGGGCGGCGGCTTCCGCGTGGCCGGGGAGCAGGTCCAGGACCCCTTCGCCTCCTACGACGGCGCAGACGACACCCTCGTGCAGTACGGCAAGCGCCGCTTCGCCACCCTCCGCCGACCCAAAGGAGGCGGACTTTAGGTTTTTTGTATGTGTTCACGGGGGTGCTATTTGCGGCACCTACCGAGCGCAGCGAGGTTCCCCCGGAGGGGGCGGAGGGGGAGAAGTGAGCCACGAAGTGGCGGATCGATCTCCGGAAGGGTGCCCAGCCTTGCTCGGTGCCGAAACCAGAGCGACAGATCCGCCGCTCCGCGGCGGAAGACTCCCCTCCCGTCCCCTCAAGGGGTAGCCCGCGCTGCGTGCGGGGGCGCTGTGCCGTCAGCAACCCCTATTCCCTATTCCACGGGATTGATGGCGTCCAGGCGCAGCCCGGCGATGGAGCCGTGGGAGAGATACGCCGGTGAGGCGCCTCCTTCGTAGCTGTAGGCCGTGACCGAGATCGCCTGTTGAGACACGATGTGGTGGTAGCCGGACGTGACGGGATGCTGGGTGACGGTCCACGTGGTGGAGCCGATCATCGTGGCCGCCAGGGAGACCGCCACGCTGTCGACGGTCACCTGGGCGCCGGCCGGGGCGAGGATGGACAGGTACTTGTCGGTGAACAGGCTCGGGAACGCCACGGTGAACTCGTCGGTGTACTGGGCCACCGGCGCGTGGATCATGAACGCAGGATCCCCTTCGCTGTTGCAGTTTCCCCACCCCCCGGTGCCGACGAGGTAGGAGCCGACCATGATGGGATGGTTGGCCGTGATGCGCACCGCTTCACCGATGGCGGTTTCGTTCCAGTTGCCGGCGTTGAGGAACCACGGTCCGGCGACCGGAGGATCGAAGGTGACCATGGTGTTGTCGGCGTCGGCGAGCACGCGCAGCTGATCGTCGAGATTACAGCCCGTGCGGGGGGCGCTCTTGCCCACGAGGTACTCGGTGCCCAGCGCCTGGCGCGGCAGGAGCTGTTCTTCGATGTGGTCGCAGTAGGAGTTTCCGGTGGGCACGTTCGCACAGAGATTTCCGCCGAACACGGCCACGTGCTGATCCGCCTCGACCCGGGTTCCGGTCAGGCTCGTGCCGATCGCCGCAGCGGTGATCACCATGACGTCGTGGGCGTTGATCACTGCCGTGGTCTGGCCGGTCACGGCGGTGGTCGGGAACAGGGTCACCGTGGTGTTGTTCGTGACGCCTACCACCGCCACCCAGGCGTCGTCATCCACCCGGGCGTCGTAGTCCATCACGTAGTAGCGCCGCGCCAGGCCATGCACCGGCAGCAGCAGGGAGTTGTCCGTGGAGGCGACGTTGGTTCCGAGCTCGTTCCACTGGGACACCGCGATGGGCTGAGTGGACGTGATGTGCAGCGCGTTGGGGTGCACACCGGCACCCGGCACCGCCCGTGTGCGGGTTGAATCGATGTAGGTTTGCTCTCCACCGGCCGGCACCGTGTAGGTCGCGATCGATACGCCGTTGGCGTCAGCGATGGTGACCGCGGCTGACTGCGAGGAGGACGGGTTCAGCATGGAAATGACGTACTGATTCGTCGACATGCCCACGTAGCGCGGGAGGTCCACGGCGAAGAACTCACAGCCGTAGTGCGTGTTCGCGATCTCCGCGGCGGTGCAGCTCGAGCCGCAGCCGGCGAGCTCGAAAGAGCAGGCGGCCGTGCACGCCAGGCTCCCCGTTGGGTTCGTAAAGCCCAGGGACTGGCACGTCGCGCCGTTCAGGTTCGCGCCGTCGCAGGCCTCGCTGCCCTCCACGGCCCCGTTGCCGCAGATCTGGGAGAGGCAGCCGGTTTCGTTGAAGTGGCAGCTGACGTCGCAGGCGAGGGTCCCGCCGGCGTAGCCGAGATCCGTGCAGTCCGTATTGTTCAGGTCGCCGAGGTCGCACTCCTCGCTGCCCTCGGCCACGTGGTTCCCACAGAACTCGGTGACGCACCCTGTTTCGTCGAAGCTGCAGCTCGTGTCGCAGGCGAGGATTCCGCCTGCGTAGCCGAGGTCGAAGCAGTCCGTGTTGTTCAGGTCGCCGAGGTCGCAGTCCTCTGTGCCCTCGGCGATGCCGTTGCCGCAGACCTCGGCGGCACAGCCCGTTTCGTCGAAGCTGCAGCTCGCGGCGCAAGTGAGCGTACCCCCGAGATAGCCGAGGTCGACGCAGTCTGTGTTCGCGAGGTCGGCGCCGTCACAGTCTTCGCTGCCCTCGGCGATGCCGTTTCCGCAGACTTCGTTCTCGCAGCCCGACTCGTCGTAGCTGCAGCTCGTGGTGCAGCTCAGGTCCCCCCCCAGGTGGCCCAAGGACGCGCAGGAGGCGCCCCGCAGGTCGGCGCCGTCGCACTCCTCGGGCAGCTCGGCCAGGCCGTCGCCGCAGACCGCCGCAGATTCGCAGCCGGACGTGTCGAAGCGGCACTGCTCGAGGCAGGCCAGGACCCCGTCGCTGTATCCCAGCCCGGCGCAGGTCTGTCCGCCCAGGTTGTTGCCGTCGCACTCCTCGCTGGGGTCCACCAGCCCGTTGCCACAGTTGGGCGGGATTTCGCACTGGTCCGTGTTGAACGTACACTCCACCGCGCACCGAAGCTGCCCGCCGGAGTATCCCAGCGCTGCGCAGGACTCGCCGCTCAGCTCGCTCCCGTCACACTCCTCGCCCACTTCCACCACGTCGTTGCCGCAGACAGCAGCGTTGTTGTTCCCGTTGGTGTTTTCGTTCCCATTGTCGTTGACGTTGTTGTTGCCGTTTCCCGTGGACCCGATCCCGCTCCCTTTGCAGGCCCCGGTCAACGAGACGGCGATCAGCACGGACAATCCATAGGCATATCGTACGCTCATGCGGACTCCTCGGTCTCGGGCCGTCGCGCCGCGGCGCTAGGAACCCGAAGTGCACATCCAATTGGGACCGCTCTATTGTCTCACAGAGGAATACGAATCGGAAGCGAGGGATGGCGACGGGCAGGAATGGGGACTCAGCAGACGGGAATCCTGTTGGCGCTCAGTCGTCGAAGTCGCCCACGGGTCCGTCGCTGGACTCGATGGACTTGGCGCGCTCGATGATCTTTTCCCGGGTCCACTCGGCGGGATCCTCGATGCGCTCGGCTTTGGGGCCGAGGTCCGGACCGCCCGCTTCGCAGATGAGGTCGGTGGCGATGCCTGCCGTGTCCTGGGCGTTGAACACCTTGGTCAGCAGGTTGTACACGAAGTCCTCCACCCGGCCGGTCATGCGCTCGCGCACGGCGGCGGGCTGGCCGAGGATCTTGGGCTCGAAGGGCAGGTTGAGCTTCTTGAAGTCGCCGCTCTTCCAGCCCTGTTTTGCGGCGTAGCCGCACATCTCGGCCCAGAGCTCCTCGGACATGCCCTCGCCCGCGACCTTGATGAGGTTGCCGTTGTCGTCGAGCTGCGCGTTGCCGTAGTCGTTGACCTCTACGCCCCAGGAGCACATCTGGAGCGCGGTGGCGACGTTGGCCTTGGTGGTGCGGGTTTGGGACGCGATCTCCCGCAGCCGCTCCGTGGAGTTGCCGGACGTGCCGTGCTGGGCGCCGTTGACCTTGTACGGCGTGAGCGCCTCGTGGATCGACGCGGTGAGCGCCACCTGGATGCCGGCGCCGGTGGCCTCGAGGCCGTGGGAGGAGCCGTTGTTGAGCGCGATCCAGTTGGGGAACACGCCGTGGGCGTTCAGCCCCTTGATCAGGAAGAGCGCCTCCTGTGCCGTGGAGAGGCCGCCCTCGCCCTTGATCTCCCCGACCTCGGTTTCGATGGAGGCCCAGCTCGGCAGCAGGGGCGCCAGCTCCAGGGTGGCGAGGAGGTTCTGGTCATCAGGCTGGTGCGAGGCGTCGATGGCGATGGAGGTCACGCCGTGCTCGAAGAGCGTGGGGATCTCCACCGTGGCCGGTCCGACGTCCGCCGGTGACTTGAGGCCGTAGTGATCGGCGTGGATCGCCACCGGGATCTTGATCCCGAGCTCATTGCAGACCGCGTCCACCTGCCGGGCCATGTTCCA
>JBDRSE010000146.1:0-2728 GCA_043825095.1 bacterium
CCGCGAGCGGGCGGTGGGGTCCAACGTGGCGAGGCGGATGTGGGCTCACCCGGTCCACCCCGCCCACCTCCCGGCAATTTACCCTGCCCACGGTGCTCTCGCCGGTGAGCTTCGAGGAGAGCCTGGTGGGTAAAGGGCTGGGATTACGGGTGAATCTCAATCTCAATTCCTTGGAGCGGCGGCGTCACTCCCGATTGGGCGCGGCGGGACTCCGTCGATGGGGACCCGCACAGCGGGGTGATTCAGATGGGCATGGACGAGTCGTCTGCGAAGCACGAGTTGGTTTCTAGCCCGAGGTCACCCGGTCGCCTCGTCCTCACCGCTGGCTACGCCGACGCAGAAACACAATCGCTGCACAGAGCGCCACCAGAACCGCCAGGCCGGTCGTCCGAGATCCTGCCCCGGATCGCGTCGAGCCACACCCACAGCCATCCTCGGACGGCGGCGGCAGGCCCAGGTCAACAGAGGAGTAGCCCGAGATCCACTCGCCCAGCCGATCCAGGTTGGTCGAGTTGAAGCCGACCAGGGCATCCAGGGGCATGTCGTCGACCAGGTCCCACGCCTCCACCCGAACGTCGAGAATCCAGACCCAGGTTGATTCCTTGTGACGGGCACCGCTCGCGGCACGCGGGCTGGTGCTGATCGGCACTGCTGCGATCGTGGTGATAGATCGGCGTCGATCACGGGGTCGGATTCGGCCAAGATCGAGAGGCGGACGGACCGGTGCGGTGATCAGCTTGTTGCCGACCGCCGAATGGACTCATGTGGTCTTGCTCACGGGTCCCTGCACCTGACAGCGGCCTGCACGCGGAGCTGGTACGTACCGTAGGGGAAGACGACGCGGCGGTTACCTGCTTTCCACTTCCTGAAGGCCTCCCGGTAGTCGTTCTGGAATGCCTTGAGGCGCTCGATGGCTGCGATGCGCAGTCCGGTGTCCTTGCAAGCGATGCGTGGATTGAGCCTCCTGCGGGGCTCGCGGGAGGCGGGCGAGTCGAAGGGCTTGATCTTGCGGATGGCGTGGACTCCGGCGAACCTTCTCCCCTCGAGCTTGAACCGGGTCCTGACCTCGTCCTCCTTCCGCGCGAGCTGCTCGAGCAGCAGCTCCTCGAACTTCCCGTCCGTGGTCTTCTCGAAGCCGGGCGGCCTGATCAGCTCGAGCTCGGCATCCACGGGCATGGGCCCGTCGGGGCGAAAGAAGATCTCGGGACGCTCGATCGTGATCGTGTCACCGATGTGGTGCTTGACGCTGGTCAGGCCGGGCCACTTTGCGGCTCGGGGCACGAGCCCGGCAGCGACCGGATTGACCAAAGTGTAGACCATCTTGTCGAGGACGTCGTCCGGCGTCTCGAGGACGACGTGGCTGTAAGATCCCGGAGCCCAGAAGTTCTCCCACCGTCCGTGATGCGCGTTGAGCGCCCTGGCCACGTACCCGTCGAGCCAGTGCATGAACTCGGGGAGCCTGCCGTGCGGGTCCGTGAGCACGAGATGGAAGTGATTCGAGAGCACGGTGAAGGCGTGGACCATGATCCCATACTCGGCGGCGGCGTGAGCCAGGCAGTAGAGAAAAACCTGGCTGACGCGCCGCGAGGGTCTGAGCAGGAACTGCCGCTGCGTACATCTCCGTGTGACCAGGACGGTCGTGCCGGGGACGATCTGGCGCGGCCTGGACATGCTGCCTGAGATTCCTCCTCTCTTCAAAGGTATACTCGGCAGCAAGGGACGATCTGTTGCCTGCTTTTCCGAGATCAGCGTCGTTTTTTTCTCGATCGTCCGGATCCCGGACGCCGGGTCCGGCTTCCGGACGCATTCAATCTCTGTCACCGCCGTAACACCCCGAGATTCCTCACGCACGGATCCGGCACGCCGCGTGCACTGCACTCCCCGCGGAGGTGTAGTGATGCTCGCTCGAGTCATCTCGGGAGCCCTGCTCGGCGTGGACGCGTACCTGGTCGGCGTGGAGGTCGACAGCTTTCGCGGCCTGCCCCAGTTCGCCACGGTGGGCCTGGCCGAGGGTGCGGTCAAGGAGTCGCGCGTGCGCGTCAAGTCCGCGATCCTCAACTCGGACTTCGACTATCCCACGCGCAAGATCACGGTCAACCTGGCGCCCGCCGGGATCCGCAAGGAGGGGGCAGCCTTTGACCTGCCGATCGCGGTGGGGATCATGGCGGCCAACGCCACGCTGGAGACGCAGCGGCTGTCCGAGTACCTGCTGGTCGGCGAGCTGTCGCTCTCCGGCGAGCTCAAGCCGGTGCGCGGGGCGCTGCCCATCGCCGTGGCCGCGCGCGACGCCGGACTGACCGGGCTGATCCTGCCCGTGGACAATGGCGCCGAGGCGGCGGTGGTCTCGGGCGTCGAGGTGCGGGTGGCGCGTCACCTGACTGACGCAGTGCACTTCCTCGGCGGCGCGAGCGAGCTGGCGCTGGCGCGACCGGCTTCAGTGGCTCCGCCGCCCGAGGGCGAGCTGCTCGACCTGTGCGACGTGCGCGGGCAGGAGAGCGCCAAGCGCGCGCTGGAGGTGGCGGCCGCGGGCGGGCACAACCTGCTGCTGGTGGGTCCGCCGGGCTCGGGGTAGACCCCGTCGAAAGGCAAAGTATCTGCCCACGATGCTCTCGCCGGTGATCAAGGAAGAGAGCCTGGCGGGTAAGGGGTAGAGATTACGGGTGAATTTTGATGCCTTGGAGCGGCAGCGTCACCCCGAGGGGCGCGCCGGGACTCCTACGATGGGACC
>JBDRSE010000147.1:0-11074 GCA_043825095.1 bacterium
AGGATCTTCTCCACCTCGGCGAGCACCTGCGTCCGACGCTGCCGCTCGGCGCGCGACCGCGTCCGCTCCTCGGCGAAGCCGCGATACCACCACACCCCGGCGGCGAGGGTGAGCATGGTGCCCACCACGGCGAGGGCCGTACGGTGCCGCCGCAACCAGCGTCGCCAAAGCTCCCACGCCGTGTACGTGTGGGCCCGCACGAGCCCGCCCACCTGGAACCGTCGCACGTCGTCGGCGAGCTCCTTGGCGCTCTCGTAGCGCTGGGCGCGCTCCCGCCGCAGCGCGTGCATGCAGATGGCTGCCAGCTCCGGCGGGGCGTCGGGCTCCAGCCGATCCGGCGACTTGATCTCCTCGGCCTCCACCTTGTGCAGCACGTCCAAGGCCGAGGTGCCCACGTGGGGCGGGCGCCCGGTGAGGATCTCGTAGAGGATCGCGCCCAGGGAGTACACGTCGGAGCGCTCGTCGATTGCGTCGAGCTCCCCGCGGGCCTGCTCGGGCGGCATGTAGGAAGGCGTGCCCATGGGCGCACCCATGACCGTCTCCGAGCCCGAGCTCTTCCGGAGCTGCTCCATCTCCTCGACGAGCACCTCCATCCGGCGGTCCTTTTTGCCCTGCGCCTTGGCGAGCCCCCAGTCCAGCACCACGGTCTCGCCGAACTCGCCGAGCATCACGTTGTCCGGCTTGAGGTCCCGGTGCACCACGCCGCGGCTGTGGGCGTAGGCGATGGCGTGACAGAGCTCGAGGTAGTTGGGCAGCAGCTCCATCCGGTCGAGCAGCGGCCGCCCCTTGAGGTCCTTGGACATCGTGCGCCCACGGACCAGCCGCATGGCGTAGTAGATGCTGCCGTCGCTCCTCTGCCCGAGCTCGTGCACCGGCACGATGCCCGGATGCTCGAGCTGCGCCGTGATCCGGGCCTCGTCCAGGAAGCGCACCTCGGCCGGGTTGCGAGAGGCCGACGTCTCGCTGACCGCGCCGCCCACGGACTTGCCGGAGGCGAACCGCGGCAACAGCTCCTTGAGCGCCACCTCGCGGCCGAGCCTGGGATCGAAGGCCAGCACCACCCGGCCGATCCCGCCGCGGCCCACCTCCTCCCGGATCTCGTACCGTTCCGCCGGGTCCGCGGGCCCGATATCGGTCACCCGGGGTCGTGGGCCGGCGCGCGGGTTGATGACCCCGTCGGCCACGCCGAGCAGCTTGGCCAGGGGATCCTCGATCTGCTCGGGAGCGTACACCTGGAGCGTCTGCTCGAGAGGGTCAATGGATGCCGCCGGCCGCCGCGTCGCGCCCCTGGGCACGGGCAACGTCGCCGAGGCGCCGACGTCCTCACCGTTCGGGCCGGTGAAAGACACCGCCGGCAGGGTCGTCTGCAGCCCCGCATCGGCCCGCTTGGCGTCCGAGGTCGCCGGCAGCGTGACCTGGGCCGCGACGTACGCCGCCTCGTGCGCCGTGGCCGGCAGCGTGGGCTGCACGCCCGCCCCGGAGGGCATCCCTGCGGTCCCGGAGTGCGGCTGGAGCGTCTCCTCCAGGCCTGTCTCCGGCGCCTTCTTCGGATCCGGCGTTTTCTTCGATCGCTCTGACATGATCGGCAGTCAGGGGAACTATATCACGTTCGCCCACCAGGCCCCGGCAGGAGCGTCACTCCGGGGAGCACGGGCTCGACCGGGAGACCGCCCGCCTCCCAGGCGGCCTCGTAGCACGTCCACCCAAAGGGATGCTCCCGGAAGAAGAGCTGCTCCCGAGTGAGCGTCGGCAGGGCGGCCGCACCGGTGCCGAGCCGCTGCGCCGGGACGAGCTCCGCGCCGTCGCCCAGCGCATACAGGACCTCGTTCTGATACCCGCCGGGCCAGACGACCATACCCTCGTCCGCCACGTCATAGGGGGGCGACCCCGGCAGCACCGCCTCGAGCTGTTGGCGGACGAGGTCCACCCCGGCCAGCTTGTACAGCCCGGCCACTGCCGTGCGGAGCGCGCCCCGCTGCTCGCCCGACAGCCCCGCCAGCCCCCCTCGATCGCTCAGGCCGGCCACGAGCCAGCCCGACTGCTCGTCGAACGCCACGTCGCAGAGCGGCTCCTCGCTCAGCCGACCCCTCGCGAGTCGAACAATGATCCGGTTCGAGGTCAGCTGCACGCCGGCGATGTGCAGCGGTTCGTTCGCCCAGGCAGGGCTGGTGCAAAGCAGCCGCAGCAGGTCACGATCTACGAACCGGCGCACCCCCTCCTCCACGTGATGCAGCCCCTCGGCGGTGCGGTGAGCGGCCCGCCTCCGCCCCCCGGCCAGGGACCGCTGCGCGCGGCGCAGCCGAGAGTAGAGCTTGGGCAGCGTCCCCGAATGAAATCCGGGGCGCACCAGCCGCGCGACGGTTTCCCCGTGGGACCCCACCACCGCGGGCCGCAGGTCCGGCGGGCGATTGGCCCGGTAGAGGCGCCAGTTCTCCTTGAGCTCCCACACGAGAAAGCCAAACACGCCCGGCAGCAGAAACACCGTGGCGACGGCGATGGTGTTGGCCAGCACACTCCCGAGGGGCGCCAGGGGCACCCGCACGATCTCGGTGATGGTGAAGGTCATGGGGAGGATGATCTTGTGGGAGACCGTGACCACCGGAAAGTGCTTGACCGGGTTGACCTGGGGCTCGATGAGCAGGTTGACGTAGATCCGGAGCACGTACGTGATCGCGAACCAGCAAAGCCCGAGCACGGGCTTGACCACCACGCCGAGCGCCGAGTCGCCCGGCCGGTACCGGAGCCACTCGTCCACGCGGTAGAGCAGCCGCTCCACCTGCACCAGCAGCCAGTCGAAGAGCCACAGGATGAAACGCACCAGCCCGGGTAGGATCTGGTTCCGGACCCGTCGCCAGCCCCGCAGCAGCCCTTCCAACGCGCGCTCCTCCAGCCGCTGTCCGAGCCGGGAGTTCCGCAGCAGGCTCATGCCGCACAGGCACGCCAGGGCGCCGGTCCACGCGGCCCAGGGCGCAGCGTGCAGCAGCACCAGGGGGGCCGCAAAGGGCGCCGCCAAGAGCGCGGGCTTGAGCAGATACGCCAGGAGCAGACGCCAGACGTTGCTGTCCAACACGCTCCGGACCGCCGGGAGCGCGAGCACAGTGCGCGGCAATCCAATCCCCAGCCACGTCAGCGCCCGCCACGCGCCGCGCGCCGCCCCGAACACGATCCGGCGCACCGCCGGCACGTTGATCACGCCGAGCAGCAGCACCGCCAGCGCCAGCATCGCGGGCCAGGTCGCGAGGCGAACCTGCACCCCGGCGAGTCGCCCCAGGATCGGCCCCAGGAGGTGCTGCAGCCCCTCGAGCGCCACAAAAGCGCCCCCCGCAGGGAGCAGCACGAAACGGGTCAGGAACCTACCCGTGGAGGTTCCGAACACCAGGGAGCTGAGTCGCTGCAACCAGCGCAAATAGCCCTCTCCGCGGCGGTACACGCCCTCGAGCGGGGCGGCCAAGGCGTGGTCCAGCCGCAGCAGCCCATCGCCGCGGAGGAGCTCACCGGGCCCGGACAGATCGGGGAGCTTGGCCGCGTTGCGGGCGACAGCGTCCCGCAGCTCGGACATGCTGAGAAACCCCCGTTCCACCAGACGGTCGAGCAGCTCCTCGACCATCTTGGCCCGGGCGACGCCCTCGACCACGCTGCGGGCCTCGAGCGCCGCTGACTGCAGCCCCTGCTCGAGGACAGGCCGGATTGTCTCCCGCAGCCGGTGCTCCAGATTGCGCGCCGCCCGGTCCAGAAGGGTCGCGAGCGGCTCCCGGTCCGCGCGCGACAGGCTGACATTTGCCAGCCGACGCCGGGCCACCTGCACGTGCCGATGCGCCCGCACCACCG
The DNA here is from genome assembly GCA_043825095.1 of bacterium. GTDB lineage: Bacteria > Myxococcota_A > Polyangia > HGW-17 > JAJRWW01 > JBDRSE01. The sequence continues at coordinate 3,829 of JBDRSE010000147.1, forward strand.
GGACATGCCGCAGCGGCCTCCGCACGGGTCGCCTGCCCAGGGAGAGCACCCACTCCACCAGGTCCACGCGATAGGGCAGCACGGCCTCGGCGCACGCCTTTTGCAGATCGTAGAGCAAGCGCGCCTCGGCCCGCGCGTACCCGGCGGCGGTCCGCGCCAGCAGGGGCCGGAGCGCTGTCCGCCACTGCGCGGTCGTGGAGTCCGCGGCGACGAGCTCGGCCAGCCTCGCGGCAAGGCCGTCGAGGGCGTCCTCGGTCAGTGCCCCCGCCTCTGCGGCGAGCCGCGGATCGGCGCACTGCGCCGCGCGGAGAGACAGACGCGCCGCCTGCGCGCTGTTTCCGCGTCGCTGCGCGACTCGCGCCCGACGCAGCAGCAACCGTGCCGCGGCCCGGCCGGGGGGCGCGGTCACCGGCGGTGAGAGGAGCTCAGCGCCGAGCGCGGCCTCTGCCTGGGGCGTGGCCGGATCCGGGCAGCCCGCCGGCCGCGTCTCGGTGAGCAGCAGCTCCACGTCGAGCCCCGCGGCCAGGAGCTCTTCGATCTCAGCCCGGCGGTGGCCCAGGGAGGGAAACCAGGCTCCGAGGCGGGCCGGCTCGAAGTGACGCAGCTCCAGATAGACCGCGACGAGCTCGGCGTAGCTGACGTGATCAGCGCCTTCACCCGCCCGGGCCGGCAGCAGGAGCTGCTGGTCCCGGAGCACTGCGCGGACCTCGTCGTACTCGACCTGGCCGAGCCGGTGAATCCGCTCCCGGACCACGGCCGGGGTGAGCGCGCCCACGGCGCGACGGCCCTCGAGCTCCCAGTGCACCCGCAGGTGAAAGCGGGCCCGCCAAACCGCCAGCAGCGCCTCGTCCGGGGACTGGGCCAACAGCTCGTCGGCGTCGGGCCGAGCGAGGAGCAGCACACCGCCGGCGTCGGCTCCGGGCAAGGCCCCCAGCTCCTCGGGCGCGAGCCTTCGCAGCTCCCCCATCGACAACCAGTAGCGCGTGGCGTGCGGGCACCACAGCCCTGCTCCGGCGACGCCCCGGTGGCGGCGCACCACCCGCCGCAGCAGGCTGGGCTCCACCAGCACCAGGGCCGGTGTACCGTCCCGAATCGCCGCCTCGAGGGCGTCCGGAGTTATGTGATTTCGCCCAGTGGTCATTCGCGACAAAGCCCACTATACTGCAGCTTGCCGTTGAATGAGGAAGGCCAATGTCGGACAACGAGAAACGCAAGCACGAGCGCACCCCGCTCGAGGTGACGGTGGACTGGCAGGAGCTCGGCTCGGACGACGTGATCTGGAGCGCCACCGGAGATGTCGGGCCCGGGGGGCTGAAGATTCGCACCCTCACGCCACCGGAGCAGGGCCGCTCCCTCGTGGTGGTGCTGGGCCCGGCCGAAACGGCCGAGCGGCTACTCCGTGTCCCTGCCCGGGTCGCGTGGGTCCAGATGGACGATGACTTCTGCGGGATGGGTGTGGCCTTCGAGCCCACCAACGACGCCGAGCGCGACGCGGTCAAGAAGCTCCTGAACGAGCTCACCGAACGGGACTCCAAATAGCGTCAAAACAGCTCCTGTTGGCCGGGCGAAGTCGGGGTCGAGCTGCGCCCAGATTCCATCAGCGGCCTCGAGGATGGCGACCGGAGGCAGGGGTTCTACTGGCCGCAGAGGGGCGGCCGGGCGTTCTGGAAATAGTCGGCGGCGCGTTGGACGAAGTGGCCGTCGTCGGTGTCGGGAGTGGTCATGCAGGAGGCGCCGGCGCCGAAGGCGACACCAATGGCACCACCGGCGGCGATTTCGTCCGCGTGATCGAAGATGTAGTCGACCCGGTTGTCCGTGTAGCGATCGCACTGATCTTCCAGGGCCATGTGGCCGTAGGGCACCTGCCACCACAGGGGCGCCAACGACAGCGCGTCTCCCAGGTCGGCGACCCAGTCTACGGCCTGGCGAAAGCTCGGCAGCGTGGCGTTGGTGACGTCCCACCAGCGGCCGTTGAAGCCCGCGTCGCGATCGCTCATCTCCACCACCACCAGGTCGGTGTCCGCCGCGCCCAGCGCGATCAGATAGGCCGCCGTGGCCTGCGCGTGCGTGGTCGCATCGAACCCCGGATCGGAGTTGTTGAGCGCGTCCGCCCCGGCCCCCCACGCCGAGGCGTGCAGCCCGACCAGCACGTTCGGCGCCTCGGCCCGGGCGATGGCCACCAAGCACCGGGTCAGCCCTCCGAGGGTGTCCGGGTAAGAGGCACACTCCGACGCCCCGGCGGCGGCCAGAGACACGGGGATCTGCTCCGGGTCGTCGTTCACCTGATGACCGTAACCCCAGAGGTCCGGCTCGACGTGCAGCACGGCGGTGGGCGCCGGCGGCTCGTTCATGGTCTGGCAGAGAAACCGGAAGTCCGCCAGAAAAGCGGTTACCCGCGCCCCGTCCGTGAGCGCTGCGATCTCCGGCGCGCCCTCCACGTCTCCGGCAACTGAGTACCAGATGTAGTAGGTGATCATCGGCACCGCGCCCGCGGCGTGGGTTCCGGACACGAAGTCCGCCACGAAGCGCCCCGGCGGGAGCTGATCCCACTGCCAGCAGCCCCACCACGGGCACGCCCCCCCCGCGCAGGACGTGCCCTGCACACTGCACCCCGTGGCGCAGCTGTCACAGGGTCCGCTCTCCGGCACGTTTCCGGCCACGTAGTGATATCGAATGTCGAAGGGCGCCCCACCGAACGCGGTGTCGCTCATGGAGCCGCCGATGAGCAGCCGATCGCGCCCCAGCCGCACCCCGAGATCGGCCGCGGGACAGTCTCCGGGTTGGCCCGCGTCGGTGGTGTCCGCATCGGCAGGGACGGTGCTGTCGTCCCACGCGGCGTCCACGCCCTGCGCAGCGTCGACAACGGAGGAATCCGCTGCTCCGTCGTCGTCGCCGCAGGCCGGACAACAGAGCGCCAGCACGGTCAACAGAATCGCGATTGGTCTCATGGCTACCCTCCGGTACCGTTTGTTGCACGCCCAACCCTCAGCATAGAGGGACCGGCCAGGGAACACAATGGCGGCAACCGGAAGGCCCGCCGAGGGTCGGTCCGAGAGTCCGCATCCTCCAGAGGAGCGAGTACCCCTCTGAAATCACAGGAAGAATGCAGTGCTGACAGCGGCGCTTCAAAGTGGCAATATCGGCCGTGGTGGGATCACCAGACCGAAGATAAGAGGAGGAACCCAATGAAGAGGTTTACATGGCTCACATTCGTGGTGGGGGTGGCTGCGGCGCTCAGCTCCATCGGCTGCGGCCCATCACCAAAGTCCAAGGGCACGACGCCGGGCGACAGCCGGCGCACGCCCCCTGACAAAGGCCAAACCGTTTGGCAGAAGCTGGCGGACGCCGACCCTGCCGTACGAAGGTCCGCCGTGGCGGAGGTGGCCAAGCTGAGCTCACCGCGGGCGCTCCAGGCGCTGGTCGTCACGCTCAAGGATGCCGACGCCGGCGTGCGGACTGCGGCGGAGGAGGCACTGGTCCAGCAGCCCGCCGCCTCGTCTTATCTGGTGGCAGAGCTCAAGGGCGCACCCGCCGAATACGTGCAGCGGATCGAGGCGCTGATTCTCAAGCTCGGCAAGCCGGCCGTTGGCGCGCTGATTCGCGCGATGGGAGAGGCCGACCCCATGGGCAGCCGCGCCGCCCTGGTGGTCGCCAAGATGGGGAATGAGCGCATCCGGATCCTCACGCACGTCATGACCCGTGGAAGCGATCAGGCCAAGCTGCGGGCCGTGAAGCTCCTGGCGAGCCTGGGGACGCGCGAGTCCAAGCTGGCGCTGGTGCCGGCCCTGGCCACCTGGCGGCAGGACGTCCGCGACGCCGCGCGTTCGGTGCTCAAGCCGATGTTCTCCGACGCCGAGGTAACCACGCGCATCCTCGCCATGTTCAGCAACCTGGACTTCTGGGGGAGCTACGGCTTGGCGCTCAGCGTGTACGACCACCCCGACCCCCGGGTGCACAACGAGATCGTGTACGGGTTCCACACCGCCCACCGGACCTACAGTCGCCATGCGCTGTTCTCCTCCCTGGTGAAGCGGGATCCCGCCTGGTACAAGCGCATCGCCACCGGCGTGGCCCACCCTTCCACCCGCGCGCGCGAGCAGATCATCAAGGCGCTCTGGTTCGAGGTGAGCTCGCTCCAGCGGATCCAGAGCGCTGCGAAGCAGTATCGGGACACCCCGCTGCTTGCCTGGGCGACCAAGGAGCTCGGCCTGATCAAGGGCGCGCTGAAAGACAAGACGGCGCAGAAGACCCTGATGGGGCTTACCAAGACCCTGAAACCCTACCTGACGTACCGGGCGACCTTCTTGATGAAGTTCGGGGGCGGCAAGGCCAACGTGAACAAGGTCCACAAGACCTACCTCGACGGACTGAACAAGATGATCGCCAAGGACCCGGAGAAGGTGGGCGTCGACACCATCGTGGCAGCCTATGTGGCCCTGGGAGACGACGCCTGGCGTCGCTCCTGCCCCATCCCCGGCGTCGTCGGGCTGTGCCTGCAGATTCAGTTCCAAAAGACGCGCAACGGCGTCGAGCGGCGCGTCCGCTTCCGGAAGCGGAACGCCAAGCTCGTGAAGCTGGCCAAGCACCACCTGGACAAGGCGTGGCAGTTCTGGGCCGACGGCGCAATGCTGGATCGGATTCCCAAATCCGACACTCGCTACAAGGCACGTCGCCTGCGGGCCAGGCACTATGCCGCCTGGGCCAAGTTCATGCGCGCGGAGTTCCAGCTCGAGGAATTCCTGCAGCTGAAGCTGCCCAAGGGGCTGTTCCTCGACCCCAAGCACAAGAAGTACGCTGCGTCTTCCGCCAAGCTCAAGGCCTGGCTCGCCGACAAGGTGAAAGTCGCCGGCACGCTCGTCCAGGCGTACATGAACGTTGCCACCCAGGTGTCGGTCAGCCAGCGCGGCTACCAGCGGGCGTCCGTCTACTGGGCGCTCGGCGCGATCTCCCGCACCGGCGTGATCTTCGAGGGGCTCAGCGACGCGCTGTTGGCGCTGCCCATGCCTGGAAACCTCCGCACCTTCGCCGCCAAGGACGCCTACCGGACGAACATGGCCAAGGCGGCCGGGTCGCTGATCGAGCAGGCAGCCAACAGCTATGAGCTCTGTCTCGATTCGGTTCGCAAGGCCCGCTGGCACTGGGAGTGGGCCCTGGCCTGTGAGTCCGGGCTGGCCCGGACGGACAGCGGCCGCTTCACCGCCTACATGAAGAAGACCCGCTACACCCGCGCGCCCCTGCCGAGTGCCGGTGCACCACACCTGCGGGGCGTCGAGCTCGTGGTTCACGGAGCCCGCGCCGCGCTCCTCCGGTGCGGCCAGAAAGCTAATGTCGGCTACCAGTACCAGGTCACCCTGGCGAGCCAGGGCACCATCACCAAGGCGGTTTCCCGCGGCAAGAAGCCGGCCAAGGCTGCCGGCGCCTGCATCGTCAAGACGCTCCAGGGTTTGACCGTCGCCCCCTTCCCCGGCAAAGCCGCCACCCTGACCGTCACCATCCCCTGACGTCATCCCTCGTCCACCGCCCCACGGCGCCGCGTCGCACCCCTGCGCGCGACCGACACGGTCCCCTTCCCTTACACCTCTACACCTCCACCGTTCCAATGAGGTTCTTGAGCACCAGGCCGTCCCGCACCACGACCTCGACCTGCTCCAGGGCGCGCACATCCTGCGCCGGGTTTCCGCGGCACAGGACCACGTCCGCCGTTCGTCCGACCTCCAACACACCCAGGTCGGGCCGCCCCACCGCCACCGCCGCGTCCGAGGTGACCGCGCGAACCGCTTCGAGGTCTGTGCAGCCGCCGCGCACGAAGGCCCGCAGCTCCCAGACGATCTGACCGCAGGGGGTGATGGCGCCGCCGGAATCCGTTCCCGCAACGACCCGTACGCCGGCTTCCCGCAGCCGCCGTAGGTTCTCGAGCCCGTACCGCATCCCGGTTTCGATCACGGCCCGGCCGAAGCCCGGGATGCCATAGGTGCGAAAGCGGATCTCGTCCACCATGCGCCGGATCAGCGCCCGCTGGGCCGGTTCGAACAGCCGCTCCCCGTGGCGCTCGATCAGCTCGAGCAACTCGTCGATGAAGTCGATGATTCCGTAGGTCATGAAGGTGGTGGTGACCGGCAGGTCGCGCTCCCGCAGCTGCTTCAGGTGCTCGGGCTCCATGACCCCATCGATGGTGATGTGCTCGAGGGAGTCGAAGGGCAACCGCAGCAGTGGCCCGAGGTCCTTTTTCCAGATGTGATGAACGGCCAGCGCCAGGTTGTGGTGGTGGGCGCGCTCACACAGCGCCACCACCAGCTCGTCGGCCAGGCGCGGCAACGGACTCCGCGCGTCGTCGTAGTCCTCCGAGGTGTAGATCGCCTTGATGTGATCCACACCCTGTTCGGCGAGGCGATCCACCCACCGGAAGGCGTCCTGACGACTCCGCAGGCCCACCTTGACCTGCCCGATGGCAAAGGCGAGGGGCGCGGGCAGCTCCTCGATGAACGCCGGATACCCACCGGGCGCGGTGAACACCGGCCCGGGCGTCAGGATGCGCGGTGAGACGATGCGCCCGGTCAGGGCGAGTCGCCTCCACAGCCGGGCCAGCTTGAGCGGTGCGCCCATGTCCCGAGCCGTGGTCACGCCGGACTCTGCCAGAGCCCGCAGGTTCTTCAGCATCTGGCGCGGGAGCCCCGGTGCCTCCCGCGGCCCCGGGGGATCGAGCAGATAGACCCCGCACACGTGCAGGTGACAGTCGATCAACCCCGGAAGCGCGTGGTATCCCGTCGCATCGATCACCAACGCGCCGTCACGGTTCAGCTCCCCAGCGGGTCCGATGGCCTCGATGCGGCCCCGCTCCAGCAGCAGATCTTGACGCTTCCGAACCGAGCCGTCACGCGGGTCGAGCACATGCACGCCCCGCACCAGGAGCCGTTTGGCACGCTTTCCTCGTATGGCAATCATGGGCGACATCATAGCCGGGATCCCGCCCCTCGGACAAACAGCGAATCCAGGCCTTACGCGCTCCGGGGCAAAGGAGCGCTGTGCCTTGGACGAATGCAACGGACGCCGCGCACCACCGTGCTCTTGGGCCCCGGGCCCTCAACGTCGCGCGCCATCGCCCCTGAGCTTTCTGGGGGGCTCCGGGCCATCAACGTCGCGCGCCATCGCCCCTGAGCTGTCGGGGGGGCTCCGGGCGCGGGCGCGCGGTTCCCGGGGTGGCGGGGGGGGGTAGGCGCGTACCGTTGGTTGGCCACTATCCGGAGAT
>JBDRSE010000148.1:0-23480 GCA_043825095.1 bacterium
CTGGATTTCGAGTGGGAGATCTGCGTGGGCGGTCGCACCCTTTCGAAGAGCGACCTCGACGAGCTGGCCCAGCTCAAAGAGCCACTGCACTCGGTGCGCGGACACTGGGTGGAAGCCGACGTCGAGGAGATCCACGCGGCCCTCGGCTTCTGGAACAACCGCAAGGCAGGCTCTGTCACCGCCCGCGAGCTGGTGCGCCTCGCCCTGGGCAGCGCAGACACCTCCGCAGGCATACGCTTCGACGGCGTCGCGGCCACCGGCTGGATGGAGGCGCTGCTCACGCAGCTTCAGGACAAGGCGCAGATCGACTACGTCGAGACCCCGGAGCACTTCGTGGGACAGCTGCGCCCCTACCAGGAGCGCGGCTACGACTGGCTCGACTTCCTGGGCACCTGGGGCTTCGGCGCCTGCCTCGCCGACGACATGGGCCTGGGAAAGACCGTCCAGACCCTGGCTTTGCTGCAGCAGGAGCGTGAGCGCGGTGAGGACCGCCCCGCCCTGATCGTCTGCCCCACCTCCGTGCTGTCGAACTGGGAGCACGAGGCCAAGCGCTTCACGCCGGAGCTCACCAGCTACGTACACCACGGACCGGGAAGACCGCGGGGCCTGGACTTCCTCCAGCAGGCCCAGCGCCACGGCATCGTGCTCACCAGCTACGCGCTGCTGCAGCGCGATCTGGAGGATCTCGCCGGGCAGCGCTGGGCGGGCCTGATCCTCGACGAAGCCCAGAACATCAAGAACCCCGACACCAAGCAGTCCCGCGCCGTGCGCGCCCTGGTCGCCGACTACCGCATCGCCCTGACCGGCACCCCCGTGGAGAACCACGTCGGGGACCTGTGGTCGATCATGGACTTCCTGAATCCCGGCTTCCTCGGCTCCGAACAAGAGTTCAAGCGCTCCTTCTTCCTGCCCATCCAGGCGCACCGCGACCGGGAGGCCTCGAAGCGCCTGCAGAAGATGACCGCGCCCTTCATCCTCCGACGCCTCAAGACCGATCGGTCGATCATCTCGGACCTGCCCGAGAAGCTGGAGATGAAGGTCTTCTGCGCCCTCACCACGGAGCAGGGCCGACTCTACGAGAAGATCGTCGAGGAGGCCGAAGAGGCCATCCGGAAGTCCGTGGGCATCGCGCGCCACGGGATCATCCTGGCGACGCTCTCGAAGCTCAAGCAGGTCTGCAACCACCCCGCGCACTTCCTGGGAGACGGCTCTAAGCTCACAGGGCGCTCCGGCAAGCTGACGCGGCTCACCGAGATGAACGAGGAGATCCTCGCCAGCGGCGGACGCTGTGTGCTCTTCACCCAGTTCGCGAAGATGGGGACCCTGCTCCGGGAGCACCTTCAGGCTCAGCTCGGCCGTGAGGTGCTCTTCCTCCACGGAGGAACGCCGAAGCGCCGGCGCGACACCATGGTGGCACGCTTCCAATCCGAGGGCGACGCTCCGCCCATCTTCGTGCTCTCGCTCAAGGCCGGGGGCACGGGGCTCAACCTCACCGCCGCGAACCACGTCTTTCACTTCGATCGATGGTGGAACCCGGCAGTGGAGAACCAGGCCACAGACCGGGCGTTCCGCATCGGTCAGACGCGCCGGGTGCAGGTGTACAAGTTCGTGTGCGCCGGCACCCTGGAGGAGCGCATCGACGCCATGATCGAGCGCAAGCGCTCCATCGCCGACGACATCGTTGGGAGCGGTGAGAGCTGGATCACCGAGCTCTCCGACGACGAGCTCCACCACATGCTCGCGCTCGAGAAGGGCGCGATCCGGGACTGACATGAGTGACGAAGGAAACAAACGCCGACGGCGGCGGCGCCCGCGCCGACGCCCCAAGACGGGCGACCCGCCCTCTACCCAAGGCCAGGACGGCGACGCCCCGCGCCCCGATGGGGCTCAAGGTCAGGGCCAAGGTCAGCGTCCGGTTCAGGCCGCCAGGAGCGAGCCTGACCCGAGGGAGGAAGCCAACAAACGCCGACGGCGCCGACGCCCGCGCCGGCGTCCCAAGGCGGGCGCCCCAACCTCTGCGCAGCCCGAGGGCGGCGCCGAACCGCCCTCGAGTCAGGGGCAACGCCCCGCCCAGGGCGGCAAGGGCCGGCCGCGCTCCAGGGTGAAGGCCAAGGCGGCGAGCCGTCGGCCCCGGCGAACCCGCAAGCTGGGCAACTGGTGGGCGCGGCGGTGGTCAAGCAGCCTGGACGGCATCCATGTCGGCCGCCGGGTGGGCCACGGGCGCACCTACGCCCGCCAGGGGCGGGTGATCGAGCTCGAGCTCGAAAAGGGAGCCGCCACCGCCATGGTGCAGGGCTCCCGGGACGCCCCATATCTGGTCCGGATGCACTTCGGCCTGCTGTCCGCGGCCGACTGGAAGCAGGTCCTCCGCGCCCTCGGCGAGGACATCGAGCTCGGCGGTGGCCTGTTCCGCGGGGAGTTCCCCCCAGGTGCGGAGGAGGCCTTCACAGGGCTGGAGCTCTCTCTGTTCCCGAGCGGCCAGGGCGACCTGAAGGCCGCCTGCTCCTGCCCCGACCAGGCGAACCCCTGCAAGCACGTGGCCGCTGTTTTCTACGCGCTGGGGGAGGAGATCGATCGCGACCCCTTCCTGCTCTTCCGGCTGCGCGGCCTCGACCGCGCGGAGCTCATGGAGGCTTTGGCACGCACGCCGGCGGCCCGCGCCGCCATCGTGCCCCCCCCCACCAGCGCCGAAGTGCAGGCGCGTGTCAGGGACGCGGTGGTCAGCTCCAGCGTAGACCCCAGCGCCGGCTCCGGCAGCGGCGAGGGCGAGGACCGCCCGCCGCGGCAGGAGCCGCTGCCCCTGGATCCGCTCCTGTTCTGGGCGGGTCGCGAGGGGAGACGCGACCCGGAGTTCCACCGGGAAGTGCGCATCCCCAGGGGTTCCGGAGCCCTGGCCCGACGCCTGGGGGGCTATCCCTTCTGGAAGGGCGAGAACGGCTGCAGCGCAGTGCTGGACCAGATCTACGGCGCGTCCTCCCAGATGGGCCTGTCGCTGTACCTGGGTGAGTCGGATCCCGACAACACCGACGAACGCTGAGCTCGTCGGTTCCCTGGCCCAGTGAGCCCAAGATCCCACGCAGCAACAAAGGAAGGGAAAAGAAAGGCGCCCGGCTCCCGACAGGGCCGGTGACCCGGTCGTCGGGAGTCGGGTGTCTGATCAGAGGGTGCTCGTGACTACCAGCGACCGCCGCCGCCGCCACGGCCGCCGCCGCCGCCGCCGCCACCGGTGTTGCGGGGCTTGGCCTCGTTCACCTTGAGGTTCCGGCCGTCCACCATGTGGCCGTCGAGGGCCTGCATCGCGGCGCGGCAGGCCTCGTCGTCCGACATCTCCACGAACCCGAAGCCACGGGGGCGGCCCGTCTCGCGATCCGTGATGATCGCCACCGAGTCCACGCTGCCGTGCTCCTCGAAGAGCTCGCGAACCTGACCTTCGTCCATCGAGAACGGCATGTTGCCTACATAAAGTTTCATTTCTGCTTCTCCTACCCGAGTTCGTTTTCGAGAACCTGAGCTGCTACTCGGGTGTACAGTTCGGTTCGTCACCGACCCCGATATCGGGACCAGCACTGTGTTTGTTTCTTTGGGGGATACTGGATTCTGAATTCTGGGTACTGACCGCTGACTTCTGGGTCTGCTCTCGACCTCTCCGTTGAGGCCTCGCAGGACGTGCGAGCGCCCACACCGTCTCATACGGTGCGCATACTAATTACACCGCGGGCCGCATTCGCGCAAGAAGAAAAACAAAGATTCTACCGGCATCGCCGCAAATGGCTCGTGCCGCGCCCGCTGATGGTGGCTGCCCAAACCAGCCCCGGGGCGGAATCTGCCGGTGTCTGTTCCGGGAATTGATCCAGCGAGGTCCGCATGCAGGCCCTGTTTTCTGTAATAAATTCAAAGTCTTTGGTGGGTTTCTGGGGGAGCCGGAACCTCGGTGGCATTGTCTCAGCGGGTCCAGAACCGAAGGAGCTTGGCCCGGGCGGGTTGCTGGCGCTGGGTCGCTTCTGCGATGACCTTGCTCCCGTTCACGGACTTGACGGTGACCGACCCGTTCTTGAGGGGCTGGTTGGTTTTGGGATCCAGCAGAACTCCGTAGAGCCCGGCGTAGAGCCCCCGCGAGCTCGGGCAGGTCGCGTGGATCTGGAGCTTCCCGCCCCGCTTGGCCTTCTGGCTGGTGATCTTGCAGTCCATGGGCCGGCGTCTGACCGGCGCGGGCGGACGGTGCCGAACCTCGATGGCCTCTCGTTGCTCCGGGGCAGGTGAGCCGGCTCCCTGGGCCACCGCTGTGGTCGCGGCGGCTGCCCCCAGGGCGAGGGTGGCCGCGGCCGCGGCCGCCCGCACCAGGCGCCCCAGGGCCGAGCCGCTCAGCCGCTCGGGCTCGTACACCGCGTCGGCCTCCCCGTGCACGTGGATCCGCAGGCGGCGCCCGTCGATCCGAAGCTCGTCCTGGTCGAGCAGAATCACCGGCTGGCCAGTGGGGGCCGACACGGAGCGACCGCCGCGCTCCACCTCGATGGGCCCCGCGCGCTCGCCTCGCAGCAGCACCAATCGGTTGTCTGCCGACACCCAGAGCCCATAGGCCGCGGGCTTGTCCACCATCCACTGCACCGCCCCTTCGCGGTCCAGGGCGAGCCCAGGCTCTCCCCCGGGCAGCGCCACGCAGCGAACAAAACGCTCCTCCTCCTCCGGCGCGTGATACAGCTCTTCTACACAGATTTCCAGCGGCCTGATCATGGGAACCTCCGTCGGTTGGCGTCGCCCCGGAGTATCTCCGGTTCTGCCCGCCGGCACAACGTTCCGATCCCTAATAGATCCAGAACCGCACGACCTTGGCCCGGACGCGCTTGCGCTGGTAGGACGCCTCGGCGACGATCTTGCCCCCGGAGACTGACTTGATGATGACCGTCCCCTTGTCGAGGGGACGCATGGTCTTGGGATCCAGGAGGGTGCCGTGGAGCCCCGCGCGGAGGCCCGGCCGATTCGGACAGGTGGCGTGGAGCTGGAGCTTCTTCCCGCGGTTGACCTTCTGGCGGGTGACGGCGCAGTCCACCGGTCGGCGCGCTGGCATCGACGGCGGGCGCGTGCGGACCTCGATGGCTTCGCGTTGCTCTGTGACCGCAGGCGAGCCGGCACCCTGGGCCACCGCCGTGGTGGCGGCGGCTCCCCCGAGGACGAGGGTGGCCGCGGCAGCGGCCGCGCGCACCAGGCGCCCCAGGGCCGAGCCGCTCAGTCGCTCCGGCTCGTACACGGCCTCGGTTTCGCCGTGCACGTGGATCCGCAGGCGTCGACCGTTGATCCGAAGCTCATCCTGGTCGAGCAGAATCACCGGCTGGCCAGAAGGGGCCTCCATGGATCGGCCGCCGCGCTCCACCGCGACGGGCCCCGCGCTTCCGCCTCGCAGCAGCACCAGCTGATTGTCCGCAGATACCCAGAGCCCATAGGCTTCGGGTGACTCCACCATCCACTGCACCTCACCCTCGCGGTCCAGCGCGAGCCCGGGCTCCCCTCCCGGCAGCGCCACGCAGCGAACAAAGCGCTCCGCCTCCTCCGGTGCGTGATACAGCTCTTCCACACAGATTTCCAGCGGCCCGATCATGTCGACCTCCTCGTTTGGCATCGCCCTGGATTATCCCCGGTTCCGCCCGGAAGCACAATGCACCCTTCCAGAAAGGGCCCTCCGACAGTGCGGCGCCGTCGCGGTGCGGCGCTGCGCGGCGGCGGTGCGGCGCTGTTGCGTTGCGGCGCGGCGCAGCTTGACCGGTGTTCCAGGGTGCTCGATACTCGGACAGCCAAACGAACAGCAGCGCCCGGACGGCCGTCTTGAGGAGATCGGTGATGGAGTACGACTACGTGGTGCTTGGGAGCGGTTTCGGCGGAAGCGTATCAGCGCTCCGCCTCGCGGAGAAGGGGTACCGTGTGGCGGTCGTGGAACAGGGGAGCGCTGTGACCCATGGGGACATGGAGGAGGCCGCGCACGACGTTCGAAAGCTGATGTGGGCCCCCGGTTTGCGCATGGGCGGGTTCTTCATGCAGCCCCTCTTTCGTCATGTCGGGGTCCTCGGAGGCGTGGGGGTGGGTGGAGGAAGCCTGGTCTACGCGGCGGTCCTGCTGCGCCCCCGGGACGAGTTCTTTGCGGATCCATCCTGGAGTGCCCTCGGGGTGGACTGGAAACAGGAGCTGGCTCCGCACTACGAGACCGCGTCCACCATGCTCGGGGTTACGGACAATCCCAGCTCTGCAAAGATGGACGACCTCCTGCGCCAGACCGCCGAGGCCATGGGGAGCGAATCGACCTTCGGCCCCACCCCCAACGGGATCTACTTCGGTGAACCCAAGGTGACGGCCAAAGACCCCTACTTCGGGGGCGTCGGCCCCTCGCGCGTGGGATGCCGGTTCTGCGGCGAGTGCCTGACCGGTTGCACCTACGGCTCGAAGAACTCCCTCGACCAGAACTACCTCTATCTGGCGCAGCACCTGGGGGCGACGATCCTGCCCCATCGGAAGGCGGTCAACATCGTTCCCCGGCCGGAGGGCGGGTATCTCATCGAAATGCGCCATCCCTGGAAGATAAGGACCTACCGCCCAATCCGAGCCGACAAGGTGGTGATCGCCGCGGGCGTCCTGGGGACCCTGGAGTTGCTCTTCCGGTGCAGAGACGCGACAAAAACGCTGCCGAAGGTCTCCTCCGAGCTGGGAAACGTGGTGCGAACCAACAGCGAAGCGATTGTCGGAATCCTGTCCCCCGACCCCAAAGAGGACCTGACCTACGGCACGACCATCTCCAGCCACTTCTACCCGGACGCCCACACCCACATCACCCAGAACCGTTTTCCCGAGGGGTACTCCTTCATGAGGCCCTATTTCGGCCCCCTGGTCGATCACTCCCGCCCCTGGCTCCGGGCGCTGCTCACGCTCTGGAAGATCCTCATTCATCCGTGGCGGTTTCTGAAGATCGTCCTGGCGCGAAACTGGCACAAGCGAATCAGCGTCTTGACGGTCATGCAGCACCTGGACAATCAAGTCTCCTTTCGGTACCGCCGGCGCCTCCTCACCCTCTTTTTGCGCAGGAAGCTCAAGAGCAACCGGGTGAAGGGCAAAGAGGCGCCGACGAACCTCCCCGTCGCCAACCGGGCCGCCGCCGCCTTTGCCGAGGTTTCCGGCGGCGCTCCCCTGAACAACACCGTCGAGTCCATTGGAAACCTGTCCGTGACCGCCCACATCCTCGGAGGGTGCCGCATGGGGCGGTCCGCCCAGGACGGCGTGATCGATGCCTCCCACCAGCTCCACGGCTATCCCGGCGTGTACGTCGTGGACGGCTCCTCGATCTCGGCCAATGTCGGCGTGAACCCGAGCTTGACCATCACCGCCCTGGCGGAAAGAGCCATGGGCCTGATTCCTCCGAAAGACGAAGCGCTCCCGTGAGCACTGCGACGACCACCCATCCAGAGAGGCCAACATGACCAAGCCGTTCGAAATCTGTGTAGAAGAGCTCTATCGCGGCCCGGAGGAGGAGGAGCGGTTCGTCCGGTGCGTGGCGTTGCCCGGCGGAGAGCCCGGGCTCGCGCTGGACCGCGAAGGCACGGTGCAGTGGATGGCAGACACGCCCGCGGCCTATGGCCTCTGGGTGTCGATGGACGACCGGCTCGTGCTGCTGCGCGGCGAGAGCACGGACCCGATCGTGGTCGAGCGTCGCGGTCGAACCCTGGAAGCACCCTTCGGCAAGCCGGTGATCCTGCGCGACCAGGATGAGCTGCGGATCAACGGTCGACACCTGCGGATCCACGTCCACGGTGAAACCGAAGCCGTGTACGAGCCTGAGCGGCTGAGCGGCTCGGCCCTGGGGCGAATGCTGCGGGCGGCCGCCGCCGCGGCAGCGCTCACGGTGGGGGGCGCCGCCGGCGCCACGGCGATCGCCCACGCCGGCGCTGCGTCAGCTCCCGTGGGCCACAGGGACGCCATCGAGGTCCGCGCCCGCCCGCCGGAAGCCCCGGCGCGGGCTCCCATGGACTGCACCATCACCAGCCAGAAAGCCACCCGAGGCAAGACGCTCCTGATCCACGCCACCTGCCCGCGCACGCGAGGGCTCTACGTGGGGAGCTACGGCGTCCTCCTGGATCCCAAGACCAACCAGCCCCTCAAGAACGGGTCGGTCACCATCCGATCCGTCAGCGCGCAGAAAATCACCGCGGAGGCCGCCCGGCAACGGAAACCCGTCAAAGCCAAGGCCGTCCGCTTCTGGGTCCGCTAGGCCGCAGGAACACCAGGCAGCAGAAGAATATCTGACTGTTTCCCTTGCCTTTCCCTGGAACAACATTCTGAATAGCAGAATCGCGTTACGCGCGGGAGGTTTCCATGTCCACGGAAGAAATACCCGGGATTCCCCTGCCCGACCTGAAGGTCGTGGAGGAGATGCAGCTCGGCATCGTCAGTCGGTTTGGTGAGATCCAGCAGGCAAAGGCCGAGGGCAAGCCGATCGTGTGGGCGTCGGTGGTGATGCCCAAGGAGATCTTCCAGGCCCTCGACGTGGCCGTGATCTACGGCGACATGCTCGGGGCGTACACGTCCATCTATGGGCTGTCGGAGCGGTACTGCCAGGCCGCGGAGGAGCAGGGGTTGTCGCGGGATGTGTGCGCTGTGCACCGCTGCGCCGTGGGCATGGCCTGCGCCGACGAGCGCGACCCGGTGTTCGACATCGCCTTTGCCGTGCCGGACCTGGTGGTGGGCAGCAACTTCCCGTGCATGTCCATGTCCCGCTCGTTTCTGCAGGTGGTGAGCAAGTACCAAGTCCCCTACTACTTCCTGGACACGCCCATCAACCCCTGGGGGAAGGATCTGCCCCGACACGCGGTGCGGTACTACGCCGACCAGCTCCAGGGGCTGATCGACTTCCTGGTGGCCCACGGCCACACCTATGACCACGACAAGCTCTCCGAGGAGGTCGCCTTCACCAGGTCGCTCAACCTGATCATGGAGGAGGTGAACACGTACAAGCAGGCGGTGCCGGTGCCCATCAAGGCCTACGACAACGTCATCGCGAGCACCGCGCCCATTGCGCTGCCCAAGGAGTATCGGACCCTGGACATCTTCGAGCGGTATCGGGACGAGCTGAAGGAGCGGGTCGAGCGAGGCTACGGGGTCGTGGAGAACGAGCGGCTGCGCCTGATGTGGATCGGCATGCCCCCCCTGTGCGACTTCAAGCTGCTAGACTACCCCGAGAAGCACGGCGCGGTGGTGGTCAAGTCGATGCTGGAGTACCTGACCGGCTTCGACCTGGATCCGGCGACCCTGGATCCCGCGGAGCCGCTCGAGAGCCTGGCCCGGGCGCAGCTGGTGAGCCCGGCCAACCCGACCATCGAGCAGACCCTGGACTACTTCGTGCGGGCCGCGGTGGACTGCAAGGTCGACGGGGTGATCAACGTGGTCAAGCGAACCTGCGGTGTGCTTCCCGGCATGCAACGCTTGACCAAGGAGGCCATCTTCGAGGCCGCGGGGGTGCCGTCCATGATTTTCGACCTCGACGGCGTGGACGTCCGGGAGTACGACCCGGAGGCCACCAAGGCCAACCTGGACTCCTTCGTGGAGACCCTCCTGGCGCGGAAGGGGAAGTGACATGACCGCCCTGGAAACCCTGCAGAGCATCGCGCAAAACCCGTACCAGGTGGCCCGTGAATGGAAGGCTGACGGCGGCAAGGTCGTGGGCTATCGCTGCCTGTTCGTGCCCGAGGAAGTGATCTGGGCCGCGGACATGCTGCCCTATCCGCTGTACGGCACGCCCGAGCCCGTGGGCCTGGCGGACGCCTACTTCCAGGCCTGCACCTGCGAGTTCGTGCGCAATATTTTCGACCACGCCCTGAGCGACCGGCTGGCGTTCCTGGATTGCCTGGTGCTCTCCAACACCTGCGACGTGGTGCGAAGGCTCTACGACATGTGGAGCCGGCACGTGGAGGGCATCCCGGTCTATCTGATCAACAATCCCCAGAAGCTCCTGGACGAGGGTAACCGGGACTACTTCCTGGAGGAGCTCCGCCGTTTCCGCGTTCGCATGGAGGGGCTCTCGGGCCGCGAGATCACCGACGACAAGCTCCGCAGCGCCATCGCGCTCTACAACGAAACCCGAACGCTTCTTCGGGAGCTGTACGCGCTCCGGGAGCAGGACCCGCCACCGCTTTCCGGCGTGGAGGCGCTGGAGGTCTGCACCGCGGTGACCATGCTGCCCAAGGAGCGGGCCAACGGGCTGCTGCGGGAGCTGCTGGCCGAGCTGAAGGCGCGGGACGTGGAAGAGGCCGACGGCCCACGGATCCTGGTGACCGGGAGCCTGCTCGACCACGCGGCCCTCATCCAGATGGTGGAGGACGAAGGGGGCGTGGTCGTGATCGACGACCTGTGCAACACCAGCCGGTACTTCTGGCACCGGGTGGAGGACGCGCCGGATCCCATGACCGCGCTCTACCGCTTCCTCAACGGGCGCGCGCTGTGCGCGTGTATCCATCCCACCGAGGCGCGCCTGGACCACATCGTCCGGCTGGCCCACACCTACGACGTAGAGGCGGCCGTCGACTTCAACCTGAAGTACTGCCACCCGTTCCTGTACGAGGCGCCGCTGCTCAAGGCGCGCCTGGAGGCCGAGGACATCCCCGTGACCGTGCTGGAGGTGGGCCACGATCTCTCGGGCCACGGACAGCTGCGCACCAGGATCCAGGCCTTCATCGAAATGGTGGAGCTGTAGGGTCGATATGCTGCACGCCGGGCTCGACATCGGCTCTCTGTGGACCAAGGCGGCGGTGCTGGCCGACGGCGAGCTCGCCGGCTGGCACGTGATGCCCACCGGGGAGAGCAGCCGCGACGCAGCGCTCGCAGCCCTGGAGGCAGCGCTCGCGCCTCTGAAGGCCGGGGTCAGCGATGTCGTGTCCGTCGTGGCCACCGGGGCGGGCAAAGGCCATGCGGCCCTGGCCAGCCGCCCGGCCACCGAGGTGCTCTGCGCGGCCCGCGGCAGCGCCTACCTGCACCCCGAGGCGCGGGGCGTGATCGACATCGGGGGCGAGTCCACCCGGGTGGTCAAGCTCGACGAGCACGGCGAGGTGCTCGAGTTCGCCAAAAACGACAAGTGCGCCTCGGGCACCGGCATCTTCCTGGACGCCATGGCCAAGCTCATGGGGGTGGGGCTGGACGAGCTGGGCCCGCTGTCCCTGACCTCCACCCAGGACGTGCACATCACCTCCACCTGCGTCGTGTTTGCCGAGTCGGAGGTGGTGTCCCAGGTCCACCGCCAGACGCCGAAGCACGACATCCTGCGGGGCATCCACCGCTCCATCGCGGTGCGAGTGCACGGCCTGGTGAACCGCGTGGAGCTGGACGGGCGCGCCGTCCTGGCCATTGGCGGGCTGGCGCGGAACAGCGGGATTCTCCGCTGCCTGGAAGAGCTCATGGCGTGTACGCTCACCGTGCCGGACCAGCCGCAGATCGTGACGGCCCTGGGCGCGGCACTGATCGCCTCGGACCCCGGAGC
Source organism: bacterium (assembly GCA_043825095.1). Classification (GTDB taxonomy): domain Bacteria; phylum Myxococcota_A; class Polyangia; order HGW-17; family JAJRWW01; genus JBDRSE01. The sequence goes on from JBDRSE010000148.1 coordinate 11,504, forward strand.
AGACACCGGCGGAGCAGACGCGTGATCACTCTCGGCGTGGACATCGGCTCGCTCACGGGCAAGGCGTTGATCCTCAAGGACGGCGACATCCTCGCCTGGGATGTCATCCTCACCGGCCCCGACAGCGTCGAAACGGGCACCGAGGTAACGAGCAGCGTCCTCGACAAGGCGGGGCTCACCCTCGAGGACATGGACTTCACCGTGTCCACCGGCTACGGCCGGATCGTGATCCCCTTTGCCGACAAGAACGTGAGCGAGATCACCTGTCACGCCAAGGGGGCCCACTGGTTCTTCCCCGAGGCGCGGTCGATCCTGGACATGGGCGGGCAGGACTGCAAATCCATCCGGTGTGACGACGCGGGCAAGGTCACGGACTTCGCCATGAACGACAAGTGCGCCGCGGGCGCGGGGCGCTCCATGGGCATCATGGCCGAGCTGGTGAACGTGGAGCTCGAAGCGCTGGGTGAGCTGTCGCTCCAGGCCGCAGGCGACGGGGTGCCCATCAGCAGCACCTGCGTGGTGTTCGCCCGGTCGGAGGTGATAGGCTACCTGCGCAACGGCGTGCCCAAGAGTGACATCCTGGCCGGTGCCTGCGCCGCGCTCTGCGCCCGGGTCCAGGCGCTCCTGCGCCGGGTCGGCACACCGCCCGACTTCGTGATCAGCGGCGGCATCGCCAAGAACATCGGCGTGGTCCAGCGGCTGGAAAAGACGCTGGGACTGAAGGCCCGGATCTGCTTCGAGCCACAGATCGTCGGCGCCCTGGGCGCGGCCGTGTTCGGCCGGGAGTTGCTCGAGAGGCGCGCCCACAAACAAACGCGACGCCGGAGGAAGAACGATTAGAGCCCACTACGGATACGCGGACGGCTCCGGCGAGTACTACCTCACCGTCGACACGGACCGATGCGACGGCTGCGGCGACTGCCTCCCCGCCTGCCCGAGGGATGTTTTCGCGCTGGAAGAAGACGACTACGAAGACCTCAAGGCCGTGGTGAAACCCGAGCACGCCCAAACCCTGAGCGACGTCTGCCTCGGGTTTCACGCCCGCTGCGCCGCAGAAAAAACCAACTGCCACACCGCCTGCCCCCAAGACGCCATCGAGCACAGCTGGTAGGACCTCTGTAAAGAAGCTCGACACACCTGTCGGTAATCCCGCCGCCGACGCAGCTGACAGCCGCATTGTGCTCACCGGCAGATCCGGGGATAATCGCTCACGACACCAATGAAGAGAGGTCACCATCAGATCCGTCTCCGGAAGGAAAATCATCGTCGAGGCCTCCCAGCAACGGAAACCCGTCAAAGCCAAGGCCGTCCGCTTCTGGGTCCGCTAGCCTCTCTGCGCGGCCTCTCCGGCGTTGATTGAGACTGCCCGATACCCGGTCTGTTTCAGCGCAACCCTCGCAGATAGAGGATGGTGGTAGCCCAGTTGGTGAGCAGCACCACGACGCCGAACAGGAGCGATTGAAAGCTGAGCAGCGCCGTGCCCGAAAGGATGTGGCCGATGAAGCAGCCCATGCCGATCACCGCGCCGAGGCCAGTCATGACGCCGCCGATGAAGGCGACTGTGAGGGTGGCCGGGTCGGCGGATCGCAGCCGGAGCTCGCCGCGCTGCCAGGTGGAGAAGGACGATCCGAGGATCACGCCGAGCCCGAGCCACAGCATCCAGCCGCCGAGGGGCAGCCTGCCGCCCACGGCTCCCGACAGCGCCATCATCACGCTCTCGGCGCTGCCGAGGGGGTAGTTGCGACCGGCGGCGGCAGAGGCCGGATAGGCGAGCCAGCCGGTCACGCCGAGCACGACGCCGGCCAGGGCGAAGGACCAGCCGCGAGCGAGCCACGGGCGGGTCGGCGTCGGAGTGGAGGGTGCGGGTGCCAGCGAGGACGAGGACTCTGGAGCAGTCGCTGCACGCCGGCCGAAACGACGCCAGAGCCACCAGCCCGTGCCGAGGCCGACGGTCCCCACCGGGATGGCCAACGCCAGGTACGGAATCCCAAGCGCCTGGTCGATGCTCGGCGCCAGAGACAGGCCTGCGGTGGCTTTGCCCAGCCAGAGGCGTACGGGCCGCAGCAGCCCCACGACGCCCATGTTGGCGCCGATGGCGATGCCCACCACGGCGAGCATGGAGTTGAGGCGCCCCTCGGCCGCCTTGAACAGCGAGCCGCTGACGCAGCCGCCGGCGAGCACCATGCCGCTGCCGAACAGCGCGCCGCCCACCAGGGCCGGCAGGAGCTTGAAGGGCTTGGGGCTCACCTGCACCCAGCCCGCGCCGGCGAGCGCGGCAAAGCCGAGCATGGAGACGCTGATGGCGAGGAGCACGCCGATGAGCCCCCGGGGGTCGCGTAAGAGCACCACCGAGCTGAAGATGGCGGAGCCGCAGAAGGCCGCGCGCTGCATGGCAAAGCCGAACAGGAACCCCACGGCGAGCCCGGTGAGGCCCCAGCTTCGGGTCGCCCAGGCAGCAAGCGCAGATGTCAGCAGCAGCGCGAGGGCGATCGACGCGATCAGTCCGGCCCGCTTCGGAGGTGTCCAGGACATTGCTGCCACGTTACTTCTGCGTCTTCGCGGCCTGCGCCTGGGCGAGCTGCGCCGCCCGGATCCACTCGGCGATCTTCTTCGGCCTGGGCAGCTTACCGGCCGCCTTGATCTCCCCGTCGATCACCAGCCCCGGAGTCATCATCACGCCGTACTTCATGATCTCGTCCAGCTTGACCACCTTCACGAGCTCGGCCTCGATGCCCTCCTGGGCGAGCACCTCCTTGGTGGTTTCGTACAGCTTCTCGCACTTCCTGCATCCCGGGCCGAGGACCTTGATCTCCATGTCGTGACCTCCCTAGAAAAGTGTTCCGTAGACAAAGCCCGCCAGGGCCGACAGCGAGACCACCAGCCCGATGAAGGCCGCGGTCTTCTTCGTGCCGAGCACGCTGCGGATGACAAGCATGTTGGGCAGCGAGAGCGCGGGGCCGGCCAACAGCAGCGCCAACGCCGGGCCCTTGCCCATCCCCGACTTGAGGAGCCCCTCCAGGATGGGCACCTCGGTCAGGGTGGCGAAGTACATCAGCGCCCCGGCAACTGATGCGAACAGGTTCGCCTGCAGCGAGTTGCCGCCCACGGCCTGCTCCACCCAGTGACGCGGGATCAGCCCGCGATCCCCGCCCTCGGGCCCGCCGAGCAGCAGGCCCGCCACGGCCACCCCGGCCAGGAGCAGGGGTAGGATCTGCTTGGCGTAGCCCCAGCTCTCGTCGGTCCAGTCGACCAGCTCGTCCCGGTCGAACCAGCGCCAGAGGAACCACGCCAGCGCGGCTCCGAACAGTCCCGTGACCACCCACTTGGCCGAGTAGATGGACGACCACACGCCGGTGTCGCCCGCGGCGGGTTTGCTCCAGTTGGCAAAGACGAGCACACCCACCAGGGCCAGGAAGTAGAGCCCGTTTTGCAGCAGGGTCCGTTCGTCGTCCTCGGGCGGCAGGACCACGGGCGCGTCCTCGGCGCGGGCGGCCTCCTCCTTGCGGAAGATGAGGTGCATCAGCAGGCCGATCACCACGGCGAAGACCACCGCGCCCACGGCCCGGGCGATGCCGAGCTCCGCCCCGAGCACCCGCGCGGTGAGGATGATCGCCAGCACGTTGATGGCGGGCCCCGAGTACAGAAAGGCCGTGGCAGGGCCCAGGCCTGCACCCCGCTGGTGGATGCTGGCGAACAGCGGCAACACGGTGCACGAGCACACCGCCAGGATCGTCCCCGAGGCTGCTGCCACCGGGTACGAAACCACCTTGCGGGCCTGGGGCCCCAGGTAGCGCATCACCGCGCCCTGGCTCACGAACACGCTGATGGCGCCGGCGATGAAGAAAGCAGGCACGAGGCAGAGCAGCACGTGCTCCCGGGCGTACCACCGCACGAGCACCAGGCTCTCGTTCACCGCGCCCAGGAACCGCTCGCTGCCCACCGGCAGGAACCACGCGGCCGCGAAGACCGCCATGATGATCAGCAGCTTGGTCCACTCCTTCATTGCGGCGCCAACCGCTGCCGGGGAACGCATGGCAACATGGTCATGTCATCAATACCAGGACAAAAAAACTCGCTCCCGGGGCGGATCACAGCCGCACCTCGAGCACACGGCTCGCGCAGGAGAAGAAATCGAGGACGCAGGAGGTGATCAGCCGGTAGTGCACGAAGCTGCCCTCGCGCCGGTCCTCGACGATGCCGTGGCTGCGCAGCACCGCGAGGTGCTTCGAGACAGTGGACTGATCCGTGCCGACGAGCTCCACCAGCTCGCCCACGGTGCACTCCCCTTCGCCGAGCCGGTCGACGATCATCAGCCGCGACTCGTTGGCCAGGGCCTTGAGCACGCGCGCCTGCCGCTTGTACACCTCGCGGTCTTTCATCGTGACTCCATCACGTTCGTGAATCAGTTCGAACCTTGTATATTGCCACTTGACCATATTGTCAACTGCCAGTACAAAACAGCTACGGAAACGCTGATGAGTGACGAACGTCCCAAATTGATCCCGCTGGCCCCGCTGGCCATTGCCGAGTCTGTGCCGCCCGGCGGCGACGCGGTCTGCTGAGGCCCGGAGCTCACGCCCCGGGAGGGCGTGGATCCCTTCTCCCAGCCCTTCGTCACGGGCCGCCACCAGCTCGCCGAAGGGCCCGTTCCGGCGGTCCCCGTGGTGAGCACCACCTGGACCCGGGCGGACCGGCTGGGCGCGGTCGCGGTCCGTTGGGGCATCGGCCGCTACGAGTATCTCGTGGAGCCGGGGCTCTACGCCATCGGCGCCCCGGACGCGAGCGCCCCGGTGCTCGTCTCGGCGAACTACAAGCTCAGCTTCGATGTGCTGCGCCGGGAGCTCGAGGGCCAGGATGTCTTCGTGCTCGTGCTGGAGACCCTGGGAATCAACGTCTGGTGCGCGGCGGGCAAGGGCACCTTCGGCACGGGCGAGCTCTGCCGACGCATCGGTAACACCGGCCTCGACCAGGTCGTCAGTCATCGGCGCGTTATCGTCCCCCAGCTCGGCGCGCCGGGCATGGCCGCCCACGAGGTCCGCCGACGCACCGGGTTCCGGGTCGTCTACGGCCCGGTGGAGGCCCGCGACCTGCCGGCCTTCCTCGCCTCCGGCCGGCGCGCCACCGAGGCGATGCGGCGCAAGCGCTTCCTTCTCCGCGATCGGACGGCCCTGGTTCCCATGGAGCTCGTGCCGGCGCTCAAGTACGGCCTGCCCCTCATGGCCGTGCTGGCCGTGGTCGCCGGCTTCCTCGGTCCCGGGCCGCGGTTCCTCGACAACCTCGCCAGCCACGGGGCAGTGGCCGGCCTGGCAGCCCTCACCGCCGTCCTCTGCGGAGCAGTGCTCACACCCTTGCTGCTGCCCTGGATCCCGGGTCGGGCCTTTGCCTGGAAGGGCGCCCTCGCCGCCCTGCTGATCGGCGTGCCCCTGATCCTCGGCGCGAGCGTGCTGCTCGCCAAGGCTCCCGCGGCGCGCTGGGCCGACCTGACCGGCCTCGCGCTGCTCAGCACCGCAATGGCCTCCTTCTTCGCGATGAACTTCACCGGCTCCTCCACCTATACCTCCCTGTCCGGGGTCGAGCGGGAGCTGCGCGTGGCCGTCCCCGCGCAGCTCGCCCTCGGCGTGCTGGGGCTCACGGGCTGGGTCCTCTCGATTTCCCTGTGGCGGTAAGGAGACACCGATGTTCCATCGCTACCGTTACCTACCCAACGTCTCCACCCTGAAGCTCGACGCGAGCCTGTGCGTCGGCTGCCGCATGTGCGAGACCGTCTGCCCCCAGGGGGTGTGGACCGTCCAGGACAAGAAGGCGTCCATCGTAGATCTCGACGCCTGCATGGAGTGCTCGGCCTGTGCCATGAACTGCGCCGAGGGAGCGATCCAGGTCAGGCGCGGCGTGGGCTGCGCCTCCGCCATCATCACCACGGCTCTGGGCTCAAAGAAAGAGACCTGCTGCTGATCCTGACGACGCGACGACGCTGGATCCGTCACTGTTGGTCATACGCAAATGTGCGGACATCGGTCACAAAAACCTCAGATTGATTTCCCCACGGCATCACACACGCCGTCATGATCTCCGTGTCGTCCGGAACCGTGACGGACACGTCCACCGCCCGCCATGCTCCCGGTTCAGCAATCGGAAGGTATCGGTAATAGCCAACTCTTGGATCCTCCGACTTCGTGCACTCTGGGATTGCCCTACTTTCCCCGTCACACTTGAACGACACAAGGACAGCATTGGCACGCTCGGTCGGGCCAACCAACAATCGCACAGCCACACTCAGCCTTCCGTGCTCCCCGACAAAGCAGCTCACGCGTTTTCCCTCCGGCAAGAGTGGTTCGTACTCACCACCACCACGAACGTAGTGATAATAATGATCCCCGCTGTCGCCAATTCTTTTTTCAGCCAAACAACATGCGCCCTGGGAAAGGAGATCCGGTCGGAAAAGGCTCCAAAGGATATTGACCACGGCATCGGGTACCGGCGGCATCTTCTGAGGCCAATTCAAATCACGTGTCACCACAAAGCCGGCGTCTTCCAGCATCGTTCGCAATTCCGTCGGTGTCAGCAAGGAGATATGATATTTATCTCCCCGGGCCTGCTCAAAATGACGACAAGGTGAATTCACCATCACGACGCCATTCGGAGTGAGCACTCTCCAGATTTCCCGAAGCGCCAACCGTTGCGCGTGCGGCGAAAGGTGCTCAATGACTTGGTTGAAGAAGACACCTCCGACGCTATTGCTTTCAATGAAATCGAACGGCTCACTTAGATCATGCTGAATACAATCGAATCCTTTTTCCCGGCAGATCCTCACCCCTTCCTCTTCGTATTCCAATCCCAGACAGTCAACACCGCGCGCACGACAGGCTTCTAAAAACAGCCCAATCCCCGCGCCCACATCCAAAACAGGTTTTGACACCCCATCAAAGGCGTACAGGTACTTTTCGTACCATTGGTAGGTTCGGGTTCTGTGAAAATCATAATCGAATTTCTCAGAGCTCATCGTTCCCTCACTGCGCTGGGGCAGGTGAGATCATCCTGCGTTATTCGCGTTGGGCGAAGTATCGACGGAGGCGGCCCAACGGTCAAGGGCGGCCGCCGGCCCGCCGGCCTCAAGCTGTCCGCATTCCTCGGGTGCACAGGAAAAGCGGTGCCTCGCGCCTCGGAACGCAATGCGCTGGAAGCTCGCCTGTCGGCGGGGCCGCTTCTGTGGTGACAGCCCCAACAGTATGTTAGCCTTGGTGCAACGAACGGCCAGTGGGAGCACCGCGATGCCCAAGCTCTTCGCCGATCTGCACGTTCACCCGACGCTCTACCCCTACAACCGCCTCTACCCGGCGACCGGCAAACCGCGGTCGGCCGGGGTGACGCCCTGGACCGAGGTCCGAGTGAACGCGGAGAAGATGGCGGCGGGGGCGCACGCAGCGGCGTACAGCCAGGCGAGCTTCGCGCAGATGACGCGCGGGCGGATGCGGCTGCCCTTCGTGTCGTTGACGCCCATCGAGAAGAGCTTTCTCGAGTACGACGACGAGCTCGACAAGCCAGGGCTGGCCGGCGAGCTGGCGCGGCTGATCACGGGACTCACACCGCTCGGGGCGATCCGGGCGCTGGGGCGGGGGGATCCCAAGGCGGCCCTTCGGCAGGCCCTCGGCCTGCTGCGAGCCAAGAGCCCGCTCCGGCTGTTGCTGCAGAAGTCCTACCTGGGATACGAGCTGGACCGGCTCCGCTTTCTCACCTCCGACGAGCACGACTACTGGGAGGCCTTCAGGGACGAGTACGAATTTCTGCGGAGGGGCGAGGGGGCCGAGCACCGCGGGGTGCTGCATCGCATCGGTGATGGAGGCCGGCGGGCCGTGCGGGAGGAGATCGCCGGCGCCTACCACCTGGTGCGGAGCCCGGGCGAGCTGGACCGGGTGCTCTTCGCCTCGGAGCGCGACATCGCGGTGGCCCTCAGCGTCGAGGGCGGGCACGTGCTCAGCCTCGACCCCCGGGGGCAGCCGCTGCCCCTTTTCGCCATCTTGGAGCGGGTCGAGGCCTTGAAGGGTCTGGACCGGCCTGTGCTCTTCATCGGGCTGGCGCATCACTTCGACAACGGCCTGTGCGGCCACGCCCGCTCCATCCCCGACCTGGGGGCCCTGCTCATCAGCCAGCGCCGGCGGCTGGGGGAGGGCTTCGAGCGCCGCGACGACGCCGGACTGACGGTCACTCGCGCCCTGCTGGATCTGGACACGCAGGGCCGCGACCTGGGCGGCCGGCGGGTGCTCATCGACATCAAGCACATGAGCCCCCGCACGCGGAAGGAGCTCTACGCCGAGCTGCTCGAGCCCCACCTCGCGTGGTGGGACGGCCTCTCGCGGGCCCAGCAGGAGGCCCGACCGCAGGTCCCCATCATCGCCAGCCACGTCGCCTACTCGGGCGTGGCCAGCCTCGACGAGCTCATCCAGGACGCGGCCGCCGAGGACGATTATCGGCACGTGGGGCCCTACTACGGCTGGGGTCTCAACGTGAGCGACCAGGACGTCCGGATGATCCACGCCTCCCAGGGCCTGTGCGGCATCATCCTCGACTCCCGGGTCTCGGGCCTGCCCAAGGGCCAAAAGGTGACCGCGGACCGCTGGAGCCGGATCCTGCTGCAGCAGATCTTCGGCCTGGTGGATGTCATCTGGCAGGACGAGCGCATCGCCCCGGCCCGGCGCTCGAGCATCTGGGACCGCCTCTGCATCGGCTCGGACTACGACGGCTGCATCCAGCCCATGAAGCCCTACCCCACCGTGCTCGAATACGATCGGCTCTTCGACGAGCTCGCGGGCCACCTCCAGCGCCATCGCCACACCCGCCACATCGAGGCCCTGGGCGTCGAAACCCTCATCGAAAAGCTCGCCTGGAAAAACGCCTACGACTTCTTCGCCCGCCACCTGCCCCAGGCCGTGTCGTAGATCCGCCGCTGAAAAAGGATGAGGACGGCATTCGAATTCTCGAAATCTCGTGACAAGCTCTGTGGGCATGCGAACAGCTAGCTAGTGTGCCGCGTCATAATTAGGCACTCATTTCCAGCGGCCCTTTGGGCCCCTGGTGGCGACCTGCAGCTACTGCGGCGCCAGAATGTCGAAAAGTCCGCTCCGTCCTGTCCACCGATGATACGATGTGACCAATGAGCCGAATTGGAATTGTGTTGTGCCTGGTCCTGATCTTGATCCTGGGTGGCGCTTGTGAGTTCGGCACCGCAGGAGTGAACGGGAACCAGAACCAGAACCGGAATCAGAACGAGAACGCGAACCAGCAGCAGGTTGACGCCGGTCCTTCCTGTGGGGACGGCGTGCAGCAGGAGCATGAGCTGTGCGATGGGGTGGACCTGGATGGCCACGACTGCACCACCGTGGGGGGTGGGTTCCGGGAGGGGACGCTGGCGTGCAACGCGACCTGTGACGGCTGGGACACCTCGGGGTGTGTGAGCCCCGGGTGCGGCGACGCAGTGCTGGACAATGGGGAGCTGTGCGATGGCGCGAACCTGGACGGCCAGGACTGCACCACCGTGGGGGGCGGCTTCCGGGGGGGGGCGCTGGCGTGCAACGCGACGTGTGATGGTTGGGACACCACCGGCTGCCTGGATGCCATCTGCGGGGACGCGGTGCTGCACGGCGACGAGCTGTGCGACGGGGTGAACCTGGACGGCCAGGACTGCGCTACCATCGGCGCGGGCTTCACCCGGGGGAGCCTCGCTTGCGGCGCCGGTTGTGACGACTGGGACACCACCGGCTGCGTGGTGGGGAGCTGCGGCGACGGCGTGCTGGACGCCACGGAGCTGTGCGACACAAGCGAGCTGGTGGGAGAGGACTGCGTCAGCCTCGGGCAGGGGTTCCTTGGCGGGACCCTGGGCTGCGGCGTGTTCTGCGACGACTGGGACACCGCGGCCTGTGTGGCGGACCAGTGCGGGAACAGCCAGCTGGACCAGGCTGAGCTGTGCGACGTGGGCGTCTTTGGCGGGGAGACCTGCGCGAGCATCGGCCAGGGCTTTTCGGGCGGGACGCTGGCCTGCAACGCCACCTGCGACGGCTGGGACATCGCCGGCTGCATGGGGGCCGCCACCTGCGGCGACGGCACCGTGATCTCGCCGGAGAAGTGCGACGACGGAAACGCGGCCAACCTCGACGGCTGCAACCCGACCTGCAATTTCCGGGGGTTGGTCAACACCGTCGCGGGCAGCGCCGACGCCACCGGCTTTGCCGACGGTCCCGGGACGCTCGCGCGGTTCCACAGCCCGACCGCGATCACCTCGGACGGCGCGTACCTGTACCTGACGGACTCGGCCAACTGCAACATCCGGCGGGTCTGCTTGTGAAGCCACGCCGTCATCACCCTGGTCGGTGACCAGGGCAGCTGCGGACACCAGGACGCGACCGGCATCGCCGCGCAGTTCAACTACCCGCAGGGCATTGCCTATGCGGGGGGCTCCCTCTTCGTGGCCGACACCGACAACCACGTGATCCGGGAGGTGGTCGTGGCCACCGGCGTGACCACCACCGTGGCCGGACAGCCAGGGAGCCCGGGGGACGCCGACGGCGTGGGCAGCGCGGCGCGGTTCAACGAGCCCCGGGGCCTCGCCACGGACGGCAGCTACCTCTACGTCGTCGACTTCGGCAGCCACACCGTGCGGCAGATCGAGCTCGGCACCTGGGTCGTGGCCACCCTGGCCGGTGCGCCGGGCAGCCCGGGGGATACCGACGGGGTGGGCAGCGCGGCGCGGTTCAACTACCCGCGGGGCATCGCGGTGAAGGGCGCCGAGATCTTTGTCGCCGACACGGGCAACCACACTATCCGGCTGCTTCACCTGCTCACCCACCACGTAACCACCATCGCCGGCCTGGCCGGCCAGCCCGGCAGCGCCGACGGCCTGGGCGGGGCCGCCCGGTTCAGCTCGCCGCGGGGGATCGCCGTGGACGCGGAGAGCCTCTACGTGGCCGACTCGGGCAACCACGTGATCCGCCAGCTCCTGCGTTCCAGCTGGGACGTGACCACCCTGTGCGGTCAGGCCGGCACGCCCGGCTCGACGCCCGGCCTGGGCCCGGCCGCAACGTTTGATACTCCCTGGGGGATTTTGGTGCGACCGAACCTCGCTCCCCCCTTCGAGCAGATGTACGTGATCGACTCGGGGAGTCACGTCGTGCGGATGGTGAACTAACCAGGGTCTCATGGACCCTGGTTAGAACGGGCCGGATTTAACCGTTTGACCTTTGGAGTCGCCGGGGGGCCGCAGAGGGCCGATGTCGGGACGTCGTCGTGACGTCATGACGACGTCCGGCCCCGAGCCGGTACGTCGTCGCAGGCCTCCTCCCGCCCCCCAACCCCATCCCTGTGTCGCAACTATTTGTTATTTATGCCAATAGCGGAAAGGGGTCGTGTGGCACCCCAACTTGGCACAGCCCCTGCACAACTGCCCTTCAGAACGATTGAGACGGCCCCGGCCGCAAAGGAGAGCGCCATGAACACCAGCAAGACCCTCACCACCATCGCCTTTTTCACCGCCATCGCCACCTGGGGCGTCGTCGCCATCGTCTACACCGACGTTGCCGACACCAACCTCATCGCCCTGGCCAACTCCATCGACCGCGCCTCCTCCAGCCACGCCGACCCCTGCGAGCAGGGCCTCGGCGCCCCGGGCTGCCCCAAGGACGTCTCCGACCAGACCGGCGCCGCTGTCCACGTCACCGACCGCGCGGTCACCCCTGTCTCCAACAATCCGACCGCCCCGGCCGCTCCGGCCACCAGCGCCAACGCCGACACCTACGCCGACCCCTGCGAGAACGGCCTCGGCACCCCCGGCTGCGCCAAGAACGCCTCCGACCGGGCCGGCACCGTCATCCGCAGCACCAACGGCGTGGTCATTCGCGTCTCCAACAAGCCGGCCGCTCCGGCCACCAGCGCCAACGCCGACACCTACGCCGACCCCTGCGAGAACGGCCTCGGCACCCCCGGCTGCGCC
>JBDRSE010000149.1:0-27446 GCA_043825095.1 bacterium
GGAGCGGCAGTCTGCCGAGCAGCCGTCGTTGCCCGCGTAATTGCCGTCGTCGCAGCTCTCACCGGGATCCACCAGCCCGTTCCCACACACCTCGGTCTGGCAGGTGGGTCCGCACAGGTCGCCGGGATCCAGGTTGCCGTCGTCACAATTCTCACCCTGCTGCACGTCCACCACGCCGTCTCCGCACACGGGCTCCGCGCAGGTCGTGCGGCAGGCGTCTGGCACCTCGTCGCTGTTGGCGGGGCCGTCGTCGCACTCCTCTCCGGTGTCCACCACGTGATCCCCGCAATAGGCGAGCCGGCAGTCAGTGCGGCAGGCGTCGGGCTCGACGTCGCTGTTGGCCGCGCCGTTGTCACACTCCTCGAGGCCGTCCAGGGTCCCGTTTCCACAGTTGACCAGGCCCCCGTCGCCGTCGGTCCCGCCGTCCCCCCCGCCCCCGTCGTCATCGCCGCAGGACAGCAGCAGGAGCGAGGCCAGCGCCGCGATCCCTAGAGCCTTCCGTTTCCAGTCGTATGTCATGTCAGCCTCCTCAGTCGATGCTGAGCGTACCGCCGGCGCCGCGCGCTGTAAAGCGAGCACCGCCCCCACGCGGGCCGTCGGCGCACGCGCGATCGGCGCGCGGGCTGATTGGCGCGCGGCTGGCGCGACGGTGCGATTTGAGCGATACTGATCCCAGCCGCGCTGCCCAGTCACGGCACAGGGAGGAACAGTACATGCTTCGACATATATTGTGCATGCTCGCGATCTTGTCCCTGGGTGCGCCCTGGAGTGGGTGTACCCGGGAGAGTGACATGTTGCCGGCCGGGACCGAGGACGGCCCCTGCCTGCCGGATACGACCTGCAACCTCGGTCTGATCTGCCACAATCAGCTCTGCGTCACCCCGAGCCGGGCCTGCGGCGCGATGATCTGCACCAACGACGAGTTCTGCAATCAGGGGAGCTGCACGGATCGCTGGGTCTGTATGGACCAGACCGATCCGAGCTACCTGGGGTGGCCCGACGACAGCGACCTGGAGCCCAACGACACGCCGACCGAGGCCCAGGTTTTTCCCTGCGGCGACGACGCGGTGGTCACCAATCCCATGGAGTACGCGGCCCGCTGCCCCTCGCGCGAGAGCTACACCAACGGGTACATGAACCTGGTGATCTGTCCCATCGGGGAGGTGGACCTCTACGCGATGTATCTGCTCGACGGTGAGAGCGTCACGTTCCAGCTCCTGTACCAGTGGAGCACCGTCCTGCCCCGGGACCTCGACGCCCGGATCCTGCGCATCGACGGCTCCACCGGCAGTCTCGTGGAGGTGACCGTCGGCGCGTCCACGAACGACAACGAGACGTTGACCGTCCAGGTCGGCGCCGGCACGGGCAACCCCCCGGGCTGGTACTACATCGAGGTCGCCGGGAAGACGGCCGCGGATCACAACTACTACACCATCTCCTACACCCTGAACGGGGGCGTCATCGCGCGCTGAGTCGTCAATGAACAGAGGCTACTGCACCGCGTCGCAGTGCACGTCGATGGGGCCGGCCTCGTTGTCATCCTCTTGGCACTCGTGGATGGCTACCTCGCCGACGTAGGGGTCGTCCACGATGGCGGCGAAGCGGAACACGTCGGGCAGGGGGTTCTCGTTGGGCGGGATGTCGTAGGTGAGCTCTACGTACTCGATCATGCCGGGGAGGAGCGGTTCCTGGGTCTGCACGGCGCCCAGGAAGGCGTAGTCGTTGACGTTGACGATGCGGTAGAAGCCGATGTTGACGCCGGCGGGCACGCCCTTGCTGCCCTCGTTGCGCACCATGAGGCCGAGGGTGATGGAGCCGCCAACGTTGCACTGCCGGGTGTCCGCGCCGAAGAGCGCCGGCGTCATGTTGGGCGCGTTGTGCACGCCCCAGGTCTGCACGTTCTGGCGGTAGTTGTTCAGCCCGGGCTGGGTCCAGTTGTGCGCCTCAGGGGAGGGGATGGTGCCGTCGTCGTTGACGTTGGTGACGTGGTAGCTGTGCTGGTTCCAGATGGAGCGGGTTCGCACCCAGTTGAGCTGCACGTCCCCGTACACCTTGATGCCGCGCCGGGCTGGCCCGGACCAGCCGGGTAGGGTGTCGCAGCCCCAGACGCAGACGTTGGAGGTGACGAGCAGCTCGGAGCTCCCGTCGCCGTCCACGTCTACCACGATGGGGAACTCGTTGTGGGTGCGCGTGTTGTTGGGGTCCTCGAACAGGATGGTGCCGTCCGTGCCCCGGTAGATGCGGACGAAGCATTCATCGGTGTAGACGATCTCCGCGGCTCCGTCGCCCTCGAAGTCGAACACGGTGCAGCCGGTGATGGCGGACGAGGTGTCCTTGGTGGGCTGCTGCCAGAGCACCGGGATCGGGCCGTCCGGATCGAAGACCACCAGGTTGGCGCCGCCGGCGGTGCCAATTTCGGGCAGGCCGTCGTCGTCGAAGTCGGCCACCACGGGCGCGCCGCCGAAGTTGGAGCTGGTGGAGCCCGGAATGGCGTGGGGCCCCCAGAGCACGTCGCCGTTCTGGCCGTCGAGCACGTAGACGCTGCCGGCGCTGACCAGCACCACCTCGGGCCAGCCGTCCTGACCGACGATGCCGCTGGCGTCGAAGAGGTCGCCGATGGCGACGTAGCCGTCACCCACCGAGGTGTTGTTCCACTTGATGGAGCAGTCGTGCTCGTAGGCGGTGTTGCCGGCGATGAGCTCCATGTCGCCGTCCATGTCCAGGTCCGCGGCCACGCTGATGGACCGCGTGGCGGCGCTGCCGCCCCGGCCGGCCGTGCCGGAGCAAATGAAGCCGCCGAAGCGATCGTAGATGGATGGTCCCACCACGATGTTGGGCTCGCCGTCCCCGTTCATGTCGGCGATGGCGATGGCACCGTACCGCGTCTCCACCGTGGCGGGCTCCGAGTCCCGGAGCAGCGTGCCGTCGAGCTCGTAGGCGAGGAGCCGGTAGTTGTCGCGCATGACGATCACCTCGGGCAGCCCGTCGTCGTCGATGTCCCCCATGGCCGGAGCGGTCGAAGATGCCAGCCGGCGGGTCGGGTCGTCGAGGCGCAGCACCTCGGCGCCGGTGTCGCCGCGCAGGATGGTCAGCACACCGGTAAAGTAGCCCCCACCGGCGCAGGCGTCCTGGTAGGCCACGAAGGCCACCTCGGGGATGGAGTCCCCGTCCATGTCGCCCACCGCCGGCGCGGCGAGCACGTCCACGTGGTCCGGCAGAATCGTGGTGGCGCCAGCGGTCGGCCAGGTCCACTCCACCGTGGGCGTGAAGTCGCCCGCGGGCGGGATGTACTCGCAGGCGCTGTCCGGGATGGGCATGCACCCGGGGATCGCCAGCTCGCAGTACTCGGTCAGGGCGCAGTCCGCGTCGGAGTCACACCACATCCCGGGCGCCAGGCACTGGTTCATGAAGCAGATCTCCCCGACGGCGCAGCACATCTCGTCGTCGTTGGCGCCCAGACACAGCGTGCCGCCGTTGCAGTCGGGGTGGCAGTGGCCGCCCATGCACAGCTCGTCGACCGCGCAGCAGTGCTCCCCGCAGGAGTTCTCCTGATCGCAACACTCGCCCTGCCGGCACCACTGGCCGTCCTCGCAGCACGCGCCTTCGCAGATCAAGCGGCCGGGCGGGCAGGTCCCCCCGTCCCCATCCTCCCCCGCGTCCAGCCCGCTGGCGTCCCCGCTCCCGCCGCCGTCCGACGTGCCCGTGGCGCTGGGACCGCAACCGACAGACGGCGCTGCCCCTCCCAGGATGAAAACAAGCAACAGAATCAGCGGCAGCCTCGTAGTCATGACATTCCCTCGCGCGCACGTTTCCTATAATTGAACCACTTCGGTGGTGCGTTGACAAGGCATGCCCTGCACGTTGATCACGCTGGGCCCTTCGCTTGACCTGGCGGAGCGTCCGCCGGATACTCAGCGCCATGGCGACCATGCACAGCGACGAAACCGCGCCCCGGAAACCGCTTCTCGTGTTCTCCACCGAGATGTACGGCTACCTGGCCGAGGCCATGTGTCGGACGTCCGGGCTGGAGGCGGGGCCGCTCGAGCGGCAGAAGTTTCCCGACGGCGAGCGCTACCTGCGCATCCTCACCGACGTGGCGGGCCGGGACGTGGTGGTGGTGGGCGGCACCATCAGCGATGCGGATACCCTGGAGATCTTCGACCTCGCCTGCGGGCTGATCCAGTACGGCGCGCACACCTTGACCCTGGTGGTGCCCTACTTCGGCTACGCGACCATGGACCGCGCCGCCCTGGCCGGGGAGGTCGTGACCGCCAAGACCCGCGCGCGCTTGATTTCCTCCATTCCCACGGCCGGCTCGGGGAACCGGATCGTGCTGCTGGACCTGCACACCGAGGGCATCCAGCACTACTTCAGCGGGCTCATCCGGCCCGTACACCTGCAGGCCCGGGCGCTTGTGCTCGAGGCGGCGCGTCGGCTCGGCGGCGACGACTTCGTCATGGCCTGCACCGACGCGGGCCGTGCCAAGTGGGTGGAGTACCTGGCCAACGAGCTCGGGGTGACCGCCTCCTTCGTGTTCAAGCGGCGGGTCTCCGGGGATCAGACCGAGGTCACCGCGGTCAGCGCCCAGGTCAAGGATCGCAACGTCGTCATCTACGACGACATGATCCGCACCGGCGGCTCCCTCATCGGCGCGGCCCAGGCCTACCTCGACGCCGGCGCCCAGCGCGTCTCTGCGATCGCCACCCACGGCCTCTTTTGCGGCGACTCCCTCGCGCGGATCCGCGACAGCGGCCTGCTCTCCCAGCTCCTCACCACCGACAGCCACCCCCGCGCTGTTGAGCTCGCCGAGGCGGCCTCAGACGACTTCCTCTCCGTCGTCTCCTGCGCCGAGCTGCTCGCCGCGCACCTGACCGGGCGGTAGGTGTAGCTGGGGACGGTTGGGGTTACGCCAGCGCGGCGGCGACGACGCTGAGCACCAGCACGGGCCAGCCGGGGCCGAGCAGGAAGCAGGAGAGGGCGAACGGGTAGCGGGCCAGGCGTAGTACCTCCTCGGTGTCGGGTGCCGGGCTGTGCGCAGGGTGCCCGAGCACCTTGCCGGCCCCGTGAACCGGGCTCCAGGACAAAATCGCGGGGAGCAGCAGCGCAATGCGGAGGTCGTCATCGGTCCGGTGCTTTCTGCCCCATTCGACGTACGCGTGGACTTTGAAGGCGTCTCCGGCCTGGGTCAACAGGGCCGCTGCGCGCCCGAACGACCAGCACGCGACCGTCGCAGTCAATAGAGCCAGCAGGAGGCCGGGAACGAATCTGGTCCACCAGCCCAGGGCGGCGAGCTCGCCCAGCACGGCTGCCCCTCCCCAGCCCAAGGTGGCGGCGCCCAGGAGATACGATAGGGCCACCATGCGTCTGGCGGCCGCGGCCCGCGCCGGGATCTCGGCCCGGAGCTCCCGCTTGCGCTCTTCCTCCTCCCGCAAATGCTGAGCGTCCCGTTCGGCCCGCTCTTGGGCGAGACGCTGCTCGCGCTCGCTCCTCGTGTGGCGCTGCCTCTCCTCTTCCCTCCGGAGACGCACCAGGGCCGCGCTCTCGCCCTGAAAGGCCACGTACCAGCGGGCGATCTTCTTGACCGGGTGGAGCCGCAGCCAGATGGGGTCGGGCAGGTAGATCTCTGAGTCGCAGTACAGACAGCTGTGCACGCGCTTGAGCTCCGCCGTGATGTTGAGTGAGCTGGAGCACTGGGGGCAGGCCATGACCACCGGCGCCACGGCCTCCTCCACCTTCGGGGCAGCGCCGCCTCCGGGCTGGCTCTCCCAGGCGTCGGGATCGATGGAGTAGATCTGCACCGCGGTCGTCACGCGGCGCTTCAGCCACTCGGGCGCCGGGAAGGTGGATCCCGGATCGCCGCAGGAAACGCAGGCAAAATTACCGGTGGTGCCCGGCTCCAGCGCTTCGATGAGGAAGGGCTCGGCGCACTTCTCGCAGGCCGGGTGAGCGCGCCAGTACTCGTAATGGAAGTTGAAGCGGTCCTTCTCGACCGTCCCGGAGCTCCCCTTGCCCTCGGTGAGCTCGAAGTACCGATCCTCGAGCTCCTCCAGCATCTGGACGTAGATCCCTTCCGGGATCTCCAGCTCGCTCTGGCAGTAGTTGCAGTGGGCGTGCGTCTGCGGGCCGTTGAGCGGCACGGGATGGGCGCACTCGGTGCAGTCGGTGCGCAGGGTGAAGCAGCCCGTGCGGGTCTGGGTGAGCAGCGTGTCGAAGTCGATGGGGGTCATGCGTCACCCCCTTTGCTTGCACGCGCTCTGTGGACCAGCACGAGCCCCAGGGAAAGGAGCGCGAGGGCCATAAGTCCGAGCACGATGGTCGAGAAGATCAGAGAGAAGTACGCGTTCCAGTTGGTCAGCATGGCGCGCTGCGGCGCGCTCGGGTCGTACCTGACGTCGACCAGACTGCCCAGTTGCAGGTGCAGGTTGTCTCCGCTGATCCGGCTCTGGAACGTAACTCGTCGGCCGGTGTTTGTCTGAAATCTGACCGCGAGGTAGTTGGAGTCGAAGTCGTTTCCGTAGGTGGTGCGCGCCGTGGTGCGGGCCGCCCCCTGTTGCGTGGGGTTCACGCTGCAACCCATGCAGCCGGTCATTCCAGTGCGACGAATCTGGACCACCATGCCCTTGGTGGACTTGGCCTTTCTCAGGAAGCTCACGGGGCGCGAGAGGGACAGCCCGGCCAACCCCAGCGCGAGAACGCCGAGCACGAGCAGCATCCGGCGCCCGGGGGTCAGCGCCAGCGCGCGCAGGAGCCGGTCGGTCAGACGCCCCGGACGCGCGACGAGTCCGAGCAGGCCGAAGAGCCCGAAGAACAGCAGCACCGGAGCCAGGATCGAGCCCACCGGCAGACGCCAATGACAGCCGGTGACAGCGGAGTGCTTGGGGCTGACCTTCTCGACTTTCCGGACGTCACTCGCGAAGGACTCGCGATTGACCTGACCCTTGCGCAGCACCTTTTGTATGCGCGCTTTACCCGCGTCGGAGATCTGCACCGGCAGCCCGAGCACCTTCAGCTTGTGGAAGCCGGACAGGTGCTTCAGGCCGGCGTCGGTGATCAGGGTCCCTTCGAGCGACAGGATCGTGAGCTTGTCGGCAAGGGGGACCAGCGTCTTCAGCCCCTCGTTGGTGATGTCGAGCTCCCTCAGATCCAGATGGGCCAGAGCGGGGAAGGACAGCAGCTTCTTGAGCCCTTCGTCGGTGACCTGGGTCCGGCGGAGGTTGAGCCCCCACAGCTGTCGCAGCGGCAGGAGTCGCGCAAGGTCGGCATCGGACACCTTCGTTTTGAACAGCGACAGATCGCCTAGGTCGAGCACCGTCTTGGCCGTGGTTCGCACGTTCCGGCTGTCGAGCCACGCCGCGAGATTCTGTGCGACGGTGTTGCCGGACGGCACGACGGCGCCGGTGGCGGTCTTCTTGGGCTCGTAGTGGACCTTGCAGCCAGGCAGGGCCTGTTTGAGCTTGGCGACCCCTTCCGGGCTGGCCATGGTCCCCTTCAGCCACAGAATCCGCAGCCGCGGGAGCTTGGCCAGGTGCAAGAGTCCCTTGTCGCCGATAGGGGTATTGTTCAGATTCAGCTCGTCGAGCAACCGCAAGCCGATGAGGTTCTTGAGCCCGTCATCGGTGATGTCCTTGCCGTTCACGTCCAGGCGGTGCAGGGCCTGGAGCTCGATGTCTTTGTACTCGCGCTTCTGGGTCGCGCGCAGCCAGGAGCGCTGGTCGTAGAGCGACTCCGGCATCCAGCGTGCCTCGGTCAGGGTTTCCCAGCGGTGCCGATAGTCGCCGGAGCGAAGCAGTAGCGGATCCCCCTGGCTGTCCACGAGGTGCCGGACGTGGGTGTCCCAGACGTTTTTCTTGGGGTTTCCGATGATGACCAGGGTTTCCACTTTGTACCACGTGCGGGTCTTGCCGGGGCCTTGTCGGGGCGCCACCGCGAGCACGTGAAAAAAGGGCTGGCGGCGATATGGATCGAGGGCGAAGGGGCCGCGGGAAACCTTGTTGTCGTAGTCCAACGTGGGGTCGAACTCTCGGTAGTAGAAACCGTCTCCGGCCTTCACCTTGCCCTCTGCGAGCCATGCGCGCAGGGCCAGCTCGCCGTTTTCCAAGGTCTCTCTGGGACGTCGCGGACGCGGCACCCGCTTCGTATCCGTTTTGGTGCGTTGCCCGCCGGACACGTAATACCCGATGATGCGCCAAGCCCCGGCCTGCCTCAGGATAACCCGGCCGGTGCCGACGCCTTTTTTGGTGAAGCTGAACTCGGCTCGGAGAAGCTCACCTTTGCCGGTGGTGGCGAATAGAAACCGCGTCTGCTCCAGCTTGATGCCGCTCTTGTAGTGAACCGCACGCTGGAAGCGCCGCTCGAGAAGCTCCTTGCCGGCGCGCTTGATGAACCGACACTGGCGGAGCTCGTAGCCCCACTTAGAGAAGTCGGTGGCGTCGTGGTACAAGCCGTACCAACGCGCCTTGCAGTATCTTCGCAGGAACGGCAGCACCCGAGCCAGGGGAATCTTAAGCTGGCCCGCCTTGGGGGGACGGCGGACGGTCGCGGGAACCACACCGGGCGCGTCAGGCACCGCCTTCATGCTGAGGGCTCGTCCCACGGCATCGATGGCGCGTTGCTCGGTGTGTTCGGCCGGCGTGGCGGGCTGTGTCGGTGTCTTCTTGGTCGTCGGACGCGGTTCAGGGATCTCCGACAGTAGCGGATCCGGCTTGGCAGCCGTAGGAGCGGCGTCACCCGACGCTCGTGGTTGCCCTAGAAGCAGAAGAACGGCCACGGCGGGCCACGCGCGCAAGAATCGGTTCATCGTGCACCTATCAGTCCCAGATCGAGCTCTCAGATTGTATCGGACGATCGCCAGTATCCTGTGCGTACAAGCGATGGGTCAAGCAGATTGCGGACTCTGAGGAGAGGCCCGGCGCAACTCCTCCTTGACGGCCGGGAACCCCACGAAATACTGTGCTCTAGCCGTGTGGCTCGCTGAGCTGTGAGCGTCGGCGCTGCTGGAGGCAGGCATGTCGAAGGGTTGCTATCGTTTGGGGTGCGACATCGGGGGGACGTTCACCGACTTCGTGCTCCTGAACGACGAGACCGGGGAGCTCCGGATCAACAAGTGTCTGACCACGCCGAGGGACCCCTCGGACGCGGTGGAGCAGGGCATCCGGGAGCTGGAGGAGCGTTCGGGGAAGTTCTTGGGGGAGCTGGGCGAGGTGATCCACGGGACGACCCTGGTGATCAACGCGATCATCGAGCGCAAGGGGGCGGTGACGGGGCTGATTACGACACGCGGGTTCCGGGACGTGCTGGAGCTGGGGCGGGAGATCCGGTACGCGCCGTACGACATCTTCGCAGAGTTTCCCCGGCCGCTGATTCCCCGGCGGCTGCGGCTCGAGGTGGACGAGCGGGTGCGGAGCGACGGGAGCGTGCTGCGAGCGCTGGATCGGGAGGCGGCGCGGGCGGTGGTGCGGGAGCTGGTGGGCATGGGGGTGGACTCCATCGCGGTGTGCCTGCTGAACTCGTTTGAGAACCCGGCCCACGAGCTCGCGATCAAGGAGCTCATCGCCGAGGAGGCGCCCGGGCTGTCGGTGTCCATCTCCTACGAGGTGCTGCCCCAGATCCGGGAGTACGAGCGCACCTCCACCACGGTGACGAACGCCTACGTGAAGCCGCTGACCGGGAGGTATCTGTCCAAGCTCGAGGGGCGGCTGCAGTCCATGGGCTTTCGAGGCAAGCTGTTCATCATGCTCTCCAGCGGCGGCATCACGGGGGTGGAGACCGCGGTGGAGGTGCCGGTGCGGATCATCGAGTCGGGCCCCACGGCCGCCGTGATCGCCGGGCAGTACTACGGCAAGCGGTTCAACCTGCCGGAGATGTTCTGCTTCGACATGGGCGGGACCACGGCCAAGTCGTGCCTGATCCAGGGCGGCAAGGCCGGGGTGGTGCAGACCTTCGAGGTGGGCCGCGTACAGCGGTTCATGAAGGGCAGTGGGTTGACGATTCAGGTGCCCGTGGTGGACCTGATGGAGATCGGCGCGGGGGGCGGGAGCCTCGCCAAGGTGAGCCGGATGGGCACGCTTCAAGTGGGCCCGGAGAGCGCGGGCGCGGAGCCTGGGCCGGTGTGCTACGGCCGCGGCGGCCGCCAGCCCGGCGTGACGGACGCGGACCTCGTGCTGGGGTACCTCGACGCGGACTACTTTCTCGGCGGCGAGATGCGGCTCGACCGGGCCGCGGCTGAGCGGGCCATCGCCGAGAAGATCGCCGAGCCCCTCGGCGTGGAGCTCATCTCCGCGGTGTGGGGCATCCACGATCTGATCAATGAAACCATGGCGGCCGCGGCCAAGACCCACATCGCCGAGAAGGGCGGCAACCCCAAGGTCGTCACCGTGGCGGCCTTTGGCGGCGCCGGGCCGGTGCACGCCTACGGGCTCGCCCGGAAGCTGGGGGCGCCGCGGCTCCTCGTGCCGCCCAACGCCGGGGTAGGCTCGGCCCTCGGCTTCTTCACGGCCCCGCGGGCCTTCGATCTCGTGCGCAGCCACAAGGTGGCACTGGACGCCGCCGACTTCGGCACGCTCGAGGCGATCTTCGCCGAGCTCGAGGCCGAGGGCGCGCGGACCCTGCAGCGGGGGGGCGCGGCGGAGGAGATCCTCTTTGCCCGATCGGTGGACGCCCGCTTCGTGGGCCAGGGCTCGGAGACCAACGTGCCCCTCCCCCGGACGGACTTTTCTGCGGTGCGGCCCCAGGACGTGCGCCTTCGCTTCGACGCCCTCTACGAGAAGCTATACGGGCGGACCTATCCGGATTCGCCCCTGGAGCTGGTCAACTTCCGGGTGCGGGCCAGCCTGCCCGAGCGGCTGCTGGAGCTGCCCCGGATCGAGAAGACCGCCGGAACCCTGGGAGACGCGGTGAAGGGCGAGCGACCGGCCTACTCGGGCATCGCCAAGGAGTACCTGCCGCACACGGTGTACGACCGCTATCGGCTGCCCCCGGAGGCGAGCTTTGCCGGGCCGGCGATCATCGAGGAGCGGGAGTCCACGGTGGTCGTGGGCGAGGACGCCACCGTGCGGGTGGACGAATACGGCTTCCTCTGGATCGACTTCGCGCGGAAGGAGGAGGTGGAGCGTGACTAGCCCCTTCGATCCGGTGACCCTCGAGATCCTGTGGCGCCGGCTCATCTCCATCGTGGACGAGGCCGACGGCGCCGTGGCGCGGACGGCCTTTTCGAGCCTGCTGCGGGACGCGCACGACTACACCTGCATGTTCACCGACCGCCGGGGGCGGGAGCTCGCTCAGGGCTCCTTTGCCACGCCGGGGCAGTCCGGTGCCATGGCGCTGGGCATCAAGGCGCTGGTGGGGAAGCTCGACGAGGCGACCTGCCGGCCGGGGGACGTGTTCATCACCAACGACCCCTGGGCCCTGGCGGGGCACCTGAACGACGTCTGCGTGATGAGCCCCATCTTCTACCGGGGCCGCGTGGTGGCCTACACGGCCTGCGTCTTTCACCACTCCGACATCGGCGGGCGGGTGTCCTCGGACAACCACGACGTGTTCGAGGACGGGCTGTTCATTCCCTTTGTGAAGCTCTTCGACGGCGGCGTGGAGAACGAGGCGGTGATGGAGCTCATCCGCTGGAACGTGCGCACCCCCGACGAGGTGACCGGCGACATCCGGTCCCAGATCGCGGCGAACCACGTCTGCGCCGAGCAGGTTTGCCAGCTCCTCAGGGACTACGAGCTGGAGGGCCTGGACGAGCTCGCCGACGAGATCATCGCGCGCACCGAGAAGTCCATGCGGGACGCTATCTCCCAGGTGCCGGACGCGGTGTACCGGGCCGAGGGCACCGTGGAGCAGCCGGAGGGCAAAGAGGACATCGTCATCCGCGTGGCGGTGCAGGTGCACGGCTCCGACATCACCGTGGACCTCGCCGGCTCCTCGGCCCAGGTGGATTGGGGCGGAAACGTGGTGTTCAACTTCACCTACGCCTATGTGTTCATGGCGATGAAGTCCATGTTCGATCCGGACATCCCCAACAACGACGGGTGCACCGCGCCCATCCACATGCGCGCGCCCGAAGGGTCGGTGGTGAACTGCACGTTTCCGGCGGCCGTGGCGGCCCGGATGCAGATCGGCCACTTCATGACCGAGATCGTCTACCGGGCCATGGCCGAGGCGCTACCCGACCGGGTGCTCGCCGGCAGCGGCGGCACTCCGGCCACCATGAACGTCTTTTACGGCCGGCGCGCCGGGGGGACGCCCTTTCATTCGGTGATCATCCGGGGTGGTGGCATGGGCGCCGCCGGGAGCCGCGACGGTGACTCCTGCTACATCTTTCCGGCCAACGGCGCCAACACGCCCGTGGAGATCCTGGAGAGCGACACCCCGCTCCTCGTGGAGTGCCGAGAGCTGCTCACCGACTCCGGGGGGCCGGGGCGCCGGCGAGGCGGCCCCGGGCGGCGGGTGGTGTTTCGCGTGCCGGACGACGAGTACGCGCCCCAACCGCCGGTGAAGATCGGCATCCAGTCGGGTCGGTTTCGGTATCCGCCTGACGGTCTGTTCGACGGTCGCCCGGGCGCCCTGGCGCGGTTTCGGATCAACGACGAGGACGGCAACCCTTACGGGCTCACGCAGCTCGCGCCGGGAGATGTGGTCACCATGGACGCGGCCGGCGGGGGAGGGTACGGCGACCCGCGGGAGCGGGATCCCGAGCTGGTGCGCCAGGACGTGGTCGAAGGCTACGTGAGCCTGCGGGCGGCCCGGGACGATTATGGTGTGGCCCTCGACGAGCAAACCCTCGAGGTGGACGCGCGGGCCACGGACGAGCTGCGGAGCACCGATGGCTGAGAAGTGGCAGATCAGGACGATCCAGCGGGAGCCCTTCAAGGCGTCGAAGGCGGCGGTCGGGCAACCGAAGCGCGTGGCCTTCCTGACGGTCATCCGCGGAGGGGAACGGGACCTGGGCCGAAACGTTCTCGTGCAGCGCCCCGTGCTGATCGGCCGCGGGGACAGCTGCGATCTGCCGCTGCAGGACCTGGTGGTTTCCTGGGAGCACGCCCGGGTGGTCCCGCGCGGGGACAACGTGTTCGTGCTGGAGGATCTCGGCTCTACCAACGGAACCCACGTCAACGGCGCCCTCGTCACCGAGCCCTGCGTTCTCGGCGAAGGCGAGAAAATCTTCGTGGGCGACACCGTGGTCCGCTTCTCCCTGGCCGACGAGATGGACCTGGGCTTCTACGACGTAGTGTCCCAGCTCGTCTCCGAGGACCCGCTCACCGGCCTGGATTCGAAACGCCGGTTCGACGACGCCCTCGACTACGCCCTCGAGACGGCGCGTAGCCACAAGCTGGCGTTGTCAATCCTGATGATGGACATGGACGGCGTTAAGGCCATCAACGACACGCACGGGCACCTGTTCGGCGCCCACTGCATCGGTGAGACCGGCCGGCTCATCGCCCGCGTGCTCGGCCCCAAGGGCCAGGCGTGCCGGTTCGGCGGCGACGAGTTCACTGCCTATCTCCTTCGGCACACCAAGCGGGACGCCGTGCAGATCGCCGAGGAGATCCGCAACGCCCTGCTGAACGCGCAGCTCTGCAAGGACGGCATCGCGCTGCGCCCCACGCTGAGCATCGGTGTGGCCACCTACCCCGACGACGGCGAGAAGGTGCTGGACCTCATCGCCGCCGCCGACCGCGCCCTGTATCGGGCCAAAGCCGCCGGCAAGAACTGTTCCTCGGTCTGACCTCCCCCGGGGGGCGCACCCAATACCGGGGCGCCTTCGACATCACGCTCCAATCGATCTAAGCTCTGGGAGCGACTGCGGAAGGGAACCCCATGCGGAAACGACACTCGATCCACCCCCTGCTCGTGCTCTTCACCGTGCTGCTCATTGGCTGTGGTGGACACCCGGTCCACGGCCCCCACAACGGCCCTGCCCACGGTCACGGCCATGCCCACCATGGTCATGGCCACGCTGGTCGTCATCACTCGCAGAATGACGCCAAGCGCTTCAACGACGCCGAGAAGTGGGCCAAGAGGTTCGAGAACCCCAAGCGGGATCTCTGGCAGAAGCCCCGGGCAGTGCTGACCGCCATGGCCCTGGCTCCGTCGCATCGGGTGGTGGATGTCGGCTCGGCCACCGGGTATTTCACGGTCCGCCTCGCGCGCGCCGTGCCCCAGGGGCGCGTGTGGGGCTTCGACGTGGCGCCGGGCATGGTCCGGTACTTAACCGCCCGGGCTCACAGGGAGAAGCTCCCCAACCTCACGAGTCACCTCGCGGGCAAGGAGCCCCCGCAGCTGCCCCAGCCGGTGGATCGCATCTTCCTGTGCAACACCTATCACCACATCGCCGACCGCGTCCGGTACTTCGGTGCCCTGCGGCTGCGGCTCAGGCCGGGCGGGCGGCTGGTGATCGTAGACTTCAAGGCAGGCAAGCTCCCGGTGGGGCCGCCGCCCAGCCACCGCGTCCTGCCGCCGCAGATCCACCGGGAGCTGACCCGGGCCGGCTACCGCCGGATATCCCTGGACCAGTCCACGCTGCCGTATCAGTTTATCGCGATCTACGGGGATGCCGAGCGGGCGCGGCCCGATTCGAAGAATCAGTGAGGGTGCCCGGGGGGCCGGTTACTCGGTCTCTCCGCGGGTTTCGCACAGGCCGGTCATGACCTCGGCGAGGGTGTCGTAGAGGCGCTTGAGCCGCTCGACATCCTTGATGCGCCCGTGCAGCTCGATGGAGACGTCCCGGGTGGGTTTGTCGTAGTGCTCGCCCCAGAAGCCGAGATCATCGTGCAGCAGGAGCCGCACGTGAGGCTCCGCCTGGAGCAGCTCACGGAGCCGCTTCCGATTCAGGATGGTCGTGAACCGGTTCGTCTGGTTGGACTGGATCAGGAAGGTCTTGTCGAACTTCTTGTCCCCCACCTCGATGTCCTGCAGGCCGACGAGCTTGCCGAGCTTGTGCTCGAAGTGCTCATAGCGCAGCCGGAAGCGGAACGGGTTCTCGCTCATGTACGGCGCGTGAAACCGCGTGTAGATAGCAGTGGAGCGGTAGCCGGGGTGCTGGTGATAGTCGAGCGCGACCCTCCACTCACCGTCTGTGGCGACGAGGCGGCTGCTCACCCACTCCTTGGTCTCCAGGAAGTCCCCCTCGAGCTCCTTGGCAATCTGATCCCAGAGGACGGCGGAGTGCTCGGAAAAGTCTCGCTTCATCTGCGGCACGGTCGTGCTCCTTTGGTGCTTCTTTTGCCGAGTATTGTGGAACGTCGGAGGGTGCGTCAAGACCAAATTCCGAGACCATCTTCTGGGACCGATTCGGGTCGACGGGGTGCGAGGAGCGGGCGGGAATGGACGTCAATTCACGCCGGTGGGGATGAAGAAGACGCCGAGCAGATCCTCCGTGTGGGAGATGGGACCGGGATTGCCGCCGGAGTCACGGTGGGACACGGCGCGCCACTGGTAGTACATGCCCGGGATCAGCTGTGGAGCCGTGGCGGGGTACGGCACGACCACCGTGGCCTGACCGCTGACGCCCGGGAGATTCTCGTCGGTCCAGATCAGCTCGCCAAAGGCGTCGAACACCTGAATCACGTAGCGGTCCTCGCTGGAGTCGTCGACCCACTCGAACTCCAGGGGGACCGAATCGTCGATGCCCTCTGGCCCGTCGGCGCCGGGGCCGATCATGGTGAGGGCGCCCGTGACTTTGAAGGACGTGCCGATCTCGATATCCGTCGCGCCCGTGCCCGCTTCGGGCAGGGTGATGTGCACGATCTGGGTGCCGGCGATGTTGGGATCCGGGTCCCGCACCAGGAAGTCGTTCTCAAAGGCGGCCAGCACCACGTAGCTGCCGGCCGGAACGCCTTCGATGATGAAGCTGCCGTCGATGCTCGGCGCCGCGGGAGGCGCTGGCGCGCGCAGGCCCGGGGGAACCTCGCCGCGGATGAAGGTCGGAGTGATCTGTTGGAAGGTGGACTCTGGCACCAGCACCACCGACGTGAGATCGCCGTCGCCTGGATTGACGATGTTGATGGAGCCCGAGACCGTGCCGAGGGGATCCGAGGATTCGAGCAAGTCCACGCCGGTGGCGTCCACGCTGCCCGTGATGGTCACGTCCACCGGGATGAGCTGCAGCCTGACCTTGTATCCGCGCACGGTGTAGCTGTCGTTCGGCACATTGAAGATCACGTAGTCCCCCGACACGTCGGCAAAGCCCGTAGGGCAGGGGGCCGCCGCGCACTCTGCCACAACCAGGGTACCGCCGGGCGACGCGGTCACTACTCTGCCGGCGATCTGGGCCTGGCCCTGCTCGTCCGTGGGCAGCGGGATCAGCCCGATGTCTGTGGTCGGGTTCGAAAGCTCGTAGCGCTCGCCCGTGTAGCTCGCGCCGGTGACGTCGATGGGAATGGACGGCCGCACGCCGTGCGGGTACGGCAGGTAGTCCGCTGCGGCGGCGCGCAGTGTGAAGATCCCCTCGAGGATGGTTCCGCTGGCGTCCCGTGTCACGGGCACCCGCAGGTCGTAGTTCCCGGTCGCGTCACTCACCGCTACGTCGGTCACCACGGCCCCCGTGTCGTTGGCTGCGGCGACCAGGGCCCCGCCAATGGGGGTGACATCCACGAGGTCGAACACCTCACCCACGATCATCACCGGCTCGAAGCAGCCGTATTCGCCAGTGTCGAGCAGGTCGCAGGCCAGGTTCGCGGCGCAGCCGTCGGGGAGTGTCGGGTCACACGTCGCAGTGCACCCGGCCTCACCACCGGGCTGCACGATGCAGATCTGCCCAGCCGGGCAGTCGGGCGCAGACAGGTCGCACGGCAGCGGCGCCAGACACAGGCCGTCGCCATCGGGCTGCCGCTGGCAGATTTGGCCCGGCGGGCAGGCGGGCGCCGCGAGGTCGCAGGCCGTGAGGTTTTCACAGACACCCGTGCTGTCGGGCTGCGGCTGGCACACCTGGCCCTCGGGGCAGTCCGGTGCGGCCGGATCGCACTCAGCGATGTCCTCGCAGATTCCGGTGCCGTCCGGCTGGGACTGGCACACCTGGCCTTCGGGGCAGTCGTTAAGCAGGGGATCACACCCTGTGGGTTGGTTGTCGTCATCGCCACAGGCCGCTGAGGAGAGTGACACCAGGGCGACAAGGCCAATCGCGACACCTCGGAGACAGCTCATGTCTGCACCGCCTTTCTGGATCTGTTGTCCACACACATCATCATCGCACACCCGCCAGGGATTGTGGGACGTTTCCGTCCATCCGGAGTGGAACGCGGAAGAAAACTGCTTGCAATCGGAACACATCCGGAGTTTGTGTTGACCGCGGATTGATTATTCCCGGCGGTTCCAGGGTGCCATCGAGGTGGATGATAGACGAAGTGTAAGCTCGGCGCGGGCGGGCGGTTTGCGAATCGGAGCCAACGCCCTATACTTCAGAAAGTCAGGTCATTGGAGAGCGAGATGAACGAGCAGAGAAAGAGCGCTCGCAGTTTTAGTCCTTGGTGGCTGTTCGGGGTCGTGGTGCCCGCTGTGGGGATCCTGGGTGTGGGCCAGGCGGCGTCCGCCCAGACGAAATGTGGCGAGCGGTCGGTGCTGAAGCTCAAGCGGTTGAACCGGGACGCCCTGGACGAGCTGGACCGTTGGGCCCTCGCCCCGGCGCGCAGCAAGCTCGACGACGCCAAGCTGATCGCCAAGGCGCGGCAGTGCCTCCAGTCGCCAGAGCTGGCGATCACCTATGTGCTCCTCGGCGTGGTGGAGCTGCGGGCCCGCAAGCCGGCCAAGATGAAGGCGGCCTGGACGGCGGCGTTTCGGATCGATCGGACGGTTCAGCTTCCCAAGCGGGTGCTCAGCCCCAAGGTGCTGCGACTGTTTCGTCGGGTGCGGGCCACGGTGAAGCTGAAGCCTCCTCCGCGCACCGGCCCCCGGGACGGCCCGCGGGGCGGCCCCCGGGACGGCCCGCCCACAGACCAGCCGCGCGGGCGGCCCGTGGCCAAGGAGCCGAAGAACCCCGAGCACAAGGCCCCCAAGCAGTGGAAGCAGGGCCAGCGGCTCTACCTCACGGTGCGCATTCCCGACAGCTTCAAGGCCGGGCACGTGCGGATCTTCTATCGGCTCCGGGGAGCGAGCAGCTACCAGCAGGCGAGCTTCGTCAAGGGCGGCGCCGATCGCTGGAGCTGGAGCTGGAACATCGCCGGGATCCATCTGTACACGAGCGAGTTCCGCTACTTCATCGTCATCTACACCGCCAAGTGGCGCCCGCTGGTGGCGTCGGGCAACGCCCTCAAGCCCCATATCGTACAGCTGAATCGCTGAACCAACTTTTGAGACTGGACGTGGGGCGTCGGATCCGGGTATGGATCGAAGTACCTTTGGCACCGTAGCGTGTTGGACCTCAGATCGTGGAAGGAGCAGGTCGGTGAAACGTACTCTGGATCGTTGCAGAATGGCGCTCGTTCGGCGGGCAGTTTGTGTGGTCGCGGCCCTGTCACTGGCCGCCTGTGGCGGCGGTTCCTCGGGACAGGAGGATGCCGGGGCGGACGCGAGCGGTATTCCGGACGCCGAGGTGACCCCCGACGCGTCACCCGACGCCGCGGTGGACCCCTTCGAGGTGGATCCCCAGCGGATCTACGACGACGTGGAGTGGCTGGCGGACGACGCCCGCCAGGGCCGCATGGCCGGGGAGCAGGGGAACGAGGACGCCCTGGACTACGTGGAGGCGCTGTTCACCGCGCTCGGGCTGCAGCCGGCCGGAGACAACGGCACCTACCGCCAGGCGTTCCTGTTCGACTACTGGTCTATCCTGAGCCCCACGGCCCTGGAGGTGGACGGCTCGCCGCTGACCTCGAGCAGCGAGTACGCCGTCATGAGCTACTCCGGCAGCGCGTCGACCCTCGCGGAGATCGTCTTCGTGGGCTACGGGCTGACCATCCCGCCCTTCAGCGCAGCGACCTATCCAAACTGCCCTCTCGATCCCGCCACGGGGTACGACGACTACGCCGGCGTGGACGTGACCGACAAGGTCGCGTTGGTGCTCCGCCACGGCCCGGGCGACGACCAGGACATCTATGACAACTGTCCGGCCAACGCGGCGTGCGTGGGCGCCCAGTGCCTGTGGAACTTTGGCTACAAATCAGCCAACGCCCAGTTTCACGGCGCCGCAGCGGTGATCGTGGTGCAGGACTACCGGCACGCCGCCAACGACGTGATCCCGGGCACCCTGGACGTGGACTACTACCACGCCGACATCGGCGCCGTGTTCGCGCATCGAGGTCCCTTTGAGACGGCGCTGCCGGGCCTGCAGACCTGGGCGAACACCATCGACGCCTCCACGCTGCCCAACCCGGTGGAGACCGGCGTCCTGGCCCTGGTGCGGATCGAGGCCGCAGTTTCGGTGGTGGAGACGGAGAACCTGTTGGGCAGCGTGCCGGGCAACCATCCGGTGGTGGGGGACGAGGTGGTGCTCCTGAGCGGCCACGTCGATCACCTCGGCATGGACATCACCTCGGGCGCCATCTTCAGCGGCGCGGACGACAACGCCTCGGGCACGGCCGTCATGATGGAGCTGGCCCGGGGCGCGACCCACCCCGGCTTCCAGCCGGCCCGGACCCTGCTCTTCGCCGCTTGGAACGGCGAGGAGGAGGGCCTGTACGGATCCTGCTACTACGTGGACAATCCGGTGTTCCCCCTCGGAGACACCGTCGCGATGTTCTCCATCGACATGGTGGGCGCCGGGAACGGTACGGGGGTGTATATGTGGGGCGGCAACTACGGCCCCTTCGAGTGGCTGCTGTGGGTGATGCAGGGCGCCACCGCGGACGCCGGGCTCAGCTACTCGGTCCTGCCCGCGGACATGGCGGACAACTCGGATCAGGCGTGCTTTGCCTATGCCGGGGTCACTGCGGTCATGATCGACTCCATCGGCCCCCACGCCACGTACCACACGCCGGCGGACAACATCGGCAACATCCTCATCGATGACCTACAGGTCGCCGCGGAGATCCTGTGGGCCACGGTGGAGGTCCTGGCCATGGGCTTGGAGAGCCTGTACACCGGCTCCCCCAAGCCGGCCGATCCCGCACCCCTCCCGCGCGCCCCGGCCAATCGTTTCACATTGAATCGGTAGCGACCAGCGAGCGAACTCCGCCCGAGCACTGCCGATCGGCTCGCGAGGGTCGCGCACATGGTCATCGCTTGTTCTGCGCGGGAGTCTGGCACCGTGGTCGTCCGGGTCAAGGGCGACGGGTGCTCAGGGAACAGGGAGCCGCAGCCGTTCAAAGCGGTCGAGCCGATGAAAGTCCGGCTGTGCTCCGGGCACCGGGTGCAGGGCCAGGAACCTTCGTCCGTCGCCGGTGCCGTGGATCGCATAGGCGTTGACGCGATGGGGCGGCGGCGGAAGGAAGGTCGGCTCGAGCAGGGCCACGCCGCGCCAGCGGGGGCTCGGGCCGGCCGCGTCGACCTCGGCGCGGAAGTCGAGCGGGAGCAGCTCGTCCACGAGCTGACGCACACCGCCGAGGCGGAGCACGAGGTGGTGCCCGTGGGGGCCGAGCTCGACCTCGGTGTACGGCGGAGGGGCTCCGGGCGGGGGCGTGCCCAACACGAACAGCTCCACCACCTCGTGCTCCCACAGCGTCGGGGTGGGCCCGGCCGGGTGAGGCGGCCGCGGATCGGCGTGAAACGGCGCGTCCACCGTGATTCGCAGGCGGGCACCGTCCGAGCCGAGCCCCAGGATCACGCGCTCGGATTGCGGCAGGGCCACTCCGTCCCAGGTGGATGCGATGACGAGCCGGGTCTCCGGCAGCGGGGAGCGCCCACTCATAGCCGGTACGCGCGGTTCTTCGGATCGAAGTCGTGATCCGTGAGTCCGGGATCGACCGTGAGCTCGCGGTAGTGGAAGGTCTCTTTGAGCCGGTCTTCGAAGTCGTACACCTCGGCCTTGACGTCGATGGCGTTCACGTAGTCGGTGTAGTGCACCACCCGGTGGCAGTAGTAGCCCAGGGCGGGATCGGGGGGCAGGCGGCTCTCGATCTTGTAGACCGGCCGCCCGTCCAGCTCTACGAGGCCGTGGTTCACGCGCTCGAGGTGACCTCGAGGCTGCGCCCGGACGTAGTCTTGCTCCAGCAGGGCCACCAGGTGGTGCAACCCGACCTCGGTGATCCGGTGGTTGGTGCCGCGGCCGGCCAGGGCCGAGTCCACGGCCAGGGTGATCGGCACCACGCCCAGGAGCCCACTCTCCCGCACGCGCACTTTGCCGGGGCCCAGCACGGCCTCGTTGTAGAGCGCCTGTCGACCCTTCCACAGCCCGCCGATCCACCGCATGTAGATGGCGCGCGGGGTTTGGCGCGTTTTGAGCTCGATGCGCTCCAGTCCCTGAAGCTTGCCCCCCACCCGCTCCTGCTTCTCCAGGACGCAACGGTACTGTCCGTAGCTCGTGAGCGCGTCCCGGGCCGTCTCGAGCAGGACCCAGTCGTCGGAGTGATCGAGGATGGCCTCGACCTGCTCGCGCCGCAGCCGCCCCAGGACGTGGCGGCGCCCGCGGACGCCCAGGAACAGGGACTGGCTCAACAGGTCCACCGGGCCGAGCGCCTGCAGGACCGTGGTGAGCTGCTCGGTGGTGAGCTGTTCGTTGGTGGCCAGCATCACGGCTGGGTAGTGATCGACAAAGGGCTGCCGGTCCAGGTCACCGGCGGCCGGATACGCGGAAACCAGGAGCTCGGCCTTGTCGGGCGGGAGGTCCTCGGCCACGGCCGCGACGCCCTCCGGGCCCAGGAAGTCTGCCACGGCCTGACGCGTGGCTTCGGGCAGGGCCTGGGCGACGGCTGCGAGCTGTGCGACTGACATCACCTCCACGCCCTTGCGGAACAGTCGGGGAAACAGTGATCGGAAGGGTCGAACGTCAGCGTGGTCCTGTGGTGTCATGGGGCCTCGCTCCTCAGCCGGCCAGCTCTTCCAGGGCGGACCAGAAGTCCCGGAACCGGAAGCCCGGCAGGTCCCGCAGGAGACGGTCCGGGGACACGAAGGCATCACTGCGACGGGCGTCTCTGGGTGGTAGGGGCTCGAGCTCCCCGCGCCCCACCAGAAAGTCCGCGATCTCCCGCCAGGTGTGACGTTGGCCGTCGGCCACGTTGTAGGTCGCGCTCGGTCGCTCGTGCGCGGCGAGCCGCAGGAGCACCCGGACGACGTCGTCCCGGTGCACGAGGTTCGCCTGGCGCTTCTCGTACCCCACCCGACCGTCCCGGAGCCACTGGGTCGGGTTGCGCTCGCCGCCGAACAGTCCGGCGAGGCGCACCGCGATGCCCCCTGCTTGGAGGAATGCGCGCTCCGCCGAGAGGCGCGGATGGACGTCCACGAGGGGAGTGTCCTCGGTGAGGACGGGCTGGGAGCAATCCACGGCGCGCTGATAGACCCCGGTGGAGCCGAGCAGGATCCGCCGCGGCGCGCAGCGGGCGAGGGTGGGCCAGAAGTCCGCTGCCGCCTGCTGCGGTGGAAAGGTCACGACCGCGCAATCCACGGGCTCCGGCGGCACCGTCTCCCGCAGCCACTTCAGATCGGCGTCCCGGCCGGCGTCGAAGGCTCGGCCGTCCGGGCCCCCACGCCGGGAAAACCCCAACACCGTCATTCCACTGTGGACTGCCCGGTCGGCGAGGGACCGCCCGATGAACCCCAGCCCGAAGACTGCCAACCTTCTGGTCACCTTGGGTGCCGCCCTCAGGAGAACAGCTCGTTCAGGAAGCGGCAGTGACGGACGAAGTCGTCGGCCACCCGGGCCGGTACGAAGTCGTTATAGAGAGTCTTCACCAGGTGGAAGTTGAGCTTGGCGTGCCGCTCGCTGGCGATCTTTTCCCCCCTCGACTCGGCCAGGTCGGTGGCGGTGCGCCAGATCTTCTCGCTGGCGGTGCCGAGCAGACGGGTGTACGCGAGCACGCCGCAGCTCATGGCCGTGGTGGAGGCGTAGACCTCCATGGCGGGCTGCCCCTCTTCGCCACCCACGGCGATCCAGCGCGGGGACGTCGCGGCCAGGCGATTGGGCAGCACGAGCAGGACGATGCCGTCCTGCCCGGTGAGGCGCTGCTCCACCTCTGCGCAGGTGGCGGCCACGCGGTCGTCTTCCCGGAAGAGCAGGAAACGCCACAAGGTGTCGATGGTGGGGCGGTACCGACGGTACACCTCGTGGAAGGCCTCGGTGAGGTCGTCCTCATCGCAGGCCATGCACTCGGCCACGTGATCGAAGAGCCGGCTGATGACGAGCCCGTGCTTTTCGGCGAGGGAGTCGAGATCGGCCTGGAGCCCGTAGGGATCGAGCTGGTCGGGGATCTCCCGCCGCAGCCATCGGCAGAAGTCGTTCAGGAGGATCCTGGCGTGCTCCGACGCGGTGGGCGTCTTCGCGAGCCCCTTGAGCACGTCGTGCATCCAGGCGTAGCCCAGCGTGTGGAAGAAGCGCGTCTCCTGGGACGGCTGCTCGTCGAGGCTCATGAACACCGGGAGAATGGAGTACTCGCCGGCCTGTTCGGTGGCCCACTGATGATAGAGATCCAGCAGGTACTCCTGGGTGCGATATTCCCAGGGGCGTCCCAGGCTGGCGTGGCTCTGTCGCCAGGCGTCGCGAGGCGCGAGCCGGTTCTCCACGTACACCGCGAAGGCGTAGGAGTCGTTGTACAGGCAGATGTCCACCTTGGCGTCGGAGGCGCTCAAGTGAAACTCTGTCGTGGCGATGGTCTCCCGGAGGTCTGCGCAGCGCACGTCCATCAGGTCCCAATCGAGCACCGTCTCCCCCACCGCCTCGTAGGGGATGGGGCTGATCCCCTCGGGAAAGTTCCCCCTGTCAGGGGGGGGGTTCTTGATCGCCTCCACCAGGAACGCCCGGAGAAAGGCGTCCTCTAGCCCGTGGCTCGCGTTCGGGTTCAGCAGCCACGCCAGGAAGGCGTTGATGCTCGACGACATCTCCTCCGTGCCGAGGATCGAGAAGATGTTCGGTTCCCGCAGCTCCCCGTCCACTCGCAGAAATTCCGGTTCCCCGAGCAGGTCCGCCAGATCGCGGCGGATCCGCCGTTCCATCGCGCGCTCGCTCATCGCGTCACTCTCCCTTAGAAGTGCGCAGTGTACCAGCGTTTCGACGGGAGTGAAATCCGGCAGATCCGAGCGGGGGCGGGACGGCTACTTGGCGGGTGGGAGCGGGCCGACCCGCAGCGCAGCCCGCGGCGAAGGGAGTGGGCCGCCCCGCGGTCGCAGCCCGTGCTTGACAAAATAGAATATTGTTCTAGAAATAAGTTCTAAAGAAGCCGCGACGACGATGACGAAGATCGCACGAAAGCCCCGCGCCCGGCAGGCCCGGGCCGAGCTCCGGCGCCGGCAGATCCTGCAGGGTGCGCTCGATTGCTTCACGGAGCTCGGGTACGCCGCCACCACCATGGGCGACATCTGCCGGCGATCCG
Organism: bacterium; assembly: GCA_043825095.1. Classification (GTDB taxonomy): domain Bacteria; phylum Myxococcota_A; class Polyangia; order HGW-17; family JAJRWW01; genus JBDRSE01. The sequence goes on from JBDRSE010000149.1 coordinate 24,390, forward strand.
GGGCGAGCACGGGAAGCGTCTACCATCAGTTTCCCGGCAAGGAGGAGCTGGCGGCCGCGCTGTACGTCGAGGGTGTGGCGCAGTACCAGGCCGGCTTCGTGGAGGCGCTGTCAGCGCAGCGGCAGGCCCGGAGCGGGATCCAGGCGGTGGTCCGCTACCACCTGGGCTGGGTGCGCGATCACTCGGCCTGGGCGCGCTATCTGTTTCAGATGCAACGGCCGGAGATCCGGTCCTCCACCGAGACGCAGCTGGCAGAGCTCAACCACGACTTTCTGGGAGCGGTGGGCGCGTGGGTCGCGCCCCACGTGAAGCGCGGCGCCATCCGACGCGCGCAGCCCGATGTCTTTGCGTCGATCCTGCTCGGACCCTGTCAGGAGTACGCGCGTCACTATCTGGCCGGGCGCGCCGTCACCCCCCTGGACGACGCGGCCCGGCAGCTCGGCCGCGCCGCCTGGCAGGCGATGCGCGCCGACGATGGAACGAGGAAAAAGGAGATCCCATGAACGAACCCTATCCAGACATGATCCGGCGGCTGCCCCGAGCCGACATTCCATTGGACGGCGTGGTCGGCCGGCTGCTCCAGGCCGGCGGCCACCAGGTCGTGTTCTTCGAGATCGAGCCCATCGGCGCCATCCCGCCCCACGCCCACGGGGACCAGTGGGGCGTGGTGCTGGAGGGTGACATGGAGCTGACCATCGGCGCCGAAACGCGCACCTACCGCCGGGGGGACACCTACTTCGTGCCCGCGGGCGTGACGCATTCAGCGACGTTTCGAACCCGGTTCCGCGCCCTCGACGTGTTCGGGGAGCCGGATCGCTATCAGGAAGCAATTGGGGAATGAACGAAGGGAGGCGGAAGATGTCACTTCAGTCGGTGAGCAAGGACGAGATCCGGGAGTTGCTGAGCAAGGGGTGGATGACCCACGACGCGATGTGGTTCGCCCACAGCGTGGCCGCCCTCGGCATCGACAAGACGAACGAGGTGAACCGGGCGGCCGTGCGGTCCATGGCCCACATCGAGCTCAGCCGGCTGAAGAAGCTCCTGGGCGTCCAAGACATCCGGAGCTTCGGGGAGCTGCAGTCCTTTGTCACGACCGCGTCGGAGCTGATCAAGCCGCGCTTCATGAAGTACCGGCTGCGGTTCGAGGCGCCGGACGTCATGCGCTGGGAGTGGGAGGACGGCCAGTGCTTTGCCTACCAGGGCATCAAGAGCCTCGGCCTGCTGGACCGGTATCGGTGCGGGATCTTCGTGCGGGTGGAGGCGTGGCTCGATGGGCTGGGCATCGCGTTCGAGCGGACCCCGGCCGGGGACGCCTGCTCCATGCGAAACGGCGGGCGCTGTAATCGCGAGTTCCGCGTGTCCTTCGCGACCTGAGGGGACTGGGTTCTCAGTCTTTCGGGCCCCGACGCGAGGTGGGCGCTCGGGGATCATTCGAGGCGTGGGGAATCTGGAGCAGGGGAATCTGGGGATTGCGAGCAGTTATCGCAGCTGAATCTGGCCCGCGGCCGCCCTGCAGGCTTGACGAACGGTGAAGGTTCTATAGCCACGAATGAAGGTGAAATGGCTGTCCGACCGAGCCACGATGTTTATCTTGCGAAGGTGACGCTTGCTACCGATCCGTCCGAGGGTTTTACACGCCCCGGCGCGGGTCGCCGATCGCGGGGACGCCAGTCGTTTCGCGACGATGTCCGCGGCGGCCTTGCACTGTGACATTCGGAAGTACCAGGCGAAGTTGCCCCAAACCTTGTCGGCGAGCAGCTTTGCATAGGGAATGTACTTGCCGCAGCCTTTGTGGAGGCGGTTGTTGTGCATCCAGCTGGTGTAGTGATCCAGGGCGTAGCCTGCATGTTCGAAATTGAAGAGACTCCTCTTGTGGCGTTTCATGTAGGCCAGCATCTGCGTTTCGAGCTTTTTACCGGCCTTGTGCAGCGCCGTCAGGAGCGCCGCTCCGTCGCCATTGTTCCCCCCCCAGTGGATGAGCTTCTCGATGACGTAGTCCCAATTGTTACACTTTACGAGCTTGAAGCCGACGGTCAGGAAATTCTGTCGGGACGCCTTGTCCCTGCCGCCGGCAATCGCGTTTTTGTGCGTTTCAAACACCTTAGGGAGCTGAGCGCAGCTGGCTGCATTGATGGCTGTCATGCCCGGGGATGCGTCCGCTTTCCCGCCGCTGAAGACGAGGATTCCCGTCGCTAGAGCACCAATGGTCGAGAGTCTTAGCTTGGATACTGAGTTCATGAAATCTCCTTTCTTGTTTTCATGTGTGTCCCGTGGCGGGAACAGTAGCGAAAAAACCGTTGTCTTTCCTTATTGGCTTGGTTGATGGACCCGTGTGGTCTGGCTCCCTCGTCCCGTGGGTCGCGATAGTAGACTCCCAAGGCACCCCATGTCGACACCAAATATTGGACGGGCCGGTGCCGGACTCGGGAACCGGGATCGCCGCTACGGGATCGGTTGGCGGTAGGTGTACTTCATGTCGTAGGCGGTGCCGATGCACATGCCGAGCCACTTCCCCCAGGCGGTGCCCGTGGGCGCGTCCTGGACGCTGTAGAACGGCACCTGGTGCGCCGCCTGTCGGCAGTACTTGGCCGCGTACCGGAAGGTGCGACGGCAGGCGCGGGGCGTGATCTTGAACAGCTTGGTCATGGAGCCGTGGGGGCTGCACATCTGACGCTTCACGGCCGGAAAGAACAGCGACTCCCACACCTGCGTCTTCTTGCCGGGCGCGGCGTGCGTGGGCAGCACGCAGATGAAAGCGGACAGGGTCATCGCGAACAGGGTCAGTTTCATGGGGGCCTCCTGGGTTGGTCACTGCTTCTAGCACAACCGTTCACGGCGAGGACAAGTTTCCACGGCGGAGGTGCAGGTCGGCGAGGGCGACTCCGTCCAGGTTCGGAGGTAGTTTCATGCGTGAGCCCTAACCCGGCGTAGCCGGAACCATAAAGGTCCCGTCTTCGCCGGAGCTTTTAGCTTTTAGCCGTTAGCGATTAGCTCAGAGTCCGGATGAAGGCGTTGAGCATGCGCTTGACCTCGTTGATCTGCGCATCGAGCTGGCGG
>JBDRSE010000150.1:0-2837 GCA_043825095.1 bacterium
CAGCGGCGAGCGCTCGTCGCCCGGGCCCTCGAGGCGGCCGGACGCCGGGTGGTCGCCGTGCCGGCCACCGTCGAGGCGGTGCTCGGCGAGGCCTCGAGCGACGTGGTGGCGGCTGCTCGGGGTGCCTCACGGCGCGGCCAACGGCTCGCTATCGGCGCCGACTTCAACGCCCTGGACCGGAGGATCATCGACTACCTCGGCTCCAGCCAGAGCACCTTCGTACGGGACGAGTACGGCCGGCGGGCCGGGGCCTTCAACGCGCAAGCGCGCCGCGTCGTGGCCGACGGGCTGGAGGCCGGTCTGGGCCGCCAGGACATCGCCCGCGACCTGGCGCAGGCCGCGCAGACCACGCTCGCCGGCCGCGGAAGCTTCTACTGGGAGGTGGTGGCCAGCTCCTTCATCTCACAGGGTCGGTCCTTCGGACAGCTCTCCGCCTACGCCGAGGCCGGGATCGACCGCTACCTCTTCGAGGCGGTGCTCGACGAGCACACTACCGAGACCTGCCGCTTCCTACACGGCAAAACCTTCTCGGTGAGCCGTGGGCTCCAGCTCTTCGAACGCGTCGAAGCCGAGCCCGACCGGGTGAAGGACATCCTACCCTGGGTCCGGGAGACACTCGACCCGGAGACGAACCGCAAGTCGCTGTACGTTGAGCAGGGCGGCAAGCGGACCGCCATCGCCGAGGTCGCCCGTTCGGCGGCCGGAACCCGCGACGACCGCGGCGAATTCAGCCGAGGCCTGAGCGATCGCGAGCTCTCGGACCTCGGCGTGTCGTTCCCGCCGCTGCACGGACTCTGTAGATCCACAACTCTCAGTATTCCATAGCTTCAGAGCACACGGACGCTGCTATCGCATCTCGATCTTGACGGCTGCAGCTGTTGCTCGGGGATGACAATGCCGCTCGCAACACGCAGAACGTGCAGCCCCCTCAGCCATACAGGCAAGGATTTTGCGGCGGCTGTGTGAAGTGAAAATGCGGTGGAGACTGGAGGAAAGACCAATGGGGGACTGGGGAGGGGGAAAGGCTGGTCCCCTCCAACTCCACCGAATTCGAATGTCGCGTACATGTCTCGTGAGCGCCTGTGACAGCCGCTTCCGAGAAGTATTAACGCAGTCGCAGTTAGTAGTATTGTGGGGCAAGAGCGTCGTTTTTTCAAGGAGGTTCTGGCACCGGTGGGTGTTGCTTCGTGCCGGCGTCGCTCCGGCACCGCCGACTCCAGCCAACCGTGAGGCAACTACCCGCCCGGAAAAAATCAGCCGGTTAAGTCCCTTTCCGCAGGGTCGCATGCTTTGCCTTTGTGAAAGGAAGAGCATGCCCGAGATCCGCGGTCAAACGGAGCAGCAAGCGGCGCAGGCGGTGGCCAGAGCGCGCGAGGTCCTGGCACAGCTTGCGCCGGAGGGTGTGGAGAAGACCCTGTGGGGCTCGCCGGCGGGCAAGAAGCGGCTGGCCAAACGGCTGGTGGCGCTGCTGCCGCCACACACGACCTACGTGGAGCCGTTCTGCGGGAGCGCTGCGGTGCTCTTCGCCAAGGATCGGTCCCGGGTCGAGGTGATCAACGACGCGGACGTGGAGCTCGCCCAGGGTTACCGGCTGGTGAAGCGGCTCACCGCGGAGCAGCTCGCGCAGCTCAAGCGCAAGAGCTGGGTGGGGGACCGGGCAACGTACAAGCGGTTGCTGGACTCGAAGCCGTCCAACGACGTGGAGAAGCTCTACCGCTTCCTCTATGTGACGCACTTCTCCTACGGGAAGATGCGCGGTCGGAGCTTCAGCCCCTCGGGCCAGGGCGTGGAGGCCCGGTCGGTGGACCGCATCGAGGCCTTTGCGCCGCGGCTGAAGCACGTCCGGGTCTACGACGGGGACTACCTGCGGGTGGTCCGCAAGTACGACGGGCCCAATACGGCGTTCTTTCTTGACCCGCCCTACCCCGGCTACGACGTGGCCGTGGGGGAGTCGAAGTTCGACGAGGAGCGATTCTTCGAGGTCCTGAAGTCCCTCAAGGGCAAGTTCCTGATGACCTACGGCATCCGGGGCAAGCTCCCAGGGCTGCTCAAGGGATCGAAATTCCAGGTCAAGCGGATCCAGACCCCGCGCACCATCCGCTCGATGCGGGGCGTGGGCGGGTCGACGGTGCTGACCCAGCTCCTGGTGACCAACTACGCACAGGTGACCAAGCAGCTCGACGAGCTCCGGGACGAGGGCTGGGAAGTGGAGGACTGGAGCGGCGTGGACGGAGAGCCGACCGCTGGCGCTCCACCGGAGGTCGGGCTCGAGAAGGAGCAGTGGAGCGAAGGGTACGTCAACGACCTTCCGGACAGCGCGTTCCTGCACATCGAGCCCGGTGGCGAAACGGACGACGAGGGTAAGGCCACACCGCGCAGCCTGCGGCACTTCCCGGTGCGGGACGTGGACGGAAAGCTGGACATCCCTCACCTCCGGAACGCCATCTCGAGGATCCCGCAAAGCAAGATCCCCAGCCTTTCGGCAGAGGACCTGGCGACGCTCCAGGACGAGGCGCGCCGTCTGCTCGAGGAAGCCGAGAAGAAGGGTGAAGGCGAGACGGGGACGGGGACGAGCAAGGCAGCCATAGCGGGCGCCGAGGATTACGCAGGCCAGAGTGCCTTCTCGAAGACGGTCCCGCTCATCAAGGGCGTGGACCCGGAGGATGAGCGGTACGTCCTCGGCATCGTGCTCGAGCCCGAGGTGGTGGACGCCCAGGGGGACATCTACTCGGTGGAGGAGATCCGGCAGGCCGCGCACCGGTTCATGGAGGAGTTCGGCGGGCTGGGCCTGATGCACCGGCTCCAGGTCAACGGCCAGGTGCGGATCCTGGAGAGCT
>JBDRSE010000151.1:0-22691 GCA_043825095.1 bacterium
CCTCGAATCAGGGCGCCGAGGCGCCCGGCTCGCGAGGCGCCAGAAGGGAGCATATCGGGAATATTCGACCGCCTGGCAACAAAGCGAGCCGGGATGGATCGGCGTCCTGAACGATCGAGTTGTCCATTCGCGACCCCTAAGGCCGCCGCCGCCGCATCACCCACAGGAGCACCAGCGGCAGGACGCCTACCGGACTGTCCGCACCACCGGACCGGCAGCCGCAGCCCGACTTGGGCTCGTCGGACTCCGTCTCCACGACTGTCAGCAGATCGACCCCGGTGGCCTCGACGCCTCCGTGGTTTGTAACCGTGATGGACTTCAATCCCGGCTCGGTGATCGCGGGCACGGTCAGGTCGAACACCACCTCGGTCTCCTCCACATACCGAATGCTGGAAACCTCGAGCAGCGGATCGTCGAAGCGCAGGGCGAACCCACTGCCCGAGACGAACCCCGAGCCGGTGAGGCGCATGAGCACGTTCTGCTGCCCGGCGGCCACTTCGGCGGGCGCCAGGGCCTCGAGCACCGGCGGGGGAATGATCGGCACGAACCCGTAGGTGTAGTCTGCTCCGCCGCCCGGGCTGATGCCCGGCTTGTAGTCCTCGGTTCCGAGGTTGGCCACCACGAGCATCAGGGTCGGATACTCCCCGGCGCCCACCTCGAGCTCGCCCTCTCCGGACGCCGGGTCCACGGCGAGATCTTCCGCCAGGGAGGGGAGCCCGCCTCCCATCCGCACGACCCGGACGGCCCAGCGGGTGTCGTCCGCGCCGTCGAAACGCACCTGCACCGTGTAGGGATAGTCCGCCCCGAGGGCGAGCTTGATGTGGTTCGCGCCGTAGGGCGCCGGTCGCCGCTCCGGGGGCGGCGCCTGGCCCTCCAGCGGGAGCTGCCCCTGGTAGTGGTCGGCCGTGATCTGCAAGGTGGAGAACCAGCCGAACTCATCGGCGATGTCGATGTGATCGTCGTCTGCGTTGCTGCCGACGAAGTACCGGGACTCGCTGAAGTCGAGGTACACCTCCTCCATGGTGTCATTGAACCCGCGGTCAGCCAGCGCGGTCTCGATCCCGTCGAAGTAGGTGAGCGAGTTGACGAACATGCCGTTGTCCGTCGGCGCGGGCTGCATGGAGGCCGCCCAGATATCACGGATCAACACCGGGCCCTCCCCCGGCGCGTAGGCGTCGGCGAGGAAGTAGTTCAGCAAGGCGCCGCCGTACTGGTACCCCTGGCCCGGATCGAACCGGTCCAGGGACCACCAGGGCACCGCCTGGAAGGAGTACATGGTCCAGTAGGAGTCGTAGCGCAGCTCCGGGAAGGTGGCCGCCTGGATGTAGGTCGCCGTGTTCTCCCAGTAGGTCGTCACCTCGGCGCAGTCCATGGCCGCCTGAAGGGCGTGGTTGAACTCGTGGGCCACCGTGCTCGCCACGCGTCCGATGCCCAGGTCCGGGCTGATGAAGATGTAGGTGTAGCAGTCGGCCCAGGGGGTGTCGGGGTTCGGGTCGTAGGGCGAGGTGTACCCGGCCACCCCCGGGCTGGTCTCCCCGACGTAGAACCGGTACGGCTCCGTGCCCGGCTCGATGGGCGGGGGAAAGAAGCCGTACTCGTCGACCTGGATGTCCCAGGAGATCTCCGCCGCATCGAGGATGGCCTCGGCATAGCCCTGCAGGCTCGTCTGGCCGTACGAGACGCGGATCGGCCGCGTAGTGGACTCCACGACGTAGTCGAAGTCGGTCGGCGGCGAGAGCAGCCGGTGCACCGCGCCGCCCTGTTCCCCGCGGCGCTCCACCCACTGGAAGGCCTCCACGAGCACCGCGGTGCCGCTTCTCCAGGCCGGAGATCCGAGCCGCTCGCGCAGCTCCCGGGGGAGCAGCGACGGGCGCTTGACCGCGGCCACGCGGTAGAGCTGTCGAGTGCGCTCGTCGAGCTCCCCGCGCCGGTGGCGGGTATCGATCTCCTGAAACACGTCTGCCGTGGCAGCGCCGCCTCCGCCGGCGAGCGCGGAGCAGATCAGGATCATCGCTACCGAGATTCGTTTTCGCATCGCGCTCCGTCAGAAGGAGTTGCTCTTCCCACAGGCCGGACACGGCCAGGTGACGCTGTTGCAGGAGAAAATCTTCCCGTTGTCCTCGGCGCACTGCTGGCAGATGAAGAAGTCGCAGTAGCGGCACTGCCAGAACCAGCTCCGGGTCTGCTCGCAATAGGGGCAGGGGCCCACCGGGCGCGGCCTGGTCCGCCGGGCGATGCCGCGCTTGGGGAGCCCGGCCACGCTACCGGGCCCCGCACCGGCGCCGACGGCGGACCAGCAGGAGCAGCCCGAGCAGCCCGAGCAGCAGCGGCAGCGCCACCGACGCGCCGCTCCCTGCCCCTCCCCGGCCCGTGCCACAGCCGCAGCCGCTCTTGGGGTTGTCGTCCCCCGGCCCGCCATCGGGCCCGATGCTCCCCTGCTCCACCACGGTCAGGAATCCCACGCCGCTGAGCTGCTCTCCCCCCCCGTTGGTGACGAGGATCGTCTTGGGCCCGAGCTCGGTGAGCGCCGGCAGCGTGGCGGTAAACAGGACCTCGGTGTCTGTCACGCTGTCGATGGAGCCGATCTCGATGGTCGGATCGTCGAAGGCGAGGTCGAATCCGGCGTCGAGCACGAAGCCGCTCCCTGTGAGGCGGAACACCACGCCCTGCTGACCCCGCTCGACGGTGTCGGGGTCCAGCGCCGCAAGCGTAGCAGGCGCAACCACCGGCTCCACGTCGTACACGTATCCCGCCAGGGGCCACGCACGCGCGTCAGGGTCGTAGCCCTCATCCCCCTGGTTGGCCACCACCAGCAGCAGGCCTGTGAAGCCCGCGGGCTCCACCACCACCGAGCCGTCCCAGGTCGTTTCGTCCAGAGGTAGGGCCTGAGAAACAGTGGACTGCCCGCTCCCGAACAGCACGACCCGGACTGCCCAGCGGGTGTCGTCCTCGCCGTCGAAGCGCACCTGAATGGGCCGCTGGTCGCTGGGGTTCAAGTCCACCAGGATCTGGTTGGAGCCGTAGGGCGCCGGGCGACGCTCCATGGGCGGCTGGGCGTCCCGGACGGGCAGCGCGGCCGAGGGGTGGCGCGCGGTCAGCTCCACCTCGGCGTCCCAGAACTGCCCTGCCCCGTTGATGTGGGCGCCGTCACTCCAGCTACCCACGAAGAACCGCGACTCGCTGAAGTCGATGAGGATGTCCTCCATGGTCTCGGTGCCGCCCCGGGCGGCCACGGCCGCCTCGATGCCGTCGTAGTAGTCGGGCTCGTTGTTGTAGAAGTTCGTCCCGATGGACGCCTCCCAGATCTCGGCCACGAACCAGGGCCCATCATTCGGCGCAAAGGTGTCGGCCAGGTACCACACGAACAGCCCGCCTCCATACTCGTAGAGGTCGCTGTTGTTCTGGTTCATGTAGTCCAGGGCGCGCCACGGCTGGGCCTGGAAATAGGGCATGATGCCGATGGTGTAATAGACCTGCTGCGGATACACCTGGCCCATGATGTAGGTCGCGGTGTTCTCCCAGAAGCCGATCGTCTCGGTGCAGTCCATGGCCGCCTGCATGGAGTGGTTCACCTCGTGCGCCACGGTGCCGTCTGTCTCCCACTCCCCGTTGGACGGGTCGATCACGATGTAGGTGAAGCAGTCGGTGATGGTCGTCGCGGGGTTCTCATCGTAGGGCGCGGTGTAGCCCCCCGCACCCGACGCGTCCGTGATGTAGAAGCGGTACATATCAGCGCCCGGCTCGATGGGCGGCTGGTAGAAGCCCCACTGCGTCTGCACGCTCCACGAGTACTCGGCCGCCGTCAGTGTCCGCTGGGCAAGGGCCGCCGGCCCCGAGCTCGAGTAGCTCACCCGGATGGGCCACGTCGTCGACTCGAGGACGTTCGCGAGATCGTCAGGTGGCAGCAGAAGCTCGTGGATCGCCCCCCCCTGCGCGCCGTTCAACACAACCCACCGCCACGCCTCCCGGAACACGTAGGTGAGGCTGCGCCGCTCCGCCGGTATGGCCTGTGCCGCCAACACTTGCAGATCCGCCGGCAAAACCGACGGGTCCTTGATCAGCGCCACCCGGTAGAGGTGCCGGGAACGCTCGTCGATGACCCCCGCGCGATACCGGAGGTCGATCTCCCACAGGACGTCGTCCTTGGTGAGGGCCGGACTGCCAACGGCCGGATTGCCAACGGCCGGACGGCTGAGGGCCGGATTGCCGAGGGCCGGACTGCCGGCGGGCCACGTGAGAGCAATGAGTACGAAAATGGTAGATACGCGCATGTCATAGTCCTAGCTGATAGGCTAGTCAGCAATATGGCGTGGCGAGCAAGATATTTCAAGGGCCGCGACGGCCGGCAGCAGCCGAGCAGCCGTGATTTCACCCTGACCGCTCGCCGTAGGGGACAACCACCTCAGCAGGGGAAGGCTGATTTCACCAGCCGATGGGTGGCGTGACTGCGGTGTAGGAGAGGTAGAGGCTCCACGTCTCTGCGGAGGCGGTGCCGCCCGACCACGAGGCGGGGAACGGGCCGAAGGGCAGCGCGATCCAGTGGCCATCGCCGCCGGCGCCGGCCGAATAGCCTGGCCCCGCGCCCACCGAGTCCCACTGCCAGACCAACCAGTACGTCCCGGCGCTCAGGGCCAGGCTCGCCGGCGTCCCCGCCCCCATGGGCACCGTGGTCCAGCTCGCCGCGGCGGCGGGTGTGGAGCCCGACTCCCAGAGCTTGCTTCCAGGACCCGCGCTGTCGCCGTAGATCGCCAGACGGAAGCTGCCCGCCTCGTGCGCGTAGACGTTCAACGCGTTCGCCTCCACGGTGAGGTCGGTCAGCGTGATCCGAGTGGCCTTGGCGTAGCCCCGAACCGAGATGCCGACGAGGTGTGTGCAGTCCATGGAGGTCGAGCGGGTCCAGCCGGAACCCCCGGTGTTGGGCAAGCCGCCCGAGTAGCTCAGCGCCTTCCAAACGCGAGCGCCTCCCGTCTGCGACGAGTAGGTGACGCCGTCGTCCGCGGTCGCGTTGAACACGATCCAGTAGGTTCCCGCGGGCAGGTAGGCGCGCGTCGGCAGGTCAATGGTGGTCCAGGCGTTGGTCGCCAAGGTGCTGGTGACCTCCGGAAACAGCTTGTTTCCTGGAAGGTCGTTGGCGGCGTCGTGATCGTAGATCGAAATCCTGACACTTCCGCCGTCCGTGCCGTAGGTCCGGAACTGGAGGGCCGTGAGCGGCACCGCGGTGGTGTAGCGGTCGCCCACGAGGTAGTTCCCGAGGACCGGGCCGGCGCCGGTGGCGGTGTTGCCGAAGGTCGTGGTGGGGTAGCTCGTGGTGCCCGCGTCGGAGAGGCCGACGGTGTCGGCCCGCGAGCAGAGCTCGGCAAGCATCCCAGGCGCGCAAGACCATCCCGTGGAGCAGGCGAACGACTCCCAGGAACGACAGCCCGTGTTCGGCTCGAGCTCGCAGCGTTCAATGGCCAGCCCGGAGGCGGCGCAGGCAGGATCCAGCGCGGTGCACTCGACGCAGCTCTCGCAGACCGCAGGCTCTTCGGCACCCGGCACCAGGCACAGCGCACCCGTCCCGCAGTCCCGCTCCTCCCACATCGTGCAGCCGCCGCTCGAGACGCAGACTTCCCGCAGGGCGCTCGCGTCCGTCACGCAGGTGGCCTCCCCCTCGGTGCAGGTCGCGCAGGGACCGCAGTGCGCGGAGGCGTCCGTCGTGGCGTCGACGCACTGATCGTCCAGGGCACAGGGTTCTTCGATGACCCAAGCCGTGCAGCCCGCGGCACCCGTCGCACAGGCCTCCACCGTCCGCCGGTCGACCGCGCACCGGAGCGGGCTCCCAAAGGCGCACTCGTCGTTGCACCCGGCGTCCGGATCGACTTCGGCGTCGGCCCCGGCATCACCACTGGGGTCTGGCCACGGCAGACCGGAGCGGTCAAACGAGCACGAGCAGGCCAGAGCAATCCAGCAGGCGGCGAGGAGGCTCGCGTGGATGCGCATCGAGGCGACTCCGGCTCAGGGTTCGCAGAACGAACGAAACGGTCGAAATTGATCGTCGGTGATCTGTTCCCCAGCGTCAAGCCCTGCGCTCGAGCTCCCGCATGAGCTCCATCTGACCTTGCTGATTCTCCTGTTGGTGCTGCCAGATGTGGCTCAGCAGAATGTCGACCTTGCCGTTGAGGTGTCGAATTTCCAGCTCGGCCTTGAGGTTGATGCAACCGCCCCGAGCCGAGCGACGAGCCGCTCGGCCCGCACATCATGAAGCAGCGGCCCCGGGGGGCGGTTGAGGCAGCGTGGCGTTTGATCCCTTGTGGGGTTTTCGTCAGTACAGGCGAAACCACCTGTATCTTAAGGCAAATCAGGAGCCACTTTCTTCGAAGCCCACCGGAGCGAGCAAAACGCCCCATGAGAAAAAAACGGTGTAATAACGCAACCAGTTGATTTTCCTGGGGGTAGGTTCTGGGCACGAAAAGTGCTTCAAGTAGGCAGCGTGGAAATTGTCCCCAAAGAGGCTGTTCCGAGGAATCGCACGACAGGAAGGAAGAGGTCCCATGAGCTCCGATGACAGCAACCGTTGGCCGACGTTTGGGAGAAAGCCCGCGCCGGCGGAGGTCGTCGTCACAACCAGCACCAGGCGGCGAGTCAACTCGCTCGCCGTCCCGGGCATCACTCCGTTGCTGCTGGGGGCGGTTTCGCTCCTGGCGACGCTCTCGATTGACGTCCGGCCCTGCTCGGGTGTGGCAAAGGCAGCCCCGATGACGTTGATGGGGTTCCTCGAGCTGGAGAGCGGCGCTCCCAGCTCGCCGGCGATTCCTTTTTTCACCACACCACTTTCAGGCCCCGAGCTGGGGCTCGAGGCGCGTCCCCAGAACCCGCCGGCAAGGGCCACGAACGAGGGAGGGGAGACCGACCAGCGCAACCGCCGGGGACCAAGCAGCCGGCGCTCCCCGGGAGACCGCAAACAGCCGGCGGAAGCTCCGAAAGCGGCCACGACGGGCTACTCAGTGTACGACATTCTCAGCGCGGCCCAGGGCAACAACGCGATCGAGCCCACGGCTCCCGCTCAAGCTCCTACCAGCAGCAGCCCGACCACGAATCGAACGCCCCGCGATGGCAGCATCCTCGTGATGCTCGTGGCCGCCACCAGCCCGGCCGCCACCGGCCCGGCCGCCACCGGCCCGGAAGCGACCGGCCCGCAAGCCACGAACCCGGCCACTACGAGCCCGACCGCCGGACCCCGCCTGCCGAAACGTCTCGGCCTGGACGCCGTTGCCCGCGCGGCTCGGCAGGTGCGAGGTCGCGTGGAGGCCTGCCTCAAACAGTTCGGATTCGGAGTCAAAACCGTCAGGGTGCTTCTGACCGTGAGCGGCGCCACCGGCAGGGTCGAAACCGCTCTCGCCCAAGGCCGCTTCAAGACCGCTACCGCCGGCCGTTGCATAGAGAACGCGGCCCGCAGTCTCGAATTCAAGCCTTTCTCGCGCAGGCGACAAGTCGTCCACCTGCCCATTCGCGTCGAGTAGTGCGCGACAGCCACTGCCCTCCACCGCCCTCGTCACCCAGAACTCTCGAGTCTTGAATCTGCCCCTGAACCGTGCCTACTATTAAAGTGTATTGGCTGGAAAAGTATCGATCTGGATGAGGGCATAACCATGAGCTGCTTTGGTGCGGTCGAATCGGCGAAGCGGGTCACCGCCGGCCTGTTGGTCATCGTTGCGCTGGCGGCGGGGGCGTGCGCGTCCGGAACTCCGGGACCGGTCGAGGAGTGCGGCGACGGCCTGGTGGTGGGCGCGGAGGAGTGTGACGACGGCAACCTCGACAACGGAGACGGCTGCGACGAGCTGTGCGCAGTCGAGGCCGGCTACACGTGCGACGACGCCGAGCCCTCGGCGTGTGGGCCGCTGTGCGGCGATGATCTCGTGGTGGGTGTCGAGGCGTGCGACGGCTCCAACCTCAACGGGGCCAGCTGTGAGAGCCTAGAGCTCGGGGGGGGCGCGCTGGCCTGCGATGGCACGTGTCAGCTCGACACCAGCGGCTGCCAGGCCTTCACCTGCGGCAACGGGGTCGCGGACGGCGCGGAGGAGTGTGACGGGGCGGACACAGGCGGCGAAACCTGCGAGCACCTGGGCTACGATGGCGGCACCCTGGCCTGCACCGTGGAGTGCCTGTTCGACCGCTCGGCCTGCCTGCTGTTCTCCTGCGGCGACGGCCTGGTGGAGGGCATGGAGGCGTGCGACGACGGCAACACCGCCGCCGGGGACGGCTGCAGCAGCAACTGCAGCGTGGAGGAGGGCTGGGAGTGCGTCGGCCAGCCCTCGGTGTGCGCCGAGCTCTGCGGCAACAACGCGCAGGACCCCGGCGAGCAGTGTGACGGCGCCGACCTCGACGGCCAGACGTGCGAATCCCTGGGACAGGGCTACGTCGGCGGCACCCTGGCCTGCGGCGCCGACTGCACCTTCAACACCGCTCAGTGCGAGCTGCCCACCTGTGGCAACGGCGTTCTGGACGCCGGTGAGCAGTGCGACGGGATCCTGCTGAACGGTGCTCAGTGCAACACCGTGGGGGGGTACATCGGCGGCACCCTGCTCTGCCTGCCGAGCTGCTCCTTCGACCTGTCGGGCTGCATCCCGATCTCCTGCGGCGACGGCATCGTCAGCCCGGGGGAGGCCTGTGACGACGGCAACCAGGTGGGCGGCGACGGCTGCAACATCCTGTGCAACGTCGAGTCGGGCTGGGACTGCAGCGGCGAGCCCTCCCAGTGCACGCCCTTCTGCGGCAACAACCAGCTGGACCCGGGCGAGCAGTGCGACGGAGCCTTTCTGGGCGGCCAGACCTGTCAGGGCCTGGGCTATGATCTCGGCACCCTGGCGTGCTCCGCCGGCTGCACCTACAACACCTCGGGCTGCTCCACCTTTTCGTGCGGCGACGGCATGGTCACCGGCCTGGAGCAGTGCGACGGCGCGAACCTGAACGGCCAGACCTGCCAGACCGTGGGCAGCTACGTCGGGGGCACCCTGCTGTGCCTGCCGAGCTGCGCCTTCAACCTGTCGGGCTGCATTCCCATCCAGTGCGGCGACGGCATCCTCAGCGCGGGGGAGCAGTGCGACGACGGCGACACCACCAACGGCGATGGCTGCAACGCGGCCTGCCAGGTGGAGAGCGGCTGGAGCTGCGCCGGTGAGCCCTCCAACTGCACCCTGCTCTGCGGCAACAGCCAGCTCGACGCCGGCGAGCAGTGCGACGGGGCCCTGCTCGGCGGGCAGACCTGCGTGGGGCTGGGCTACGTGGGCGGCACCCTGCTCTGCACGGCCGGCTGCACCTACAACGTGTCGTCCTGCATCGCGCCGGCCTGCGGCGACGGCATCATCAGCGCCGGAGAGGGGTGCGACGACAACAACACCGGCAGCGGCGACGGCTGCAACGCGGCCTGCCAGGTGGAGGGCGGCTGGAGCTGCTCCGGCGCGCCCTCGATCTGCACGCTGCTCTGCGGCAACGCCACCTGGGATCCGGGCGAGGCCTGCGACGGCGGCGATCTGCACGGCGAGACCTGCCAGACCCAGGGGTATGCCGGCGGCCCCCTGAGCTGCAACGCCAACTGCACGTTCAACACCGGCGCCTGTCTGGCGTCCGTGTGCCCCAACGGCATCCGGGAAGGCGCCGAGGAGTGCGACGGCTCCGACTTCGGCGGCCTGGACTGCACCGACTTCGGCTTCTCCACCGGCTCCCTCTCCTGCACCGGCGGCTGCACCATCGATACCGGCGGCTGCGCCAACTGCCCGCCGACCCTGACGTCCGCATTCTCCGAAACCTTTGCCACCCCGTCGTCGAGCTCTTGGACCACGGGCACGGACGCGGCGGTGAGCTCCAGCATCTGGTCGGCCTACACCCTCCCCAATCACGGCGTGCGCATCTACAACGGCCTCCTCGAGATCACGAACGATGTGAGCGGCTCGCCGGTACACGGTCAAGGGTACGCCTACGTGAAAACCGACGGCGCGGGCTCGGAGTACGACAACGGCCTGTACGACGCCACGCTCGCCAACAACACCGGGCTGGAGGTCGTGTGGAGCTTCAACATGCGCCGCGATGACCCCGACACGACAGACGGCGGCTTCAGCTGCACCAGCGTCTCGAGCCAGAACGCCATCACCGTCGGCCTCGCGTATGTCCTGGCCTCCAGCTCGGCGGCCGGGCTGAACGCCAGCACGAGCACGTGCAACGCCAGCGCCACCGCCGACGGCTACGCGGTCGTCATGGGCGGCAGCAGCGGCAGCGTGCGTCTCGTGCGGTTCGAGAACGGGCTCCGCAACGGAGCCATCACCAACATCGTATCGTCGGGGGGCTTCTCCCCCGACCGCTACTTCAGCGTGCGCGTGACCTACAACGCCGACACGAACCTGTGGCGGCTCGAGGCGCGCAGCGACGGCACCAGCAGCTTCTCCAACCCCGCGACGGGTACCTACGGATTCACCGGCACGGGCACCGACTCCGCCTATGTGAACACCCCGCTCGAGTACAGCGGCCCCTACTTCCAGACCGGTTGCACCGGGTTGTGCAGCGAAACCTACCTCGCGCGCTTCGACAACGTGAACGTGGGCGTTCGCTGCGCCCCGTGAGCCGTCGCGCCGACGAACCCCTGCGCCGACCACCTGCGGCGCCGACTGATCGCGGCGGCCCACTGATCGCGGCGGCTCACGCATGCCGAATCCGCGCGCTGAGCCTTCTCGTCACCGCCTCCGGCGGGCCAGCGCGTCGAGCAGGGCCACGGCGCGACGCGGGGGGAGCCCGTCCACGCGTTGGCTGATCTCTCGCATGAGCTGGCGGGCGCGGCCCTCTCCCGCGGCGCCGCTGACGAGCTGCTCCACGCGGTGCACATGGCGGAGCTCGGCCACGCCTTCGGTGAAGGCGAGCAGCACACCGGTGACCGGGTTGAGATCCAGCAACAGGCGCATGAGGTTCTTGACCAGGACGCGGGCGTAGGGGTGGTCGGCCCGGTACCGGCCCGCTTGGACTTCGGCTAGCACCGCGTTGTATTGGTCATCGGTGGGGAGCCGGCGCGCCGGCTCGGGGAGCTGCTCACGGATGAGCTCACGGTGGTCGCGCACGGGTCTGACGCGTCCGACGTTGTCGTCGTCTATGGTGACCAGCTCTGGGCCGCGGTGATGGACGCGGTACCCCTCCGGGTCGTCTCCGAGGCCGGAGTAGAGGTCCTGGCCGACGTGGAGCGCGCGGTCCATGACGTACACCCCGCAGAGGATCTCCGTGTCCCGCTGGCTGCGGTTGATGGTGACGCAGGGCAGGACGATGTAGAGCGTGGGCTTGACCGGGGGGTGGTCCTGGATGTCCAGGACGACCTGCCGCGCCTGGAGCCGGGCCGAGACGAGGGCCACGAAGAGCATGCGCTGGTGGGCCGGGATGCGTTTCCGGTCACGCAGCGGCGCCAGGCGGTCCCGCTGCTCACTGCGAAACTGCAGCTCCAGGTCCCGCAGGGCGGGCACAGGGGAGTCGGCCAGCAGGCCGTGCAGCGCGCCGCAGTAGTCCGACTCGGCGCGGTAGCGCAGCAGCTTGCCGTAGCGCGGACCCTGGGCGGTGTCCTCCACCGAGGTGTGGGCGTTGAGCTTCACCACCATCAGCTTGTAGGGCGCGTCCGGGGCCACGCTGTCGTAGTGCGCGTCCGCGATGGGGATGGCGCCCCACTCGTAGCGCCCGCCGAGGTTGGCGATCCGAAAGGCCGCCTGGTGCGAGAACTTGAGCCGGGGAAGCAGGTACTGCACGAAGCTCTTCTGAAAGGACTCGTAGCACTCGATCTCCGACTCGTCAGCGCAGGTCACGTGCATCGCGCCCACCGCCGGCGGCTGTAGCGCTCGCACCGCGTAGTACAGATGCCGCGTCAGGCTGTCCAGGGGCAGCTCCCGCCCCACGGGCTCGAGCAGCTTCTGAAAGACGGCCTCCCACGACGGCTGCCCAGTGGTCTTGGCTCCCTTGTGCTTCATGCCGGCCCTCCGCCTTCCACGGGACTCAGTATAGTTTACCCGGCGCGGCTCGCCCAACACCACCCTCGGGCTCGCGCCCGGGCGGCCCAGGACAGCGCCGCCGGCCGGTCGTTGTCACTCGGGAAGGACCGAGGCCTCCAGCAGCAGGGGGAGGTGGTCGGACGACGGGGTCTCCTGCCGCACGACGCGGGCGCTGTGGACCTGGATCGCCCTGCTCACGAAGATGTAGTCGATCCGACGATCCGGCAGCTTGGCGCCGTAGCGGAGATACGTGAAGTAGCGGGCGGGGTCCCGGGCGTAGGCCTCCGGGGAAACCGCCGTGCGGTACCGTTTCGTGAGCCGCGCGAGCGCGCCTTCCTTGTTCGCGTAGTAGGCCGCTTCGAACTCGCCGAGGCGCTCGGGGCGATCCCCGGGCGGGAGCATGTTGAAATCCCCGGCCAGGATCCACGGGTGGCCCCGCCGGTCGAGCTCCCCGAGCCGCTCGAGGATCGTGTCCACCTGGCGCTCCAGGGTGCCGTCGCCGTAGCTGAAGGCCGACAGGTGCGTGTTGAGCAGGATGAGCGGCCGCTTGCTCCCCTCGAGCTCCACGGCCGACTCGAGCACGGCTCGCTTGAGGTTGAAGGCCCGGCGGACAACCCATTCCTTGAGCAGGGGAAGCGCCCGGCGGCGCGCCCAGGTCACCTTGAAGCGCGCCGCGGTGGCGAGGTGCATGTCCACACGCCCCAGGGGACGGCGCAGGGGCACCGGCACGTACCGGGACCGATGGTACGGCGTGGACGCCCAGCAGTGCCACTGATCGAGGTCCCGGAGCCGCGCGAGCTGATCGATCCGCGCCGTGCGGGCCGAGTCCCGATCCACCTCCTGGAGCAACAGCAGGTCGGGGGCGGTCTCCCGCAGCACGCCGGAGATGGCCTTCAGGGTGCGCTCGACGCTGCCCCGGCTGGCGTGCACGTCGGGCCCGCCGTCATAGAAGAAGTGGTAGCTCCGGCCGGCCCCGTACTGGATGTTCCAGGACAGCAGCTTGAAGCGCTGCCCCGGCTTCAGCTTCGCCGCCGGCCCACGGCACTGCACCGGCACCGTCATGAGCGGATCCGGAAAGTAGTTCAGACACCACACGAGCAGCGCGCCGCCTCCTCCGGCGAGGATCAGGAGGCTCCCGAGGGCCACCCCGATCCGTTTGAGCCACTTGCGCCAGTTCACTCCCCGCACAGTAGCCCACATCCGGCCCCGGAGGGAAGGCCGGAGCCGCCCGACTGAAGTCGCCGCCCGAAGCGAGCGCTACCGCCACCCGAAGCGAGCGCTACCGCCGCCCGAAGCGAGCGCTACCGCCACCCGAAGCGAGCGCTACCGCCACCCGAACCGGCGGAGATCGATCCGTCCCCCGGGATCGAACACGACCCCCTCCGCCTCCAGCAATAGCCGCTGGCGCACGCTCGGCTCGCCGCTGGACCGCACGCTGATCCGCCCCTGGGCGTTCACCACCCGGTGCCAGGGGATCCCGCTGCCGTCCGGGACCGCGGCCAGGGCGTAGCCGGCCATGCGCGCCGTGCAGCGCCCCGCCAGCCTCGCGAGCTGGCCATAGGTCGCCACCTGCCCGGGTGGAATCGCCCGCACCACCTCCCACACCCGCTCCCGATAGCTCCCCGAGCCACGGCCTTCGCGGCCACGGCCTTCGCGGCCACGGCTTTCGCCGACCATGGCAGACACCTACTCGTGCACGAACCCGGCGTTCGAGCGCGGCCCCTTCTCGATGAAGTTCTTCATGCCGATCTGGAAGTCCTGCGTCTCCACGCACCGCCCGAAGGCCTGGGCCTCGAGCTCCAGCCCTTCGGCCAGGGACGTGCGCGCGCCGGCCAGGATGACCTCCTGCTGGATCTCGTCGATCCGCCGGCTGAGGTGGCCGAGCTCGACCTCTGGGAGGCTGTCGGGCACCGGGATGGGGCCGGTGGGAATGGGCTTCGCCTCGGCCCGACCGGCGGCCAACTCCCGGCACAGGGCGACCGCCTCGTCGACCAGCTCGGAGCCGGCCACCTCCCGGGCGATGAGCCCGAGCTCGAGCGCCTGCGCGGACGAGATGGGGTTGCCGCCCCGCAGCATCGGCCACGCCGCCGCCAGGCCCACCAGCCGCGGGAGCCGCTGGGTCCCGCCGTAGCCCGGGATGACCCCGAGCTTGGGCTCGGGCTGCCCGACGAACACCTTCTGCGGGGCGGCGATGCGGATCGTGCACGCCATGGCGAGCTCCAGCCCGCCGCCGAAGGCGAGGCCGTTCATGGCGGCCACCACCGGCTTGCCCAGCTGCTCCGCCTGATCGAACACGCGCTGGCCGCGGCGGGACTTGGCGGCCAGCCCGGCGGCGTCCGGGATGGTCACGAGCTCCTTGATGTCCGCGCCGGCGGCAAAGGCGCGCGTGCCGAACCCGGTCACCACGGCGCCGACGAGGGAGTTGTCCTTGCCCACGGCCTGGAGGTGCTCCTCGAGCTGATCGAACACCGCCGTGTTGAGCGCGTTCAGCGCGGTCGGCCGGCGGATGGTGATCACGCCGACGTCTCCCTCCCGGCGCAGGGTGACCACCGGGATCTTCCAGGGCTTCCCCGAGGCGGCCTGGGCCCGCAGCAGCTCGGGCACGCGGAACCCGTCGTGGGCCGCCGCATACTCCTCCACGAGCTTCAGGGCCTCGTCGACGCCCACTTCGTTCATCAGGGCAAAGGGGGCCTTCACCGCGAGGGCGGTGGCCACGGCGAGCTCCTGGCCGCCCACGTCGATGACGCCCGCGTCCACGATCTCGGTGACCAGCCCGAAATAGGCGGCCATCAAGGCTCGACCGACCTTCTCCTCCACCGCGGGATCCACCTCCACCGCGCTGCCCCGCGGGGCCATGGGCCAGGCGTCGCCCGACTCCACCGCCCGCGCGAGGATGTCCGGACAGCGGTACCACGGCATCACGCGCTCCCCGTACTCGGGCAGCGCCGCCGCGGTGAGGGGATTCCCCCCGCACAGGTTCATGGCCGTGAAGGGCCCGACGCCGTAGCCGAGCACCTTCTGCGCCACCGCGTCCACGGCGACGGGGTCGGCCACGCCCTCCTCCACCAGGAGCGCCGACGCCAGGACCATGCCCTCGAACACGGGGTTCACGGCAAAGCCGAACCGGCTCCCCAGCCGAATGGGGATCTTTCCGGTCTGCTCGTACAGCACCTCCAGGAGCCGCACCGTCTCCTCGGCGGTCTCGGGGGTGACGGCCAGCTCCACGATGGGGTTCCGCTCCGCCGGAAAGAAATAGTGCGCCACCAGGGCGCGCCCCTTCTCCTTCACGTCCGCGAAGATCACCTCCGGCTCCAGGTGGGAGGTGTTGGAGGCCAGCACCGCGTCCGGCTCGAGGATCTCCTCCAGCCGGCTGTAGATGCGCTTCTTGATGAGAAGGTCCTCGCTGGCCGCCTCCACCACGAGTCCGGCGCCGGACAGGGCCGCGTAGTCCGTGGTGAAGGTCACCGCGCCGGTGATCGTCTCCCCCAGCTCGGGCTTCATCCGGCCCTTGCTCACGGTCTTTTCGATCTTCTTGCGGAGCTTGGCCTCGCCCGCGGCCAGCGCCGCCTCGGCCACGTCCACCACCACGACCCGGACGCCCAGGGGCGCCAGCGACGTGGCAAAGTGCAGCGCAATGTCCGGCCCGATCTGGCCCGAGCCGATCACGCCGATTTTTTCGATGGTTCGCCCGTGCACTGTCAGACTCATCTTCCGCTCCTCGCGCTCGTAGTTGCTTTGCCCCGTGATAGCACAGCGTGCAGGTGCGGGACAATCGCCAGTGCGCCTTGTGCTTCCATGGGCGGTCGGCGCGCCGACCCGGATGTGGTATGTTCTCCCAAAGGCCGAAAAGGAGCTCAGACCATGCGGCAACGTTCGATCGCGGGGTCTCTCGCCACCGCCACCGCCACCGCCACCGCCATCGCCATCGCATTCGCATTCGCATTCGTCCTCCTGACGATGTCCGCGATCCCCTCCGCCTCCGCGGCGCCGAGTCGCGCGCAATGGTTCACCGGGCTGAACACGCAGCCGAGCGCCGCGCCGTCCGCAGAGGCGGCCGCGGCGCATCTCTCGCAGCACGCCGCGGCGCTGCAGCTCACAGGGATCCGGCTGACCGCGGACCCGCGGGTCCGCTCCTGGCGTTCCCACCGGGTGGTCCGCTTCCGCCAGGAGCACGAGGGCCTGCCGGTCTTCGGCCGCGGGGTCCTGGTCCGGCTGGATCGGGCGGGCCGAGCGTCGGCCGTGGTCACCTTCGTCGCCGAGCGCCTGGACGTCATCCCCCTCCCCGTCATCGACGCCGACGAGGCGCAGGTCGAAGCGGCGGCGCAGTGGGGTCGCGCGCGGCTCGGCAGCCCCGAGGCGCAGCTCGGCGTCCTGGACGACGGCCGGCAGGGCACCCTGGTCTGGCGCGTCGACGGCAACGTCTCCGACCGTCGCATCCGCGCCTTTGTGGACGCCGTGAGCGGCGCGGCGCTGCGGAGCTTCTCCCTGGCCCGGTCCGCCCCCGGTCGCGCCTACCGGCAGAATCCGGTGGCCACGCCCACGCCGGAGATCCTGGAGCTCGGCAACATCACCGGCGACGGCACCCACCTGGAGGGGCGCGCCGGCACGGTCTACCACTACGTGTCCGGGAGCGTCGAGCAGTACCCCACCGGGCTGGAGCTCGATCAGCTGGCCACGTCCGACGGCACCGGTTTCTTCTACAACCCCGTGCTGACCCAGACCGCCTTTGACGACCCCTTCTGCGAGGTCAACCTGTACTACCACTTAGACGTCATCGACTCCTATTTCCGCGACGTGCACGGCCACGTCCCGTTCCGCGCCATGATGACGGTGGCCAACTACGGCGAGGGCGCGGGGCAGGTGTACAACAACGCCTTCTCCACGCCCATCACGACCACGCTGCACGGCCTGTTCTTCGGGCAGGGCATCGTCACGGACTTCGGCTACGACGGCGACGTGGTCTATCACGAGTACGGTCACTTCGTGGTCGACGAGGTGTCCCAGATGGGCTACATCGACGACCTGTTCGACGAGCACGGCATGCACTTCGGCCCGGGCGGCATCAACGAGGGTCTGGCCGACTACTTCTCCTCCTCGGTGATGGACGAGAGCGTGACCGGCGAGTACGCCATGGCCAACTCGGCGCGCGACCTGAACAACGACCTGGTCTGCCCGGACGACGTGTTCGGCGAGCCCCACGAGGACGGCCGCATCATCGGCGGCGTCACCTGGGAGATCCGCACGTCCCTCGGGGCCTCCCGCCTGGCGGACACGCTGATGTTCGGCGCGCTCACCCTGCTCTCCCCGAGCGCCACGTTCGAAGAACTCTCCACCGCCATCAGCGCCACCGCCGCCGCCATGCAGACCGACGGCGACCTGACCCAATCCCAGGTCGACGACGTCAACGCCATCCTCGAGGCCCGGGGCATGACCACCTGCGGCCGCTCCCTGCCCCTGGACGACGGCCTGGAGCGCACCACCCACCCCTTCGGCTTCGACTGGCTGGCCCAGGTGGCGAACAACGAGTGCGAGGGCATCCGGGCGGTGGGCGTGTGGCTGCCCGGCGCGTTCCAGTACCGCATCACCGTCCCGGCAGACGCGCAGGCCCTCACCGTCCGCCTGCGCCAGTTCCCGGCGGACGAGCTCCTCTATCGGTTCCTGCTCCGCAAGGCCGAGCCCATCGGCTACATGGTGCAGCCGCTGATGATGGGCCTGAGCATCGTCTTCCCGCAGCAGTACGACTTCGACTTCGGCGAGTACGAGTCCGACGACCACTCCGTCACGATCACCACCCGGTCCGACCCGCCCCTCGAGCCCGGCGCAACCTACTACATCGCCGTGCTCCACCAGAACTGCCCCGACTCGGAGCAGCACATCAGCGCCCGCACCAGCCCCGAGCTCCCGCCCCCCGACGGCGGGCTCGACGACGCCTCCACCGGCGACTCCACCGACAACTCCAAGAGCGGCTGCAGCTGCAACACCACCACCTCCTCCTCCACCTCCTCCTCCCGCGACGCCTCTCCCATCCTCGTGCTGCTGCTCGTCGCATTCCTGGCCGCCTGGAATCGAAGGCGGCGCCAAGCCGCCCCACCCAAGCGCTGAGCGGTTCCTACGTCCCCACGTCCCCCACGTCCCTACACGCCCGTGAACCACGTCAACGCTCCCCAGGCGAGCTCCCAGGGCAGCTCGATGATCCTCGCGTAGATGTCCTCCCTCCAGTTCGCATCCGGAGGGTACAGCTCGGTGCAGACCGGCCGCGAGCTCGTCGCACGCCCGCCACTCCGCGTGGTATGTCAGACCAGGCCCAGGCCCGGGCCCGGGCCGCGGCGACGTGAACGTAGCTCATCAGGGTTCCGATCCCCGACACCACCGACCCGTATCTCCGGGAATCCCGTGGAGATTCACATATCTCGTAGGACCGCGGGATCAAAGCATCCGCCGACCCGACAATGAGATCTGGCCGACCCGACAATGAGATCTGACCGCCCGACAATGAGATCTGGCTACCCGACCAAGGCATCTGAACACCCTACCAAGGCAGCCGCCGACACGACCAGAGACGCCGCCGACACGACGAACGAGTCTGACCACTCGCCCAAAGCATCCGCCGACACGATCAAGGCAGCCGCCGACACGACCAGAGCCGCCGCCGACACGACCAAGGCATCCGCCGACACGACCAAGAGATCCGACCACCCGACGAATGCACCGGATCACCCGACGAAAGCAGCCGCCGACGCGACCATCCCTCGCGGCCCCCCAGGCCCCGAAAAGTCGCCTACGCGGTCTTCGGCGGCTTCTTCTTCGGCTTGGCCGGAATCAGCGCCTGGTACTGCCTCACCCGCTCCGGATCGGACTCCACGAATTCCAGCTCCGCCGCCGCGATGACCCTCATCAGCGCCGCCTCGACCCGCCGCTGCACGTTCCCACGCTCCGCCGTGCTCAGCTTCGCCGCCACCTTCTGGCCCTCCTGCGCCGCATCCGCCGCCCGCAGCGCATTCGCCAGCCCGATGATCGTATCCACATCCTTGGGCAGCACCCCCGCCGCCCGCAGCTCATCCGGGTGCTTCGTATACGTCTCGATCACCATATCCGCCCCTGCCAACGCCGACTTCACCGAGCGCGACGACATCGTCCGCCCCACGCCGGCTTTCTTCTGCACCACCTTGTCCGCGCCCGTCTTCTGCAGGGCCGACCGCACCGCCATCACCCGATCCACCAGCTTCCCCGCCGTCACGTTCTGCGTCGCCGTCGACGCCAGCTTCTGCACCCGCGCCGCCACCGTGCTCGACACCTGGTCCGACAACGCCCCCGCGTCCTCCGCCAGCCCGTCGATCACCCCCGCCCCCACGCGCGGCTCCAGCTTCGTCTTGTCCTTCGTCACCAACGTCACACCCTGCTCCGCCGCCCGCCGCGCCTCATCCGGCTTCATCTTCAATGCAGCTTGCTTCGCCATACCTGCTTCTCCTCCCGTCATCACGGCATGATTCAGTTGTCGCCCCGTCAGCCCATCCATCGAGGCCCTCCGATAGATCCAATCCCAAGCCTCAGAGTCAAGCAAAAAGCCCAATTACCCCAACTCTCACGCAGACGCCCGTTCCACGTAAATTCCGGAAACGACGAAAGCAAATAAAACTACGGAGAAAACTACGGACAAAACTACGGACAAAACTACGGATTGACACCCCCTGCGCCCAGGTCTACCCTGGACACCGCAAGTCGGCAAAATGAAGAGGGAAAGGGTCCAATACCCAGTCGGGACGCAGAGGCGCGACGCAGAAGCGCGCCGCAGAGGCGCGACGCACAGGCGGCACGCACAGGCGCGACGCCGTAGGCACCGAAAGCCCTGAAGGAAAGCCCTGAAAGAAAGCCCTGAAGGAAAGCCTTGAAGCACAACTCCCACATCTATGTCGCGTACAAGGCCATCGAATTCCTCCGGGACTCCCTCGACAACCTCTGCACCATGGCCGGCAAAAAGAGCCGGGCCGACACCCGCCCGCTCAAGGCCAAGGCCAAAAAGCTCCAGCGCCTCATGCTCACCCACGCAGACGCCATCCTCGAGGCGAGCTGGGCCCCCGACGACATTCTCAACGACAAGGTCCGCTTCCACACCTTCAAGCTCTACACGCCCGACGTCCTCCCCGAGCGCGCCGAGGCCTACCGCGCCCAAACATACCACGGGGGCAAATACTACCGCGGCGCCGGCGGCGGCGGCCTCCCCTACAAGGTCGACCACCTCGCCGCCCTCATCGCCGACCTCCAAAAGCTCCGCGCCTACAACGACAACTTCTCCGTCCGCGAAATCACCTACCTCTACCTCCTCATCTCCCACTACGTCGTCGACGCCCACGTCCCCATGCACTGCGACCTCCGCGACGACCCCCCCAGCCCCAGCACCAGCACCCGCCGCCGTCGCAACTCCGCCGACACCACCACCACCAAGCCCACCACCAAGCCCGGCCCCCGCACCCGCTACTTCCCCCGCGCCCTCCACGGCCAGGTCGAAGACATGTGGGACCGCGCCGTCACCCCCGTCGCCATCCAACAAGGCATCGTCACCGCCGAAACCTACAAAGACCAAGCCGCCCCCAACGCCCTCTCCCCCCACGTAACATTCAGCTCCAAGCGCCGAGCCGACCGCGACAAAATCCGCCCCGTCCTAATCCCCGACGGCGCCCTCATGGAGTTCATGATAAACCGCTGCGTAGCCTCCTACGAGCGCAGCCAGGCGATCTGGCCCCCCGCAGAGCCAGCCGCCACCTACTCAACAACCAACGTCACCCCCGAGGCCACCAGCGAGATCTTCGCCGAGGCGATCGGAGGGGTGATTTCGGTATGGTTGTCTATCTAATTGGGTATTTTGTTTTTTACCCAATTGAAGAAGAAGGGCAGAGGTCAAAAGAATGTTAACTGGGTTTGAACTCCATAACTGCAAAGCCTTCTCCGAATCAGGTAAAATGCCACTATCCCCACTAACTGTTCTCGTCGGCAAAAATAGCGCGGGCAAGTCGTCTCTTCTTCACGCGCTGATGGTCCTAAGCCAAAGTGTCGCGGATAGAGCATATAGCGCAAAGGTGCCGCAGCTTAACCTGAAAGGGAGGCTGATTGATGCAGGTACATTTAAGGAATTCATCCATGGCCATGATGAGCAAAGTGAAATTGGTTTCTCATTTTCGTTTAGGTTTGACAGCCTTACCCCCACGCGGCCAAGGTTTTTCAAGCCTCTTGCCGATATCGACATACCAAGAGTCCCAGATGTTCAGTTCATGTATCCGTTCTTTCGCCAACCTCGGCGCGCCAAACGCACTCAGAATATTGCAACTCCTCGCGAAATAGAAGTCACGATGTACTTTGCGCCTGAACCTCCTTTTGGGCCTGCCCTTTCTAGTCTTTCAATATCCTGTACAAAGCTAGGCAAGGTTGATTTCAAGAGGACCTCCGGAAAGGAACGTATTCAGCATTGGCGATGTTATGCGTCCGATCTTCCTCGAAGGGCATTTAAACTTATATCTCCTGGCTTCAGTTTCTTCCCTATACTGGAAGTGAACCAAGATGTTTACAAGGAAGTCGCGCCGGTGATTAAGAAGAGAATCAACGACTTTTCTCAGTGTTCTGTCTTAGCATTTACGGAGTTGCTAGCTTTCCTCGCTAACCTGCGAATGATTGGCCCGTTTAGGACACCACCTCAGAGGAGGTTTTCCTTTTCTGGAGTGGGTAGTCTTGAGGTGGGTCTGAGTGGCGAGAATGCTGTAAATCTACTGATCACGGAGAGACTTGTTCGACCTAAGTCAACAACCATAACGAATGCCGTCTCGTTCTGGCTTAATCATTTAGGCCTAGCAAAGAGGCTTAAAGTGCGAGATATCGCAAAGGGAACCAACGTATTTGAGTTGCTATTTTCTGGAGCAGGCGCAGAAGTGAAGGCCAATTTTGCAGACGTTGGATTTGGAGTATCGCAAGTGCTTCCTGTGCTAGTCCAAGGGTTGCTTACACCACGTAAAGGTACGTACATTGTGCAGCAGCCTGAATTACACCTACACCCGGACGCGCAGGCGGGAATTGCTGACTACTTTTTGTATTTAGCTTCCCAAGAAGTGAATGTAATAATCGAGACTCATAGCGAATATCTGCTCGTCCGCCTTCGCAGGCGATTAGCTGAGAAGTACCGCGTGCCAGCCATTGGTTTGGAAAAGAAACCCTTTCGCAGAAAAAGCGTCGATCAATCGCAGGTATCAGTTGTCCTTCTGCGAGAGGCAGAAGGACGCTCTTATCTCGAAGAGATTAATATAGGTCCCTCGTTTCAGTTCGAGAACATGCCCTCTGGTTTCATGAATCAGTCCATCGAAGATAGAATGGCACTAATGAAAGCGTTGCGGAGGAAGTAATGGACACCGTATACGACACGACCTTTCTCGCTTTTACAAACGGTGATCTTGCAGGGCGACGCAAAGGAAATATCATGGACAGAAGACTGAACGTTATTGAGGAAGGAGTGAACCGTGTCAGGCGAGTATACTACAATCAAAAACTTCTCACAGAGTACCGCGCAAGAATGCAAGAACGAAGGAATGACGGGAGTGTCTCCCATCCTGATCAATTATGCAGCCGCCTGCACGGCCTTACGGAGTGGACGTAGCGTGTGAGCCATTGCATCCTCCCAACGATCGCTCAGCGCCAGTGCCCGGAGCTGCACGATGTGCT
>JBDRSE010000152.1:0-2784 GCA_043825095.1 bacterium
GTGCGACGGCGTGGACAACAACTGCGACGGAGACACCGACGAAGAGAACGCGATCGGCTGCACGGTCTACTACCTCGACGTGGACAACGACACCTACGGCGTCAGCGGCAACTCCCGCTGTCTGTGTCAGCCCGACACGCAGACCCACCACACGGCCACGGTGGACGGCGACTGCAACGACAGTCGCCAGATGGTCAACCCGGGCATGGTGGAGCAGTGCGCCACTTCTGACGACGACGACTGCGACGGCGACACCAACGACGAGGGCGCCTTCGGCTGCACCACCTTCTTCCGGGACTCGGACCACGACACCTACGGCGTCTCGAGCGACACGGCCTGTTTTTGCGTCGCTGTGGGCGACTACACGGCCACCACGGGCGGCGACTGTGACGACGTGAACGCCAGCGCCAACCCGGGCCAGATCGAAGACTGCCTGACCCAGTACGACGACAACTGCAACGCCAGCACCAACGACCAGAACGCCCTGAACTGCACCGACTACTACGTCGACATGGACCAAGACAACTACGGACAGACCTTCCTCTCCCAGTGCCTGTGCACCGGACAGGGCAACTACACAGCCAGTCTGCCCAACGACTGCAACGACAACAACGCCAACGTGAATCCGGCGGTGCCGGAGGACTGCTCAACCGGCTTCGACGACAACTGCAACCAGGATACCAACGAGCAGAACGCGTTGAACTGCACTGACTACTACTTCGACGCCGACAACGACGGGCACGGCCTCACCAACGACTACCAGTGCCGCTGCGCCCCCCTGGGCAACTACCGCGCCACGGTGGGAGGGGACTGCAACGACGGCAACCCGTCGGTCAATCCCTCCGCCCTGGAAACCTGCGCCACGGTGTTTGACGACAACTGCGACGGCGACGTAAACGACCTCAACGCCAGCGGCTGCAACATCTACTACCTGGACCAGGACGGCGACACCTACGGCGTGGCCGGCAACAGCCAGTGCCGCTGCGATCCCCAGGGCAACTACCAGGCCTCGGTGACCGGTGACTGCAACGACAACAACCCGCAGGTGCACCCCGCCATGAGCGAAACCTGCGACACGGCCTTCGATGACAACTGCGACGGGGTGACCAACGAGCTCAACGCCCTGAACTGCGTCTCATTCTTCTGGGACGAGGACACGGACGGCTACGGCACCAGCCTCGCACAGTGCCGCTGCGGGCCCTACGACTTATACACCGCGAGCCTCAGCGGGGACTGCCAGGATCAGAACGTCGCCGTCAACCCCGGCGCCCCGGAAATCTGCGACAACATCGACAACAACTGCGTGAACGGCGTCGACGAGGGGTTCGACAAGCAGAGCGACATCAACCACTGCGGCGCCTGCGGAAACACCTGCACCAACGGACACGGCACCACCGTGTGCGTCAGCGGCGTCTGCACGCCGACCTGCGCCGCCGGGTGGGGTGACTGTAACGGCGACCCCGACGACGGCTGCGAAACCGACCTCTCTTCGGTCGGAACCTGCGGCAGCTGCAACTTCGACTTCGACTGTCCCCCCGACTTCTACTGTGACGGCACGGACACCTGCGCCGCCGAGAAGCCGGACGGCGATTCCTGCTCCCGGGACGAGGAGTGCACCTCCGACCACTGCGTGGACGGCTACTGCTGCGACACCGCCTGCGACGGAACCTGCGAGGCCTGTGACATCGCCTCCTCGGAAGGCACGTGCACCCCGCACACCAACGGGCTGGACCCCGACAACGAGTGCTCTGACACCGGCCAGGACACCTGCGGCCAGAACGGCAGCTGCGACGGCAACGGCGGCTGCGCCCTGTGGGCGAGCGGAACCGTCTGCGTGCAGCAGACCTGCACCGGCAACACCCTGTACCTGAACGACACCTGCGACGGCGCCGGGAGCTGCAACGACGGCGGCACCCAGGACTGCTCCCCCTACTTGTGCGATGGCATCGACTGCCGCACCTCCTGCACGCTCAACAGCCACTGCGTCGGCGGTTACCATTGCGAGGCACCCGCTTGCGTGGCGGACTAGGATACCCCTCCGACGTTGATTGAGTACGCCCGGCTCTCGTTCCGGACATCAGTCTGCGCGTACAAACCACGGTGAGGTGCACTCTGGTTCTTTCTGCGCGTTCACTATGCTCAGCCGTGGTATCGTTTTCTTCTTGGATCGAGGACGATCGATGGGACGCTTGCTGGCGGTGATGCTGGTTGTCGCAGGTGCCGGTGGATGCCTGGCTCCAGAGTCCAGGTTCTGTTCGTCTGACCTGGTGTGCCCGGCAGGAAAGGTCTGCGACGACACTCATGGCCAGTGCGTCTTTCCGGCGCAGCTGACGGCGTGCGGCGGGCTGGCCGAAGGAGACTACTGCTCCTTCGCCGGCTCTGCAGCCGGAACCCACCGCTGCCAGGACGGGGTGTGTCTGACGTTCTCACGTTGCGGTGACGGTGTGATCGGCGAGGGTGAAGACTGCGACTGCGGGACCGTCGCCGACGTCGTGCTGCCGGGCTGCGACGGCGCCAACAGCGACTCGCTGCCCGATCGTTGCCGGACCGACTGCAGCCTGCCCACCTGCGGCGACGGGGTCCGGGACACGGACGAGGAGTGCGACGACGGCAACGAGCTGTCCGCGGACGGTTGCTCCGAGCTCTGGCGATAACACGGATCATGCTGACTTTCGGCCATCCGCTTGAGTATCGGGCCGGTAGTTCCGGGGGTCAAGATGCGTGTCGCGGGCATCTTGATGGGTGTGTTTGGGTTTGGTGGGGCTCAATCGAGCTGCAGACGGC
>JBDRSE010000153.1:0-106601 GCA_043825095.1 bacterium
TCAAAATAAGTCGTATACGCGTCACCATCGCAAATCGACTTGTATGCCCAGGCCATGTCGTCCACCAAGGTGAACGCCTCGACAAAAGCGCGGAGCCGGATCCCCGGTTTGGCCCGGCCTGCCATGTCGTCACAGCTATCCTGAACCTCGGGCCGCCCCTCAGCGTCCGAGCCGACAGTGACGCTCTGGTCCTCCACCGGCCCGGCGATGGCCGCGACCGCGAGCATCCCGGGATCCTTGAGACCTTCCAGGAACTGCACGTACCGCGAGATCGGATGGAGCAGCGCGTCGGGGTCCTCTCTGGACATGCAGCCCTGGCGCAGGCCGACGTGCGTCCGGTCGTTGATGTCACAGGACACACCGAACTCGAAGCACCGGAACGAGCTGAGCGGGCCCAGCGGCGAATCGATGCTGTCCTCGGCCGGATCGAAAATGCTGGGGTCGGACACCGAGCAGTCGTCCTCGTCGGTCATGAACACGATCCCCAGGTAGGCGTGCTCTCGAAGAAATCCGGAGTTGTTCGGGTTATCGTCCAACGCCTGAACCATAGCCTCGAGTGGCTGCTCGAACTCACAACCAGCCGTGCCGAGGACCATAAGGCAGTTAAAAACATCCGACAAATTCCGGTCGTAATTGCGACATCGAGGACAGCCAGACACATCCGAAAAAAACGGCGCAGAGGATTCGTTGCAGTTGGATTGGTTGCAGTCGTGAAACGTACACTGCACGAGCCCACCTTGGGAATCAATTTCCTTCTCGATCGTGCAGCCGGTCGGCTCTTCGTCCACGATGAAACTAGCGCCCTGCGGATCGACGCACAAACCTGTGAGCAGGTCACCGTGGTCACCGCCGAGCTCTTCACAGGACACTAATTGATACGACCCTGATCCCAGGTTGGTCGAGGTCACGCCGATGTGCATGTTCGGCAACCCACCAGCAATGTGTCTCAATGAGGCCATGAGAAGATAGGTGCTCTCAAACAACCTCTGCTCCTGGATCATAGAGTCAGAATCATCAACAACGATCAGCAGGTCCAGGTCACGAACGTAGCTCTGGGGCATGGTAACATCGAACCGACCGCGGTTGTCGTTGCCGGATCCTACTGACTCGTCACTGCAACCGGTCGTAACGATCAGCAGCGTGGCAACGATGAAGAACGTCGGATAAGCCACTTTCGCCGTTGGTCCCTCCGGGAGCGCAACACTGCAAGGTAGGACGGAACTTAAGCAGCTAGGTTCTTGCATTGTCTCCAGTATATCTCCCGTGGCGGATAGGTGCGATGCTCCCATCTCGGCTCCATTCTACTAGCGAGAGAACTCGATATCATCCAGATAGATCTCTCCATTCGTCGGAATGCAAAAATAGAGTCGCACCTTGTCAACGTGCGACAGGTCGACACCAGAGCCCCCCACAACGAAGGACTGCAGCGGAATACGCACGCTGTTCATGATGTTGTGAGGATCGTCAACCGGCCGGTACGGATGCGGATAGGGAGCAGGAATCCAGCCGTAGTCTTTCGTGCTCACGGAGCTACACTGCCCGGAGCTGCAGAGCTCCACCTGAATCTGTCGCAGACCTCGCGCTCTATCGCTCTTGGAGGTTCATCTGATATCACCGACGATCCGGACGTGCTCGAAGCCACCCGTGACGCCAGGTGTGCCGACGACTGCACCACCGTGGCGGATTCGTCGCTTCCGCTATTTTGATTTCTTTGGCGGCGGGGGAAAGACGGAGCGCTGGAGGAGGCGTCGGCCGGCGACCTGCAGGATGTGCAGCCCGGCGGCGTCGTAGGCGACGTAGAGGCGTTGGCGGCGCAGCAGCACCTTGTTCGCGGAGCGGTTCGGTTTCGACTGGTAGCGGGCGAGGAGCCGCGGCTTGTTTCGCCGTCTGCAGTTGAAGAGCAGGACGCCGCCCTCCCCGGCCGCCACGGCGGTCAGCGGCCCCCAGGCGCTCACGCCGTGGGCAAAGTCGGGCACCTTGGTCGTGGCCACGAGCCGGAGGCGTTCCGGCCGCCGCGCGTCCAGGATGTGGAGCCCCGCCTCTCCTGCGGCCACGTAGAGGGTGCGGCCGGGTCCGAAGGCCACGTTCCGCACGTCTCCCGCCAGCTTCATCCGGTGCAGGGGTTTGGGCCAAGCCGGGTTGCGCGGGCTCGACCGCAGGGTCAGAAACACGAGCAACCCCTTGCGTCCGCAGGCGACATAGATCCAACGACCGTGCAGGGCGACATCGCGCGTGTAGCAGCCGGTCTTCACGGCGGCGAGCTTGCGGGGGCGTCTCGGGTTGGCCACGTCGTAGACCGCCACGCCGAAGCTCCCGTCGGCCACGTAGAGGTGTGTTCCGTCGAGCACGACCTGGTTGGCCGAGCCCGGGGTGTCGATGCGGGCGAGCTTCTTGGGACGGCGGGGGTTGGTCACGTCGGCGATGACCACCCCGTGGGGGCCGGCCGCCGCGTACGCGGTGGTTGCGTCAACGGCCAGGCCGTTGAGCGAGTCGGGAACGATCAGGGTGCCCAGCGCAGTGGGGCGGGTGGGGCGCCGGACGTCGACGATGCGTAGGCCCACGGTGGTGGCCACGTAGGCGCGGCCTTTGACGATGCGGGCGTGGTAGGTCCGCTGGGTGAGGGAGCGAACCCGCTCCGGCACGTCGGTCCCCGGGGAGACGCGGGGCGCAACGCGGCGCGCGGGCGGCTTGCCCTGAGCGAGTGGGGACGACGCCCCGGTGCCGAGCAGACCGCACAGGGAGAACACGAAGAGCGTTCGAGCGACCATGGGGGACATCCTCATTCGCTGTAGAGTTCGATCATGCGCGCGATGGCCGCGGCGCACACCTTGCAGAAGGACACGTGGCCCTTGCCCTTCATCTTGCAGTCGAGCTGGGACCGGTACAGCCCCTTGGGCCGGTACCCGGCGCCCTCGAACAGCCCCACAGCGGCCCGGTATTTCGGCAGCGGCGGCGTCGGGATCGGGGTCCCGGGGGTGACGAGCTTCTTCCATTTGAACCGCCCCTTGAGGAACGCCGTAATGTTGGGATCGGCGGGCTCCTCGGTGGGCTTGTACATCCCGTCCGTGGAGGTGGGCGAGGTGAAGTACTCGTCGGCCAGCCCGGCGAAGCTGTGGCCGAACTCGTGGATGAAGACGTACTCGTCGTACTCGTTGTCCGAGGGGAAGGTGGAGTAGAGGTTGTAGATGCCGCCGCCGCCGTACCGGGAGGTGTTGCCGAGGAGATACAGCGCGTCGTAGGGGGCGTTGGCCGCGACGTTGCGCAGCGCCCGGTCCGCTGTGGTCATCATGTAGCGCGGTGATCCCAGGGTGTTGAAGGAGAGCCCCACCGGGGTATTGAGATTCCTCCCTTTGCGGGGCTCACTGACGCCGGAGTCCTTCGAGGGCACGAAGAGCGCCCGGATGTTGTAGCGCTTTTTGTAGCGGCCGAAGGCGCTGTCGCCGAGCATGATGTCGGCAAAGCGCCGCGCGTCGCGGTGGAACTTCTCGGCCTCGGCCGCGACATAGCCGTCGCCGATGATCAGGATGTCGAGCCGCTGGTCCAGCGGGCCGCTCTTGTGGAGCGTGGTCGTGCGGGCCCCCGGCGTGGGTGTCCAGACCTGCACCTTCGGGCCTCTGGGATCCAGCGTGGTCTTCAGCACGGGAACCAGCTTCCCTCCGCGGCGCGAGTAGATCCGCAGCTCGAAGGGCGCCCTCGGCAGGGGGAGCCGCACCGACTCGGCGAATCCCTTGGAGCTGTGTTTGGCCTCCCGGGTGGTCTGCCACTCGCCAAACAGGCTCGAGTAGCCCCGGGAGTACAGCAGGGAGCCGGTGGCCTCGTCCCGGATCTCGAACTTGTGCGCGCCGTAGGGGAACGGGTCGAGCAGCTTCGTCTGGCTGCCGGCCCACACGCCCTCCCGCACCAGCCCCCGAACGACGTAGCGCTCCTCGGTGGCGCTGCCCCGGTGGTCCAGGTCGATACGGAGCGTGAGAACGTCGAAGAAGCGCCCATAGACGACCTTCACAGGCCGCTTCGCCAGCCGCCGCTGCGGCGGGGGTTCCCGCATCCGCTCCACCGGCGTGGGGGTCGGCGGCTTGGGCCCTGGGGCGGGCCCGCAGGAGAGGATCAGCAGACCGGTGACTGTCGTGATTGCGCGTCGCATGGGACCTCCAGCAGGCCTGACTTTCGCACTTTTTCTCAGCGAGAACGAGAAGAAATCTCTTGGAGATCGGTTCGGGGGGCGGGCCGCTCCGGGGTCCCGTCCCTTCAGCGCGGCCGGAAGGAGGAGACGAGCTCGTCGACGGCGCGCCGGTGGGAGGGGTAGCGCTTCGATTTGGCGGCGGACTCGACGACGTAGAGATAGCTGCGGGTCACGAAGAGGGTCGCCACGTAGGTGTAGGGAGTGGTCCCGCTCCGGGCGGTGAAGGCGAGCTGACGACCCTGCAGCCCGAGGTCGTTCTTCACGGGCTCGGCGGCGGTCAGCTTGTAACCCCGCTGCAGCGTCATCTCCCGCTCGAGGATGGCGCTCCAGAAGGCGAGGCTGCCGCGGTCCCGGTGCTCGAAGGCGGTCACGGTAATCACCGCGTTGTCCGGGGACACCGCCTTGTAGTAGGTCCGCGTGCGGACCCGCTCGAGGCTCACGAAATTCTCGGGAGTCTTGACGGCAAAGGTGTTGCAGCCGGTGAGCCCCAGCAGCAGCAGAATCAGGGACATGAATGTCGTGCGTTGCATGCGGGTCTCCTTCCTAGAAGCGCATCATGTGGTACAGCCCGAGCCGCTTCACCCAACCGAAGGGGCTGCGCCAGCTCGACCGGATGGGCCGGGTGTACCTGGGCTTGACGTGGAAATGGACCGTGATGGTCGACAAGGACGCGTGGTGGTTCAGGTAGCGGAGCAGTCCCTTGAACCGTTCGATCTTGAGGAGCAGCCGGGACATCTCCTTCTCGATCTCGAGGGACTCGCGGACGTTCTTGGCCTTGGCGAGCAGCCCCTTCAACCGGTCGAGTACCGCCTTTGCCGCCCGGAGCCGGTAGGTCACGTCGTAGAACTGCTGGGTCACGTCCCGAGCGTTGATCGATTTGCCGACGACCTCTCCCACGCCGCACAAGCGCGCCATCAGCTCGTGGAAGTGGCCCACGGGCACGCGAAGGACGAGCCGGCCGTTGGAGCGAGACTGCACGTAGGCGCCGGCCTCCAGGGCGATCTGCTGCGCCGCATTGATCCCGTCCACGCGCTTGAACACCCGGAGCGCCAGGGTGCCGTGGTACAGGATCAACCGGCCTCGGGGGACCTGGGCGCTCCGGACCACCGTCGGCGCGACCACGGCGGCGGCCTTTGTGGTCCCGGCGGTGGTGGGCTGTCCACTGGCCGGCGTCAATTGGGGCGGGCGTCGCCAGGCGCGATGAGGCCGGGGCTTGGGATCCGCCACCGCGGCGGAGCCGGTCGGCGTGTCGGCCCTCGACGGCGGGCTGGGCGGCGCGGGCTTGGACGCTTCGGCCAGGGCCCGCGCCTTGGGGCCGGACCGCAGTTCGTCACGCCAGTAGGAGCCGGAGAAATTCTGGATCGACTCTGTAGAAGCGGTGTTGAGCGTTCGTTCCGCCCGCGGCGTGTCACCAGAGTACGACGCGTGCGGGGCCTTCAAGTGCGCGGCGCAACCGGCCACGGTCAGGCCGACCACCAGCGCCAAGGCCAGGGGCTTGGGCAAATCACGGGACATTGACGGACCTCCTCGGTGTGTGGCTGTAACGGATGGCGGAATCGCTCCCGCTCCCCCTGACAACGTCGCCGGCAGCCTGGGCTTACACGCGGAGCCTGGCGGGATGGATCGTGGTCAATGTGATGCTGTTTAGTGGGTCCAGGCCCGACGCGTGGGGGCGGCCTCGTCCTCGTAGGGGTGCGCCATGAGGAAGTGGCAGATCGGCGCGGCCTGGCCCTCGGTCCCGCCGACGCACTCGAAGAGGGTCTGCTCGTCCTCCTCCGGGGAGGACTGGACGTAGAGCACGTCGCCCGGATTGAGAAAGAGCTCGGCGGTGGACTCCTTGCCCTTGATCAGCTGGACGAACAGGATTCCGTCGGGATCCACGCCGAGGTGCCAGTGAATGTCCGGCTGGTCGAAGAGCACGAACCCCGGGCCTCCAGCGCGCAGGATGCAGTTGTGGTGGGCCGTGAGCCAGGCCCAGAACTCGTCGATGGTCAGGGATTGGCTGAGCTGCGAATCGGACATGGGGTCACTCCTGTACGATCAGTGCCGGTAGGGCAGAGTGAGAGTGATGCAGGTGCCTTCGCCCGGGCGGGAGGTGACCCGGAGATCCCCGCGGGTGGATTGGGCCCGTTCCCGCATGGTGACGAGCCCGTAGTGGCCGGTGCGTTGCGCGTTGGGATCGAACCCCGCGCCGTCGTCTTGCACCGTGAGGAGCGCAGCGTCCGGCTCGAAGGACAGCCGGACCTGGATCGTCTGAGGATCGCCGTGGCGAATGGCATTGGAGAGGCCCTCCTGGAGCACGCGGTAGCAGGTGAGCTGCTGGTCCGGCGCGAGGGACTGCTCTGTGCCCTGGCTTTCGAACTCGATGGTGGGCCCGCCCCGGGCGCTGCGTGTGACGCACTGCTCCTCCAGCGAGACCACGAGGTCGAAGTCATCGCGCATCATCGACACGGCTCGCCGGAGCTCCTCCATGCCCTCCAGGCCGGTGCGCCGGAGCTCCTGCACCTCGCCGAGGACCCCGCTCAGGGAGTCCGCCTCCAGCTCGGTCCCGCGTCCGCCCTGGGGGTCCGGCGCCAGGGCGCGAAGCTGCGTCTGGATGTACTCCGTCTCGATGACGATGCTCGACAGGATCGCACCGAGCCCGTCGTGCATCTCCCGGGCGATGCGGTTGCGCTCCTCGGTGAGGGCGTACCTTCGCCGCCGCCGCTGCATGCGGTCCAGCTCGCGAAAGGACTCCTCCTCGCGGCGGTCCAGATAGACCACCACGTAGACGATGATCACGTTGACCACGAAGTACCAGAGCAGGAGCATCAGGTCGCGGGTGGCCATCTGGGTGCCCAGGAGTTGCTCGATTTTGGTCACCACCGGGAGCGTGAGCAGCGGTGGGAGGATGGCGAGGGGGCTCGGGAAGATGATGGCGAAGAACACGGTGTAGACGAGCTGTCCCTGCATCACCGGGCTGCGCAAACCACCGGTCACGGTGATCAGATAGATCAGCGCCAGCAGGTCGAAGCAGAGGCTGGCGAAGACCACGAGATGGTCTCCCGGGCGGCCGACCCAGAAGTACGCCACCAGGTGTGTCATGAGCAGGAGCGCGAACCAGTACGCGGCAAAGGGCTGCTGCACGCCGGCGGCGGAGGCGAAGGCGGGCACGATCATGATCAGTAGCCCCACGGCGTCCAGGGCGAGTCGGGCGAAGAACAGCGCCTTCGCCCGGGGGGAGAAGCGATCGCGCAGATAGAGCAGAGAGGTAGAGTCGGGTGTCATGTGGTTGCTCTCACCGAGTCGCCTTCACGTGAAAGCCGACCTGCTCGCCGGTGGCGTCGGACCAGGCGGCATCGATTGCGTCCACCTGAGCCGCGGGGGAGCCCTGCCAGCACCAGTCCAGCAGTGCTTGGAGTGTGGGCCGCCCCCCGTCGGCGATCAGCTCCACCGAGCCGTCGCTGCGGTTCCGAACCTCGCCGGAGAGTCCCAGGGCTCGGGCCTTGTCCGAGGCGTAGGCACGGTAGCAGACGCCCTGTACGCGACCTCTGATCCGGAGATGCAGCCGCTCCATGGTCACCTCGTTCGGCCTCCCTTGGCTGCCCAATGATACCCGAGACGTTGGCGTTCGTGTGCGATACCTGCGACCCGATCTTGACCCCGGACTCGGAACAACTGATAACGGACTCGCTGAGCCGAGAATAAAGCCCGACGTTTTCGCGTCTAGACAGCTACGGATGGCAGCGGGCTTCGGCGCAGCGCATGGACACCGGACAGTCGCGCTTTTTCCAAAGGAGGTTCTTGATGCTCCGTTTTGTCGTAGTCGCCGCGTTCCTTACCACCTCGACGCCGGCCTGGGCGGTCAAGGTCGGGCAGAAGGTCCCGAATTTCCAGCTCAAGGACTCCAATGGGAAGGACTACACGCTCCAGTCCTTCAAGAAGAAGGTCATCATCTTCTGGTATGAGGGAAAGAACTCAAAGGAGCAGAATCGCCCGCTCAAGGTCCAGCTCAAGAAGATCTACGACACCAACGGCAGTCGCATCCAGTCGAGCATGTGGAGGAGCGTCGGCATCGCAAACTTCCAGGAGACGGCGGTGCCCAACTTCATCATCAACCTGGTGATCAAGTCGGAGATCAAGAAGACCGGGGCCGTCATCCTGTGCGATCGCACCGGAGAGATGATGAAGAAGTGGGGCTTCCGGAACGGCCGGAGCAATATCTACATGCTCGACAAGAACCGTCGTCTGCGGTGGAAGACTTCCGGCCCCATGGGAAAGAAGGCGGGAAAACGCTTCATCCGGCTGCTCCGCCGGCTCACCCGGGAGTAGCTTCCCCCCTCCGCCTGCGCGCCTGGTCCCAGGTGGCTGTAATGAATACCATTTGTCCTCCATCGTGGAGGTAGCGCCTCTGCTCCTCAGGTCGCTTTTCCCGAGTGGCTGCTGATCGGCTCTTTTGTGTGAAGAGGAGGTGGCACTGTAGAACCGCGTTCACACCCTGTAGTGCGTAGTTCATGATCCCAGCGTGGGGCGATGCCGGATAACTTGCCGGAATTTCAGGATCTGAGAAAATGGTATAGCGGTTGCAGTGGTGTGAGGCCGCGACTTCCAACGAGGTGCCACATGTTTGCGAATTTGTCCTATCTTGCAGCGGCCGACTCCTCCATTGCCGCTTTGTCGCCGAGAAAGCTCATCCTCACACCTCTGCTCGTGCGCGTCCTCGCGCTGGCCGCGGTCATGGTGCTCGCCCACCTGGGCTGAGCTGCCCACTCCCCGTCCATCCTCTGAACACGAATCGCAGCGCTCTGGCTTCCCGTGCTCTGGCATCGGGGGCAGTTTCGGCAGGGGATCGACCTTTCTCCTGGGTTCAGGTTATTATCCTGCTCCTTGACGAGGAGCGACATGAGCGAGAAGGAACCCCCGAATCACGGTGACGACGCCCCGGAGACGACCGACGCTTCCACCGGGGAGACTCCTGCGAGTGACTCGGCGTTGGAGCAGGAGTTCTTTGCGGAGCGCACGCTGGAAGAGCTACGCGACGCGGCCGACGAAGAGCCGGGCAACGAAGCCGACGAGGATCTCGTGGAAGGGGAAGACGAGCTTCGGCGGCTGATGGCCCCGAAGCGGACTGCGCGACACCCGGTGCTGGCGGGGTTGGTCGTGGCGGCCAGTCTCTTCGGTATGGTCTGGCTGTGGGACGACTTCCGGTACTTCCTGCGCCCTGGAAAGCCGCAGGACCTGGGGCTGGCCAGCCAGGCCGTCAAGGCCGGCAAGCTGAAG
The DNA here is from genome assembly GCA_043825095.1 of bacterium. GTDB lineage: Bacteria > Myxococcota_A > Polyangia > HGW-17 > JAJRWW01 > JBDRSE01. Next base: position 9,440 of record JBDRSE010000153.1, read on the forward strand.
GACAACGCCTACGTCACCCTCACCGGCGCGCCGGTGACCCAGTCCATGGCGACCAGCCGCTATCAGTCCATGTTCGGTGGGGCGTCCTCGCGAAGGCTGCACTGGCTGATCATGGCCGACACCGGCTACCGGGTCGTGGTGCGCGCCAGGCGTCCGCTCATCGTGGACAAGCACAAACCAGGTCCGCACATCAAGCTGCGGGGGACCTTCACCGGGCGGCTGCGGCGGTTGGACGCCACGCGATCTGCCGCCGGAGTGCGACGGTTCTACCGGGAGAAGAGCCGTGCCAGTCACGCCATGCGTCCCTTCCACCGGGTGGCCGGAGTCGAGCTGCTCAGGCACGCCGGCCAACCCGGTGCGAGCCTCAAGGACGTGCTGGGAAAGAGCTTCCCGGTCCACCGGGACTCGGAGTTCGCGCTCTTCGTGGCCTACCCCGGCGAGTACGAGTTCAGCGTACACACCGAGCTCAAAGATTCGGTGTCGCGGGTGTCCGTGGAGGCGGGACAGGGCGCACCCCAGTGCGGGAAGGCAGGGGCTGACAAAGGTGCGCGGCGTGCGGGCGCCGGGGGCTCGGTGTACATCCGGCACGATCCGTCGGTGATGGATCTGGGCGGTGTCGCCAAGCTGGATCGGATCAAAGCCGGCGACGGCGTGGCTGCCCCGGCGGCCGGGGGAGAGCCCACCGACGGCGCGGAGCGGGTCATTGCCGTGCCTCCGGGGACGGTGGTCTTCAACGCGCAAACGCGGGACTGTGACAAGGTGTGCAAGTGGGCGCCTCCGGCGTGCAGGCAGAGCTGCACCAAGGACGAGGCCACGGAGATCACCAAGGGGGCGGACGGTCGGATCCTCGTCGCCGTGGGAGGGCTGTGCGGCGGTGCTGCAGGAGAGAAGCACGCGGTGAATCTCCAGGCGGTGCCGTTCAAGAGTGCGAACCGTGCCGAGGCCTACGTGGCGTCTCTGGGCTATCCATACGTCTTGGTGGAGGACTCGGCGAAATCGCGGCGGGTGGTCAGGTTCATCGTGCGGATGCCGAGGAAGGTCGCGCTGGAGTTTACGCGGCGGCAGGGGCGAACGTCTCCCTACAACATCGCCCCCCGGGAAGAGGTGTTCTTCGTCAAATGGCGCTATCTGAAGCGGAGCGGGTCCGACCTGGTGCTCCTGCGGACCAAGCGGGGATACCCGAACGACTACACCGTGGAGTCGATGAAGGGCCGGAAGCGCCTCCGGCCGGTGCCGGTGGGCGCCACACTCCAGTTCGACGGGAGCCGAGTGATCAAGGCGGACATTTCGGCGCTCCTGGAGCTGCCCAAGGACACCTACATTCTCGAGGAGGGAGTGAAGCCGAGCTCCATGTGGGAGCAGCCGTTCCTCCCCGGCGTGCCGATTTTCTACCTGCTGCTCCTGGGGTTCATTGTGTTCAATTTATTTGCCATGCGCGCGTACTTCAGAGGCTGACATGCAGCGGCTATTCGACACGATGACCGGGCAGAAGCAGGAGCTCTCCACCCATGTTCCCCGGCAGGTGCGGCTCTACGTTTGCGGTCCGACCGTGTACGACTACTCCCATCTCGGACACGCCCGGGTGTACGTCGTCTTCGACACGGTGGTTCGGTACCTGCGGTACCGCGGCTATGACGTGACCTATGTGCGCAACTACACCGACGTGGACGACAAGATCATCCAACGGGCGAACGAGAGCCGTCGGGATCCGGTGGAGCTCGCCGGCGAGTTCATCACGGCCTTTCAGGAGGACATGGGGCGGCTCCACGTGAGGGCGGCGGATGTGGAGCCCAAGGTCAGCGGTCACATCACGGAGATCGTCGACGCGATCCGGAAGATCGAGGAGGCGGGGCTCGCCTACGAGCGGCACGGCACGGTGTACTTCTCGGTGCGCCGCCACCGCGAGTACGGCAAGCTCTCCAAGCGGAACCTCGACGAACTGCGCAGCGGCGCCCGGGTGGAGGTGGACACCGACAAGGAGAACCCGTTGGACTTCGCGCTGTGGAAGGCGGCCAAGCCGGACGAGCCGAGCTGGGAGAGCCCCTGGGGGGCCGGTCGACCCGGCTGGCACATCGAGTGCTCGGCCATGTCTACCAAGTACCTCGGCGAGGCCTTCGACATCCACGGCGGCGGAATGGACCTGATCTTTCCGCACCACGAGAACGAGATCGCCCAGTCCGAGGCCGCCTTTGGAAGCAGCTTCGCGCGGTACTGGATGCACAACGGCTTCGTGAATTTGAACCAGGAGAAGATGGCCAAGTCCACCGGCAACTTCTTTACCCTGCGGGAGCTCTTCCGGCAGGTGGAGCCGGAGGCGATTCGGCTGTTCCTCCAGTCGGTGCAGTACCGACACCCCATCAACTTCAAGGTCGATGCGTCGGCCGGCGGGGGTGCGCAGTTCCCCGACCTCCAGGAGGCGGAGCACCGGCTGGAATATTTTCACGAGACGCTGCACAAGCTCGACGAGCTCGTCGCCCCCATGAAAGACCCCGGGGCGGGGGAGGTGGTGCCGGAGCTCGACGCGTCCGTGGCCGCCTTTGTCGAGGCCATGGACGACGACTTCAACACCGCGGCCGCCCTGGCGCCGGTGGGCGAGCTGTTTCGTCTGGCCAACCGGCTGCTCGAGGATCCCAAGGCCGCACCCAAGCAGGTCCGTCGCCGCACGCTCTGGCGCCTGCGGCGGGAGCTGGAGGATTTCGGTGAGGTTCTCGGGCTGTGGCGGGACGCGCCGGCCGCCTACCTGGAGCGCCGCCGAGCGGCCCAGGCGAGCCTACGAGGGGTGGCCCCCGCCTGGGTCGAGGAGCGGATCGAGGCCCGCACCGACGCACGCCGGCGCAAGGCCTTCGACGAGGCGGACGAGATCCGGAATGAGCTCAGCGGGCAGGGTGTGGAGCTGATGGACTCTGTCCAGGGCACGCGCTGGCGGTTCGTATAGCCTGCCTCAGTCGTCTGTCATGTCCTCGGACAGATAGGCGAGGATGACTTCGTCTAGGGATTTTTCGGAGATCAGCTCCGAGCCGAAGATGGAATCGGGGACGGTCTTGGATTCCTGGGGAACGCTGGCAGAGGCCGCGGGCTGCTGGGGCGGGGCAGCGTATTGTGTGCGCGGCTGCGATGTGATGGACTGCGTTGCCCCCGGCGGAGGCGCGGGCTGGGCGGTGATGCCGTGTCCTTGGTTGCCTACGATGACCATGGGCATCGAAACCACGACGTCGGAGCTCGCCTGCCGCACGGGTGGTTGGGCTGCAGGGGGCGGCGCGGCGGCCGGGCGTTGGGTCGACCAGGGTGTGGCAGGCTGGTCCGCCGGTGCACGTTGCGCGGGTTTGGAACGGTCCCGCTGGGGCGGTGGTGGGAGGGTTGCCATGGGCATCTCCTCCGCCTCCGCGGCCTCCAGATCACCGAAGAATCCGACAATCTTGTCGTCGAAGGAGCCCTTGACCAGGCCCTTCATCATGTCCTTGTGCTGCTCCTGCATGCGACCGCGGAGCTTTTCCTCCCACGAGGCATCACCCAGCAGGTCGTTGTAGTCTTGCTTCAGGGTGTTGAGGATCGTTCCGTCGTGAAACAGGTGCGTAAAGATGTGCGGGTTGTCCAGGCCGGAGTCCTCGGTCTGAACGTGATAGACACGCCCTCTGTACTTGAGGTTGTGATTGTACCCCACGAGGGGCGATTTTTGGGCGGCCATGAGCCGTATCCACCTGAATATTTTGAGGTTGTATCGTATCACGATTGCCGACGATCGGCAATTAATTGATCCCTGCGATTCGCCGTCGTAGTAGCGGTGAAGAATCTGCAGAAGCTGTGCTATTATCCCCACTTCATTGAGAGGGACAAGATGGACAACCAGGAGCGAGTTTTTCTGAAGCATCTGCGTGACAAGATCGTCTCGTTGCCCTTCGACCTGAAGGTGTGTTTCGCCGTCATCGCCGACGAGGACCAGCCCGAAGACGTGCGGCTGCTGGCGGCGGGTGCGGTGCTCTACGTCCTCGGCCCGAACGACATCATTCCCGATCACATGATGCCCGTCGGCTATGCCGATGACGCGATCCTGTTCTGGGCCGTGATCGACGAGCTGCGGCGGAATCATCCCGACACGGTCGAGAAGTTCCGAGAGCGCTTCGAGGGGGTGTTCGAGTCGTCCGAGGAAACCACAGCGGTCTTCGCGGACTATCTGGGTGACCTCTATACCTGGCTGCTGTCCAAGCTTCCCGAGTTGCCCAAGCTCGTCTACAAGGGGAAGGTCGCGCGGGACTATGTGGTGGACTCTGAGGCGGGGGATTTCCTGTACAACGAAGCCCGCGCCTTCACCACGGACTTCGACCTCGATGAGGACTATCTCGAGCACCACCTCCGGGGGAAGCTCGTCGTCGACGCCCTGGCGCGGCGCGCCAAGGAGGAGGAGCTGCGGAAGAAGTGAGATATGTGTTCACGGGGTGAGCTATTTGCGGCACCATCCGAGCGTAGCGAGGCACCCCGGAGGGGGCGGAGGGGGCGAAGTGAGCCACGAAGTGGCGGATCGATCTCCGGGATGGTGCCCCCTTGCTCGGCGCCGCAGAGCGACAAATCCGCCGCTGCGCGGCGGAAGACTCCCCTCCCGTCCCCTCAAGAGGTAGCCCGCGCTGCGCGCGGGGGCGCTGTGCCGTAAACCACGTGAACGGTTACGAAGTGAGATCGATGCGCTGGGGGGCGCCTATCCGATGTCGACTTGCGTGACTCCGGAGATGGGCTGCCCGAGGAAACGTTCTCCGATCTCCTCGAATCGGGTCAGATCGGTGACGAAGTAGTCCACCTCGCCGCCCTCCAGACGATCGCACGCGGCGCGCATCTCCTCGAGGCTCGTCTTGACCTCGCGCGCCACGGCGGAGGCTGAATCCACCGTGGTGATGCTGCTGTCGAAGATGGCCTCCGCCTCACGAGCCAGCAGCTCGAAAAACAACGGGTAGTGGGTGCACGCCAGCAGGAGGGTGTCGATCCCGGGCTCCTGCCTTGCCAGGCCCTCCAGGTAGTGCAGCGCCACGGCTCGTGCGATCTCACCGTCTACCATACCCTCCTCGGCAAGGGGCACGAGCAAGGGGCACGGCCAGCCCATCACGTGCACCTCGGGGGCCTGGGAATGGATGGCGCGCTCGTAGGCGCGGGACTTGATGGTGCCGCGGGTGCCGATCACGCCGATGGTCTTGGCGCGGCTCGCGCGTACGGCCTCCCGGGCGCCGGGCTCCACCACGCCGATGACCGGTACCGGAGACAGATCTTGCAGCGCCGGGAGGGCGTAGGCAGAGGCGGTGTTGCACGCCACCACCACGAGCTTGACGCGTTGCTTCGTCAGGAAGTTCAGGTTGTTGAGCGAGTACTTGATGACGGTGTTCGCGCTCTTGGTGCCGTAGGGGACGCGAGCGGTGTCGCCGAGATAGACGAAATCTTCCCCTGGAAGCAGGCGGAGCAGCTCCCGCAGCACGGTCAGACCACCGATGCCGGAGTCAAAGACTCCAATTGGGGCGAGCGTGTCCATGGGGCTGGAACATAGGGGGAGGCGTCCGGCGGTGTCAACCGGAAAGGGGGCCGGTGCGGGACCTCTCGGTCTGCCTGGAAAGCCGAGATCCCGCTTGCCTTCCGTGAGCGCTCCCAATAGGTTGACGACGAGATGAGTCCCCAGCGTCCTCGCGGCTCTGCGCCGCCCGCAGCAGCCCCGCCACCGGTGCCGGACGCGGCAGTCCTCGCCCGGGACCCCGCGCTGCTGATCCCCTTGGCAGCGCGCGGGATAGACCCCGTGGCGCCGCGGGACGAGCCCGAGCGCGCCGCGGTGCGGGCAGCCCTCGAGGTCGCGTCCGGGAGCCGGCTGCGGGAGGAGCTGCAGGACCTCCTACTGCGCCCGAATGCCGCGCAGCTCCTGCAGGCGCTCCAGGACACGGGAGTGCTCGAGGGGGTGCTGCCTGAGGTGAACGCCGTGGTGGCGCTCACCGCCGATGGGGCGCAACGACACAAGGACGTCTGGGAGCACACCAAGCAGGTCGTCGCGCAGACCCCTGCCCGCCCCGTAGTCCGGTGGGCGGCCCTGCTGCACGACATCGGCAAGGTGGTCACGCGGAGCTTCGAGTCCGACGGCACCGTGCGATTCCTTCGCCATGCCGAGGTCGGGGCGGCGCTGTTTCGCGGCCGGATCAGTCGCCGGCTCGAGTTTCCCGAGTCCCTGGGGGAGCCGGTTTGGTTTTTGATTCGCAACCACCTGCGGGCGGGCCAGTACCAGCCGGACTGGCTGGATTCGGCGGTCCGTCGGCTCTACCGACAGCTGGGTGAGCACCTGACAGACCTGCTGGACCTCAGCCGGGCGGACGTCACCTCACGGCGTCCCGGGAGGCGGAACGAGGCTCTGCGACTCATCGATGAGCTGGCGCGCCGCGTGGGGGAGCTGCGGGAGGCGGACGAGGTGCCGCCGAATCTCCCGCCGGGGCTCGGAAACGACATCATGCAGCGGTTCGGGCTGCAGCCCGGCCCCGACATTGGACGGCTGCGAAGGATCCTCGAGCAGGCCATCAGCGACGGCGAGCTCCCTGCGCACCAGTCCGCGGAGACGTACCTGCGCCATCTGGAACAGCGCGCTCACCCGCTCCGCTCCGGCGGATGATCCTGCGAAAACGGCGCTAGGGCTTGATCTTGGTGGGATAGGGGCGGTCGTTTAGGGTGCCGTCGCCGAGCTGGCCGTCGGTGTTGCGGCCCCAGCAGCGGACCTCGCCCGACTGCAGAATTGCGCAGGTGTGACGGCCACCGGCCTCCACCCGAGCGACGATTCCTCCGATCCGCTCGAGTCGCTGCGGCTTCTGGTGGGCGTCGGCAGGCTCGCGGTGTCCGAGCTGCCCCGAGAGGTTGTTCCCCCAGCAATAGAGGTTGCCCCGGGTGTCGGTGGCGCAGGTGTGGCCGCCCAGGTATCCGCCGCCGGCCGAGAGGGTGGAGACGGCCGACAGACCGACGACCTTGACCGGCTCAAAACGAAGGCGCGAGGTGGTGTCACCGAGCTGGCCCGAGGCGTTGTTGCCCCAGCACCAGGCGCCTCCCTTTGCGTCCACGCCGCAGGTGTGTGCACCGGCGGCCGTGATCGACTTCACGGCGGACAGCTTCGTGAGCTGTTTCGGCGAGGGCTGGGCCTCCGTGCTTCCGATGCCGAGCTGGCCGACGTCGTTTCTCCCCCAGCACCAGACGTGACCCTCGGTGTCCACGGCACACGCGTGAAACCCGCCCACCGCGAGCTGGGCGGCCTTGCGCAGTCCTGCGACGCGGACCGGCCGGGTCTTTCCCGGGTCGCGGGCGCCGTTGCCCAGCTGCCCGTAGCGGTTGTCACCCCAGCACCAGACGGAGCCGTCTCGGAGCAACGCACAGCTGTGGTGACTGCCGACGTCGAGGGCCGCGGCGGGTCCGATCCCGGCGACCAGGACCGGAGCGTGACGGTTCTTTTTCGAGCCGTCACCGAGCTGGCCCGTGTTGTTTCTGCCCCAGCACCAGACCTTGCCGTTTTGCTCCAGCGCGCAGCTGTGTCTTCCGCCCGCGGCCACGGCGCTCACGGCCTTGAGGGACCCGACCCGGGCGGGCTTGCGTCGGGTCTGGGTGTCCCCGGTTCCGAGCTGGCCGTAGTTGTTCCGGCCCCAGCACCACACCGTGCCCTGATCACGTTCCAATCCGCAGGTGTGGCGTGCCTTGGACGAGAGCAGTCGGAAGGGCAGCGTCTGCGCCGAGGTGGACTTCTTCGATCCCTTGGCCGCCACGAAGTAGTACAGCGCCCCGGCGAGGATCGCGAGCACTACCACGGCGACGAGGATGTACGGCAGCTTGGACTTCTTCTGTACGAAGTAGGTGCCCGTAGGGAGTCGTGCGGTGATGATCTTTTCGGACGCGGCGCCGGAGAGGCTGGTGAGCACCGGCTTGGGCGGTCGGTCGGCGGCCAGCGCCTCCAGGGAATCGGTCTCGTCCGTCGACGCGGCCTCGTCGGCCGGCGCGGTTTCGTCCGTCGGCTTCGGGGGGGGCTCGTCGGTGGACTTGCTTTTGGACGTGGCAGGCAGCGCGCGGGTCTCGGCCGCACGGCCGGTCGCAGGTGGGGCTGCCGCTGGGGTCTCCGGGGCGGCGGCGGGCTCATCAGCGCCCGCTTTGGCGGGCGCCTCGGTGGGAGTCTCCGCAGTGTCTGTTGTGGCCTCGTCTCCCTCGGTGCTCGGCGTGGCGACGGTCGCAGGCCTCGGCTTCGCGGCGGCAAGGGCGGCGGCCTTCAGCCCCTCGGCAAAGGCCGCCATGGACTGGTATCGGTCCGCGGGCTTCTTGGCCAAAGCCTTCATGATGGCGTCACTGATCTCGAGGGACAGGTCGGAGCGCTCCTCGAACAGGGGCGACGGCGGCTGCCACGAGTGCATGAGCATCAGCTCCAGCGGATTGTCGCTGTAAAAGGGCGGCTTGCCGGCGATCATGTGGTAGAGCGTCGCGGCGGCGGAGTAGATGTCGGACCAGGGCCCGACGCTCTCGGTGGACCCGGGTGCCTGCTCGGGAGACATGTACAGGGGCGTGCCCATGACGGCGTCGATTCTCGTCACGACGCTGTCCTGCTGCTCGTCCTGATTCTTCAGCTTGGCGATGCCGAAGTCGATGATTTTCGGGTACAGGGTTCCATCTTCGAGTCGGGTCAGGAAGATGTTGTCGGGCTTGATGTCACGGTGGATGAACCCGGCCTCGTGCGCCGCGGCGAGGCCCTCGAGGAGCGGGAGCGCGATGTCCTCGCACTCCTTCCAGGGCAGCGGCCCCTTGGCGGCCATGTAGACCGCGAGGTTCGACCCCTTCAGCAGCTCCATCACATAGTACTGGCGGCCGTCCTCGAGGTTCCCGAAGTCGAATGCCTGGACGATCGCTTTGTGCTTGATCCGGGCAATGGCGCGGGCCTCCCGCTTGAAGCGCGACACCAGCTCGGGGTAGGCGAAGAGCTCCTCGGACAGGACCTTGATCGCGACCTCCTTGTCGAGGATGGGATGCGTGGCCTGGTAGACCTCGCCCATACTTCCCTTTCCCAACAACTTGGTCGCGTTGTAGTTGCCGATCTGCGTGCCCACCATGTTGGGGGTATTGTCGTCGTCATATATCATCGACGGTGAACCTCTGCTCGGGTCGCCACGGGCCCGCACGCGGGCCGTCTGACCTGTGGATTATAGTGGCATATCGAATGGATGAACAGGCTTAAGAGCCCTATTCGTAACCGTTCACGTGGTAGACGGCTCAGCGCCCCCGCGCGCCGCGCGGGCTGCGCCTTGAGGGGACGGGAGGCGGTACCACCGGTTCGGTCAGGGGTTTCGGGATCGGCTCTAACCAAAGGCCCGCGGGCGGCCCAGGACCCCCTCGCGAACGAGGCGTTCCGCGAGGATGTCCTGATAGGCGGCGCAGGGGTCGCGACGTCGACCACCGGGCCGCGGCTCCAGCACGACGCGGGCCTCGCCGCGGTGAACCTCCAGCGCTCCGATTCCTTCGCTCCGATACAGCGCCGCCAGCGCTCCCTGTCCGTTCCAGGTGCCGGCGGTGGCGACATAGACGCAGTCGACGACCTGGGCGTAGCTTCGGGCTTGCGCCAAAGCGGCGCGGTAGCTCGTCCGTTTGAGCTCCACGGCGACCGTGCTGCCGGGCACGGCCACCGGGATGTACTCGGACCGCTTTCGGTAGGTCCTGGGTCCGACCTTGCGAAGGTAGCCGTAGCGGCGCAGGAGCCGGAGGTAGCGGCTCAGGCGGCCGGCAGGCATGGACTTGGTGAGGGAGCTCCGGGGCAGGAGCTCCAAGAGGTCCCGCCGCTGAAAGTCCGTCTCTGGCATGAGGCGCAGCGTCTCCAGCAGGGCCGGCCAGAAGTCGGCCACCGTGACGCGGCGGCCTTCGATTCCCATGCGACGGGCGATGGCGTCGTGATCGGGGCGCAGGGCTACGAGATCGGCCACCGTGCGCTTGCGGCTGCGGCGGGTGGGATAGACGCTGAGCTCCCGGGCGACCACCAGGCCGCGCAACTCGAACAGGTGCGCCACGGCCGGGGCCAACTCTGCCTCGCGGGGCGTGGGCACCGGTTTCGACGTCGACGCCGAGGGTGGAATCGCGGCCTCGGAGGCGACACCCGTGCGCGCCCAGGTCAGTACCATTTCGGATCGGCGGCAGAGTGAATCAGAGCGATCGACCAACCTGTCCACGGCTCGCTCCTTCACGTCTCCACGGGCCCGGGTCACGCCCCGCTCCACAGGGGGTTGGTCGGGGCAGTGAGCGGAGCAGTCATGGAGTTATGATCGCCGCGCCGGTTCCCCAGGGCAAGTTTGGGAAGGTTTGCGGCTGCTAGGACGGAACAGGGAAGGCAGGGCGCAGCTCACCAGGGCCTCGAAGGTGAGTACCTGATTGAGAACGCACTGTAAAATTTACGTATGTGTTCACGGGCGTGCTATTTGCGGCACCTTCCGAGCGAAGCGAGGGTTCCCCCGGAGGGGGCGGAGGGGGCGAAGTGAGCCACGAAGTGGCGGATCGATCTCCGGGAGGGTGCCCCATTGCTCGGCGCCGATACCAGAGCGACAAATCCGCCGCTGCGCGGCTCAAGACACCCCTCCCGTCCCCTCAAGGGGTAGCCCGCGCTGCGCGCGGGGGCGCAGTGCCGTCTACCACGTGAACGGTTACAAATTGACCTTGAGCTGCAATGTGGTATGATGTAGGCGTAAGTAGGTTGATGTAGACAACTCAGGAGCTCACATGGTCGCTGTATATGGCAATCTGATGGTCATGGGAATCACCGTGGCGCTGTTCGTGGCGACGATCAATCTCGGCAAGCGGCGAGATGCCCAGTCCGCAGAAAACACCCGAACCCCGGCCGTTGTTCCAGCGGCCAATCCCCCCCGCTGAGCCAATTTCTGGCCTCTCAATTTCAGGTCCGTCCCTGTCGGGTCACCGATTTCTGGCTTGACGGCAGCGCAGCATCTATCTACAACATCACGGAATACTGGCCGTATCTGGACCGGGCTGCGAGCCGAGTCTCTGGGAACGCTGGCATGCGAGTAGTGCAAACCGACGAAGCTTCCGAAACGCTGGCCGACGTGCAGGCGTTGCCCGACGACCGATCGCTGGTGATCGACTGGGTCGGCGTCAAGGGACTGAGCTATCCCATTACGGTGCTGGATCGGGATTCCGGCACGCAGCGGACCGTCGGGTCGGTGACCATGCTCGTTCGACTGCCCGCGACTCAGAAGGGCACGCACATGAGTCGCTTCGTCGAGATCCTTGAGAAGTATCACAACGAGATCACGCTCAGGTCCGTGCAGGCGATGCTCCGGGAGATGCAGGATCGGCTCGACTCGGAGCGCGCTCGAGTCGAGGTTTCGTTCAAGTACTTCATCAACAAGCACGCGCCGGTGACGGGGGCGCGTGGTCGGGTGGGCTACGACTGCACGCTCATGGGCCGGACCGGCGTGCCGGACCGAATGCACCTCGAGGTGCGGGTGCCGGTGACCACCCTGTGCCCCTGCTCCAAGGAAATCAGCCAAGGCGGCGCCCACAACCAACGGGGCGCTGTGACGGTGAAGGTCCGCCTACGCGGCATGCTGTGGCTCGAGGAGCTCGTGGAGATGGTGGAGCGGTGTGCGTCCTGTGAGGTCTACTCGGTGCTGAAGCGTCCAGACGAGAAATTCGTCACCGAGCGCGCCTACGAGCACCCCGTATTCGTGGAGGATCTTTTGCGGGAGATCGCGGCGGAGCTGATGCGGCGTGAAGTGGTGGAGCTGTTCACCGTGGAGGCGGAAACCCTGGAGTCCATCCACGATCACAACGCCTACGGCACCCTCTCCCGGGTGCGCGACCCCGACGCGGAAACCGGCTGGAGATAGCCGATTCTTCTAGTGTTCCATCTTCTTCCGGCGCTTGCGCAGGCTGCGCGTGAGGTCCCGGATACCGCCCTGGATTCGATCCACGGTGTCGAAGGGCGCGGGCGCACCGGCGTCGCGACCGGCCCCCAGGGGCGGGGCCTTGACGGGCCAGGGCGGGGGCGTCCAGCGTTTCCCGTCGGCGAAGTCCACGGCCCGCAGTCGCAGGCGGACCGATCGGGTGCCCGGGTTCTCCCGGCCTTCTCGCCAGCGGATGCGCGCGTAGCGCACGGTCTCGGGCCCGAAGGGCCGAGCGATGGGAAGCAGCGACCGCCTGGGGGGGCGCGCCCCCCGTACATCGATGAGCTCCTGCTCGAGCACCACCTGCCGGATACGACGCTTCTGCAATCCCCGTAGTCGGAACAGCGCAACATGCTCACCGAGACACACGTGGTAGGCGCGAACGAGCTCCCCGGTGATGGGTGCCCCGGGTACGGCGACCCAGCGTGCCTGCGGGCGTGGCTCGGTCGAGCAGCTCTTGAGCGGGGACGGCGTCGACTCGACGTCCGGGAGGCTTTTGCTGCTCTGGCTCGAGTATTCTTTGAACCGATCCTCGGCGCCGCGACAGCCGCAGATCAGCACCAGTAGGGGAATGAGCCGTCTTGGGTGCATGACCATCCGGAGGATAGCACAGCGCCGGATCGTCGGCTGAGCAATGCGCTCCGAATCGTCCCTGAGAGGAAAGCGACCCGGCGGGCGCTTTGTCCCCTTGAATCCCCGTGCGGCTACGATATAAGGGCCGGGTAGCAGCTGTGGCGGAGCGCCCAGGTCGCGGGATTTTCGCCGGCTCCGGAGGCACTGTGTCCAAAACACTCGGTATCCGCAGGGAAGACAAAAACATCTGGGAGCGGCGGGTTCCGGTCATTCCTGCCCATCTCGGCCCCTTGCTGGCCGACGGAGCCCTTCAGGCGGTGGTGCAGCCCTTTCCACGCCGGGTTTTCACCGACGCGGAGTACGTCGAGGTCGGTGCTGTGCTGGACGAGGATCTGAGCGGCTGCGACGTGGTTTTCGCGGTAAAGGAGATCCCGGCGGAGCTGTTTCAGCCGTCCCGGGCGTACGTTTTTTTCGCCCATGTGATCAAGGCGCAGCCCTACAACATGCCGATGCTGCGCCGCCTGCTGGAGCTTGGCTGCACCCTGATCGACTACGAGAAGATCGCCGACGAACAGGGCCGGCGGCTGGTGTTCTTCAGCCGCCAGGCCGGACAGGCGGGCATGATCGATTCCCTGCACCTGCTCGGCCGTCGACTGGCGCTGGAAGGGCTGGATACGCCCTTTACGGCGGTGGAGATGGCCTACGCCTACCCGAGCCTCCGGCACACCCGGGAGGCGCTTCGGGACGTGGGCGCACGGATCGTCGCCGGCGGGCTGCCGCCGTCGTTGACCCCACTGGTGGTTGGATTTGCGGGCTACGGCAACGTGTCCCAGGGCGCGCAGGACATCTTCGCCGAGCTCCCCGCCGAGCGGGTCACACCCGAGGCGCTGCTGGCGGGTGAGCTGCCGAAGGCGGCGCTGGTGTGGGTGGAATTCTCCGAGTCCGACATGGTGGAGCGGGTGGACGGTGGGCCCTTCGCGCTCCAGGAATACTACCGGCGCCCCGAGGAGTACCAGGGCCGATTCGCCCGGTTCCTCCCCCATCTGCACCTGCTCATGAACGGCATCTACTGGGAGGAGCAGTACCCGCGGCTGGTCACGAACGAGGACCTGGCGCGGTTGTGGGCGCCCGCGGAGCCGCCGCGGCTGCGCGTGATCGGGGACGTGAGCTGCGACCTCGAGGGGTCCATTCAGTGCACGGTCAAGACCACCATGCCGGACGCGCCGTCCTATGTGTTCGACCCGGCCACCGGCGAAATCGCCATGGGGATCGAGGGCGCAGGTCCCGTCGTGATGGCGGTGGACAATCTCCCTGCGGAGCTGGCGCGTGAGTCTTCGGTCCTGTTCAGCGAAAGCTTGCGCCCCTTCGTCCCCGCCATCGTCCGGGCGGAGCGGTCGGTCCCCTTCGAGCGGTTTGACGTTCCGGACCCGGTCCGCCGCGCGGTGATTGCCTACAACGGAGAGTTGACACCCGACTTCACCTATCTCAAAGACGCAATCTAGGCTAGGAGCAGTGAAAGACGATGACGACCGGCTCGAAATCGAAAAAAGTGCTGCTGCTCGGCGCGGGGATGGTGACCAGGCCGGGTGTGGCGTATCTGCTCGAACAGGGGTGTGAGGTGCGGGTGGCCAGTCGGACCGTCAGCAAGGCCGAGGCCTTGGTGGCCGGGCACGAGCGCGGCCGAGCCGAGGCGTTCAACATCGCGGACACCATGGGCCTCCACCGGATGGTGGGCGAGGCGGATCTCGTGATCAGCCTGCTGCCGGCGCCGCACCACCCAACGGTGGCCGAGGCCTGCATCGCGGCGGCCGTTCCCCTGGTGACCACGTCCTACGTGAGCCCGGCCATGGAGGCGCTGGCGCCCCAGGCCGAGGCGGCGGGGATCCTGATGCTGAACGAGATCGGCCTGGATCCCGGCATCGATCACATGTCAGCCATGAAAATCATCCACGAGGTGAAGCAGGCCGGTGGCAAGGTGACGAGCTTCCGCTCGTACTGTGGCGGCCTGCCGGCGCCGGATGCCGACACCAACCCGTGGGGGTACAAGTTCTCCTGGAGTCCGCGCGCGGTGCTGACCGCCGGGCTCAACCCGGCTCAGTACCTGGACCGCGGCACGTTGCACGAGGTCCCGGGTCCGGAGCTTTTTCTGCATCACTGGCCCGTGGATGTCCCCGGCGTGGCCGTTTTCGAGGGCTATCCCAACCGGGACTCCATGGGCTACGTCGGCACCTACGGCCTGCAGAAGGCCGAGACGATGTTCCGGGGAACGCTGCGCTATCCGGGGTGGTCCCAGTGCCTCAAGCTCGTGGTGGATCTGGGGCTGCTCGACCAGACCCCCCGGGAGGGCCTGCAAGGACGCACCCACGCCGAGGTCGTCGCGAGTCTGGTGCCGGGCGCCACTCCAGAGACGGTACGCACCGACATCGCGCGCCATGTCGGCATCGCTCCGGACTCCGACGCGCTGGAGCGGCTCGCCTGGGCCGGCTTCTTCTCCGAGGCGCCGGTGCCCAAGGTAGACGCCCTGCTCGACATGGTGGGCGCGCGGCTGCAGGACAGACTGGCCTATGGCGACGGCGAGCGGGACATGATCGTGCTGCACCACGAGTTCGAGGCCGAAACCGCCGCGGGCGAGCGCAAGCGGATCCTCTCCTCCCTGGTGGACTATGGCGTGCCGGGGGGAGACAGCGCCATGGCGCGGACGGTTTCGCTGCCCTGCGCCGTGGCCGCGAACCTGATTTTGGAGGGCGAGATCCAGCTCACGGGCCTGCACATTCCGGTGTCGCCGGAGATCTACCGTCCCGTGCTCACCGAGCTCGAGAGTCTGGGCATCGTCTGCCGGGAGCGCGAGGAGCTCGCCTGAGCGGCGCCCCCATCACCAGCAGTTGATTCCACGCAGCTGATCAGGGACACTGCCGGGTTGGAGGCTCCGCTATGCTCAACATCCAACATATCGATCCCGATGAGTATCTGGTCGACACGCTCGCGTTGGGGCGGAAGATCTATGAGACGGGATTTCGGCCCAAGCACGCCATCTCGATCTGGCGGGGAGGCACGCCGGTCGGTCTCGGCGTGGACGCCTATTTTCGCAACCAGGGGGTGTACCTGAACCACACCACGGTCGCGACTGAGTCCTACAAGGGAATCGGCAAGCAGGAGGAGGTGATCGTCAAGGGGCTCGAGCACGTGGTGAAGGTGATCTGCCCCGAGGACGGCCTGCTGATCCTGGACGACGTCTACGAGTCCGGCCGGACGATTCAGAAGATCGTCGAAACCCTCCGCATCCGGGCGCGCAAGAACGCGCCCGACCAGATCGTGGTTGCCACCGTGCACTCCAAACCCGAGCGTCATGTGTACTCGGAGCTGCCGCTGATCTGCCTCCACGAGTGCGCCAGCAGCGCCTGGATCGACTACCCCCATGAGCTGGCCGATCTGTACCAACCCGACGACGAGGGCAAGGAGCTGATCTCTACAAAGGACGCTCACATCTGGGACATCCTGATGTCCCCCGGGTTTCCGCAGGAGACCGTGGAAACCGACGAGCCGTGTATCTACCTGACCGCCCGGGAGCTCCTGTACGACGCGCTGCGGCTGGGGGTGAATATCGCCCGGGACGAGGAGTTCTATCCCGACTTCCTGCTCGCGGTCTGGCCGGGAGGAATCTCGGCGGGGCTGCCGGTGCACGAGGCCCTCAAGTACCTGAATCGCCGCGCCCATTCGGTGCGGCCCCCGCCGGATCACATCAGCATCAACACCACGCGCAGTCACCTGAGCTACCGGAACCACGTCATCGGTGTGCGGTATCTCGAGGACAACATCGCCGACCATCACAACATCCTGATCATCGACACCACGTTTCGATCCGGGCGCATGGTCAATGACATCATCCTCAAGCTCAAGGCGGTGCTCCGCCGGAACCTCAGCCACCGCCGGATTCGCGTGGCGTCGATCTACTACAACCCCGAGGATCGATCGACGTGGACCGTGCAGCCTGTGGTGACCAAGCCGGACTACTACCTCAAGGTCGTCAACAAGGACGTTGTCTATCCCCAGAGCTTCTACCGGCTCCCGAGACCCATGCAGGACCTCCGGCGATTGTATCCCCCTGTGGCCGATTTGCTCTTCGACTCGCCGTGATTTCCAGGCGGAGGCGGGGGTCCCTCTTCGTCGTGCTCTGACGACAAAATTCGTACGCTGTCGACAAGAAAGCACCACACGAAGGGTGCCACTTGCTAGGCTCAGGTTGTTCCGATTTGTTGGGGATTTATAAGCGACAGTACGGGAATCAGGGGGCTGTCAACTGGGGAGGGGTCTGTCCTGGGGGCAGGGGGTTGTCCTGGGGAGGTGTCTATCTCAGGTAGTGTGGCGTTGCTGCCGCGGCCCGATGTTCCCACAGGATCGGATTTCCCTCATTTCAGGGGGGAATATCGGCTCCTGATCATCGCGGCTTTACACTTGCAACGGAACTGTGCAGAACTTATTCTGAGGTTCGTGATGGTGGCGTGCCGCGGTGTGGACACGATCGACCGAGTGAGGATATTTCGGTGCTCGCAGATCCGAAGGGTCAACATTTGCGAATATTGTTGGTTGAGGACGACCCGGACCTCAGCTCGCTCTGCGCGAGACTCCTTGAAAAGTCGGGCTATCGGGTGGATCCGGTGGAGAGCGGCGAGGAGGCGCTCGAGGCGCTGGAGCGGTTGCCCTACGCGTTGACGCTGCTGGACTGGCACCTCCCGGGGTTGAGCGGTCAGGCGCTCATGGAGGCCATCGGCTGGCGTTGGCCCGACATCCCCATCATCATCATGACCGGCTTTTCCGACGAGAACAAGGCCGTGGCTGCCGTGCAGTATGCCCAGGCGTACCTGAGAAAGCCGTTCGAGAACGAAGTGCTGCGGGAGACCGTGGCGCGGGTGCTCCATCGCAGCCGCGCCTCGCGAAGCGATACTGCCTATCCGGCAGTGGGCCGGGGCGCCGGGGGACCCTCCCGAAACGATAAAGTGTCCCCGCGACAGGCCGGGGACGTGGTCATCAATCCGATGCAGTGCGAGGCGAGCTTCGGCGGGCAGCCCCCGGTGGCGCTCACGGCGACGGAATACGCGCTGCTGAACCGGCTGTTCGTGGACGTCGGGACCGCTGTGTCCCACAAGGATCTGGCGGATCCCATCAGCCCGCGGTCACTGTCCCAGAAAGAGGCCGCCGCGCTGTGCAAGCATCACATCCGCGCCCTGCGGATCAAGCTTGAGCCCGACCCTGCCGATCCCCGGTTCATCCTCACCGTCTGGGGCCAGGGCTACCGCCTGGAGCCGACCGGCCCCACCTGAGCTGCCCTTCGCTCCGCGCGCTCTCGCGCCCGACTTCTGCTTGCAGTTCGACGCGAAGAAATCTAGACTGCTCTCCAGTTTTAGGACAATCGATGGCGCAGCGTCAATAAAACCAATAAATACAATTGGTTGATACATGTGCCGGCTCTTGTAGCGGACCCAATGGGGGCCCTGTGGTCGGACGTGTAAAACAGGAGAGAGAGATGAGGACCCAACGATTCGGCCTTTTGTTGAGCGTCTTGCTCGCGCTCGGGGCGGGCGCGTGCGGTGACGACGACGGAGGGAATGGCAACAACAACCAGAACAACAGTAACGGCGTGGTCACCTGCGGCGACGGCGTGGCCGCCGGCGTGGAAACCTGCGACGGCGCGGATCTGCGCAGCGCCACCTGCACGAGCATCGGACTCGGCTACACGGGCGGCACCCTGGCCTGCAACGCCTCGTGCACCGGCTGGGACGTCGCCCTGTGCATGACCGGCGCGTGCGGCGACGCCCAGCTCGACACCGGTGAGCTCTGCGACACCACCAACCTCGACGGCAACGACTGCACCACGATCAACCAGGGCTTCACCGGCGGTACCCTGGCCTGCGGCAACGGCTGCCAGTCCTGGGACACCTCCCTGTGTACGGGCCAGACCCTCGACTGCGGAAACGGCAACATCGATGCCGGCGAGGACTGTGACGGCGCCAACCACGGCAGCGACGACTGCACCACCCTCGGCTTTGGCTTCACCGGCGGCACCCTCGGCTGCAACACCGACTGCACCTGGGACACCACCGGCTGCACGACGGTCTACTGCGGCAACTTCGTTATCGAGGGCTCGGAGCTGTGTGACGGGGACGAGGTCGGCGCGGCGGGCTGCACCACCCTCGGCCTGGGGTACTCGGGCGGGACCCTCGGCTGTCAGCCCAACTGCACGGCCTACGACGTCAGCCAGTGCACCGGCGGCACGGCCACCTGCGGAAACGCCACCGTGGAGGGCGGCGAGGTGTGCGACGGCGCGGATCTCAACGGCCAGGACTGCAGCTCGATCAGTCCCTTCACCGGCGGCACGCTGACCTGCGACGCCGCCTCGAGCTGCCAGGCCTTCGACACCTCCCAGTGCGTGATCAACCCGGTCTGCGGCAACGGGGTCCGGGAGACGCCGGAGCAGTGCGACGGCAACGATCTGCAGGGTGTGACCTGCGCCGATTTCGGATTCACCGGCGGGACCTTGGCCTGCGGAGCCAACTGCCTGGTGGATTTTTCGGGCTGCACCAGCGGCGTGCCCGGCTGGACCTGCATTCCGGGCTTCTACGCGGACGGTGCGTGCGATTGCGGCTGTGGTGTCGTTGACTCGGACTGCACCGACGCCACCGTCGGCGCCTGCGACTGGTGCGACTCCCCGGGGGGCTGCAACGGCGTCGGCGGGCAGTGCCCGGGGATCATCGACCCGGCGAACAATGCCCAGTGCACCGCGACGACTTGCGGAGACGGCGTGCAGGAGGGGGCCGAGCAGTGCGACCTGACAGACCTGCAAGGGGCGGGCTGCGAGGATCTCGGCCTGGGTTTCGCGGGCGGCACCCTGGCCTGCCAGGCGAACTGCCTGTTCGACATCACGCAGTGCACCATGCCGGTCTGCGGCAACAACACGGCCGAAGGCGCGGAGCTGTGCGACGGTGCGGACCTGGCGCAGAACGACTGCACCACCATCGGCCAGGGCTTCGGCGGCGGCACCTTGGCCTGTAACAACACCTGCGACGGCTGGGTCACCACTCAGTGCACCGCGGCGGTCTGCGGCAACAATACGGCCGAGGGCGGAGAGGTGTGTGACGGCGCAGATCTCGGCGGCAACGACTGCACCACCCTCGGGTTGCCTTACACGGGCGGTACGCTCTCCTGTGACGCCGCGTCGAGCTGCCAGGCCTTCGACACCTCCCAGTGCGTGATCAACCCGGTCTGCGGCAACGGGGTCCAGGAGACGGGGGAGCAGTGCGACGGTAACGATCTGCAGGGCGCCGACTGCACGGACTTCACCTTCACCGGCGGCGTTTTGACCTGCGGCGCGAACTGTCTGTTCGATTTCTCGGGCTGCACCTCGGGTGTGCCCGGTTGGACTTGTGTTCCGGGCTATTATGGAGACGGCGATTGTGACTGCGGCTGCGGCGTCATTGACACGGACTGCGCCAACGCCACCGTCGGCGCCTGTGATTGGTGCGATTCGCCGGGTGGCTGCAACGGCATCGGCGGGCAGTGCCCGGGGATCATCGACCCGGCGAACAATGCCCAGTGCACCGCGACGACCTGCGGAGACGGCGTGCAGGAGGGGGCCGAGCAGTGCGACCTGACCGACCTGCAGGGGGCGGGCTGCGAGGATCTCGGCCTGGGTTTCGCGGGCGGCACCCTGGCCTGCCAGGCGAACTGCCTGTTCGACATCACCCAGTGCACCCTGTCCGTGTGCGGCGACGGCACCGCGGAGGGACTGGAAGAGTGCGACGGCGCAGACCTGGGTCAGCTCGCCGGCGCTACGTGCGCGGATCTGGGTTTCACCGGCGGAACCATCAGCTGCTCCAATTGTGCCTTTGACCTGTCGACCTGTACGGGCGGCGTACCCGGTTGGAATTGCATTCCCGGCTACTATGGCGACGGCGCCTGTGACTGCGGCTGCGGCATCATCGACAGCGACTGCGCCGACGCCACGGTGGGATCCTGTGACTGGTGCGATTCGCCGGGAGGTTGCAACGGGGCGGGTGGCAGCTGCCCCGGGACCATCAACCCCAATAACAACACCCAGTGCCTCTGATTCGCCGCCCCGGGGATCGAGGGCTCGGGCCCTGAGCCCCGACGGTAACCCTCCTTTCCAATCCGCCTGCGTCGGCCAAAAATTTCGACCTTTGGGAGGTCCCTGATACAAGGGAATGGGGACCGGTACGTGTGCCGTCGGCCCCAGGAGTGACATGAGACGATTCGTGAGCTGTTTGGGCATCCTGTTCGTCGGCGGGATGGGGTTGAACAGCGGGGGCGGCGCGGGGGCGGCCCGGCCGGCGCTCCCGCTGCGCTGCCAGGGGGATCAGGTCCTGCAGCAGGGGCGGTGCATCACGCCGAAGCTGCTGTGTGCCAGGGGCACCGTGGCCAGGCAGGGACGCTGCGTGGCGGCGGGCTGTCCGGCAGGCCAGGCACGGCTTTCCGACGGGCGCTGTGCGCCCCGGCTGTGCCAGGCGGGGCAGCACCTGCGTCGGGATGGGAAATGCGCGGTGTGCCAGAGCGGATCTCACCAGTGGAAGGGCCACGGAGCGTGCGTGCCGGACCGGTGCCCCCAAGGCCGGAAGCGGCGGCCGGATGGGCGCTGCGAGGCGTGCCCGGCGCGGCAGTTCGCGCCCACGGGCGGGAGCGGCTGTGTGCCGCTGCACTGCCCGCGGAACTGGTATCGGGCGTCGGACTTCCGCTGCTACCGCTGCCCCCAGGGCACGGTGAAGCTGCCCCACAAGGCGCGGTGCGTTCGGGTGCGCTGCCCCCCAGACCGGCAGCTCATGCCGGACGGGACCTGTGCGAAGACGCGCCGCTGCAAGGCCGGTTTCCACTGGCCTTTCGGCGCGGTCACCTGTGTGCACGAAACCTGTCCCAAAGGATGGGGGCGGGATCGGTACCTCAAGTGCCGGCCAGGGGGCTGTCCAAAGCACTTCCACCGCACCTACGCCGGGACCTGCGTACGAGACAGCTGCCCTCCGGGCTGGACCCGGGGGGATGATCTCAAGTGTCGCCGACGAGAGTGCCCGGACGGCTTCAGAAGGGCCCCGGGGCGCCGCTGCGTGCCCAAGGTCTGCCCCCATGGCACGACCCGCGGTCGGGATCAGATGTGCACGCGGCACCGGCGCCTGTGCGGCCCGGGGTTCACCCAGAATCCACTGGGCCGGTGCGTGGCTGTGCCGCGGATCTGCCCGCTGGGTCAGCGCTTTCGCCCGGCCCTGGGCGACTGCGAGGCCAGGCCCTGCCGTCGGGGCTATCAGCGCGCCGCCAACGGCCGCTGCCTGCGCAAGCGCCGCGCAGGCCGCCGCGTGCGCCACCGCGCTCGTGTTCGCCGGCGCCCCAGCGTTCGCCGGCGCTCCCGCGTCCGTCGGCGCTCCCGCGTCCGCCAGCGTCCCCGGGCTCGCCTTGTCAGCCGTGAATAGGCTGCGCTAGCGCACGCGGAAGTGATCGAGGATCGGCGCCAGGCGATAGCCCTTGCCTGGCTGGAGCTTCCGGATCATGCCTGCCTGGGCCGGCGGCACGTAGCGTTGGTTCACCAGCACCACCGGGAAGCGCACGCGGCCGGAGGGGCAGCTGTAGCTGGCCACACCGCCCCAACCACCGACCCCCGAGGCACCGTAGCCGCGGATGGCCGCGGACACCTTCTTGCGAATGTCCGGGGGGAGCGTCTTGATCACCGCCAGGCCCGCGTTGGGCACGCTCGGCGTGGAGTAGATCTTCCGCAGCCCCTTGGCCAGTGAGACGGGCGCGAGCACTGCTTCGGCCTGGCCGGCCTTGACCGCGTTGATGGCCGACCGCAGATCCTTTCGATAGACGATCCCGGAGAAGTAGGCCTTGAGCGCCAGGCGGCCGCCCAGCATGCCTTCGGCAAAGGACACGTCCCCCGAGCCGGATGCGGCCAGGGCGATCCGTTTGCCCCGGAGCCCGGACAAACCGGAGATGCCCGATCGCACGAAGAGCCCCCAGGCGGCTTTGGAGCCGCCGCCCAGGCGGCCGCTGGCCACTACCGCGAGACGTCGACGGCAGAGGAAAATGGGATCCACCACGGCGAAGTGCAGCCCGCCGAGGGCCCGCCGGAAGGCGCCGGCATTGCGCCAGACATTTCCCGAGGTCGTGATGCCTGTCACGCTTTGGACGTGGCGAGCCAGGCCGGTGATGTAGCTGAAGCTGGAGCCGCTGGTGAAGCCCGAGTTCGGCGCGAAGATGCCGAGCTTGATCTCGGTGGGCGCGGCCGGCTGCGCTAGGGCGTCCTCGCCCCACAGCAGCGCGACGACGGGGAGCAGCAGGGCGACGAAGAGGGTCATCCACCGCCCACGCCGGGGAAACCCTCGCTGCGCGCTGGACCTGGCCCAAATAGCACCCCGATGAGCACCTACGTTCGTGGTACGCATGGCGTTCCTCCTCATCACTTGTAGCCAAAGAGCCGTTGGATGGTGTTCATGCGGCTGACAATGGAGCCGCCGGCCCCGCCGCGCGCCTGGCACCGTTTGTAGAACGTGTAGGCGTTCTGCGGATTCCCGGCGTTGTCATAGTGCGTGCCCACATTACACAAGGCCGTGGCCGGCATGCCGCCGCCTTGCCAGATGGCGAGGGCTTTGGCGGTCTTTCCACTGCGGTACAGCGAGACCGCCTCGTTGTGGCGGCCCTGGCGCGTGAGGCCGAAGGTGGTGGCCTGGCGGTACATTTTTGCGGCCTTGCCGTGCTGGCCGCCGTGAATGTGCTGGACCGCGCGGAACTCGTAGGCGGAGGCGATGATGGCCCGGAGCCGCCCCTTGACCTTGCCGGGGGCCCGGCGCATCAAGCGCTTCATGGCGGTCGCAGCGGCCTCGTATCCGCCGCGGCGGTACTGGGTGTAGGCCTGGAAGTACTTGGCGCCGATCTTGTCGAAGGGCGGCTTCAGCACCTTGGCGAGCAGGCGGCGGCCGCGGAGCTTGTCAAAGGCTCCGGCGGCCTTGGCCCATTGGCCCGCCTCGAGATAGGCCATGGCCAGCAGGAACCGCACCAGGAGGGGCTGGTTGCCCTTCAGGTGCTCGACGTAGCTGTTTGCGAGCTCCAGGTCCGCCACCGCGTCCTTGCCCTTGCCGGACTCGAGCAGACGATAGCCGCGGTCCATGAGCGCGATGGCCAGGTTTCCCTGGGCGATGGGCGCCAGTTGCTTGGTTCCCTCCGCGTTGGACACTGCGCTCTTGAGCACGTCCACCGCGCTGTTCGTCTCTCCCAGGCCGGCCAGGAGGGCCCCGAGCTCGATCTCCACCTCCGCCTGGAACCGCGCCGGGAGCTTCTTGGCCACGCCGCGCGCGCGCACGTAGTGACTGCGCGCCGCGGCCGTCTTCCCGGTGTCGAAGTACAGTCTGGCCAGGAGCCGGTTCACCGCGAAGTTGCGCGGCAGCCGTGTGTGCACGTCGGTCAGGTGCCGGAGGGCCTCCGTGTAGCGCTTGGCCCGCAGGTAGGCGATGCCCAGGTTCGTGTTCGTGAAGATCCGCGAGGGGTCGAGGGCGAAGGCCTTGGACAGGTCGGCCAGGGACAGGTTCACCTGGCCCTGGAGCAGGTGGCTCCGTGCCCGTCGGTTGAGGGCGTCGATCAGGCCGCGCTTGGCGCGCCAGTTTGCTGGATTCAGCTTCCGGGAGCCCTCGAAGTCCGCGATGGCCTGATCCACCTGCTTGGCCATCAGCTGGGCCTCGCCCCGGTAGGACAGGCCCTCGTCGCTCTTGGGTCGCAGCTTCAGCAGCTCGCCGAAGATGGCCACCGCTTCGGTCGCTTTCTTCAGCCCCAGCAGGGCCCGGCCCAGGGCCAGCAGGATCTCCGGGTTGTTCGGGAGGCTGCGATTTGCGGCCGACAGCACCGCGTGCGCCTCTGTCAGCTTCTTCTGCTGCAGGAGCGCCTCCCCGTACTTGACCTTGGCGGCGACGTTCCCCGGGGCGCGCTGGGTCGCCCGCTTGTAGGTGGCGAGCGCCTGGTCGTAGTTGCGGAAGAAGAAATAGATGTCACCTTCGAGGATCACCGAGCGGATGTCGTTCGGCTGGCGCGCGGCGTACTGCTTGAGATGGGCGAGGGCCTTGCCCTTCCGTCGCATCCGGTAGTAGCAGCGGGCGAGGTTGAAGTGAATGATGGGTCTGCGCTGGGCCAGCTTCTCGAGCCCCAGGTACAGGTTCAACGCGGTGTTGTAGTAGCCGCGACCCAGCAGGGCGTCTGCCAGCCCGAGCTTGGCGGCCTGGTGACGGGTCCGCAGCTTCGTGGCCTTGGTGAAGTGCGTCTGCGCGGCCGCGAACTTGCCCAGCTTGAGGTAGATCCGGCCCAGGAAGAAGTGGGCCCTGAAGTCCACCTTGGCCGGCCAGGACTTGTCCCGGAACTTGAGGAAGGTCCACCACGCCTTCTCGGCGCGCGCCCAGTTGCCCTCCCTGAAGTAGTACTGCCCGAGCTCTCGCATGGCGAGGGGGAGCTTCCAGTCGAGCTTCACGGCGCTCTGCAGCGCCTGGATCCCCCTGGCCTTCTGCTTCAGCTCGAGCAGATGGAGCCCCATCCAGAGGTGACACTTGACGGCGGCCGGAGACACCTGGAGGCAGATCGACAGCTTGGCCACGGCCGGCCGGTACTGGTTTGTAGCATAGTACGCGATGGCGAGCTTCACGTAGGCCGGTGTGAGGCTGCGGTCGTAGACGAGGGCCTGGTTGTACAGGCGAATCGCCTCCTTCATGTTCTTGGCGTCAAAGGCCCTGTCGGCCTTGAGGACGGCCTGCTGGGCCTGGGTTTCGCCGCTCGTTCGACCCTGCCCGAAGGCCGTGGTCGGGAGCGCCGTGACCAACAGAATGACGATCCACCACCTCATGCCTCTGTCTCCTTTTGCGCCTCGTCGGCGTCCGTTGCGCTTTCCGCCGTGGGAGGAGCGCCCGCAGGTGTGCCGGCGGCTCCTTCTCCCCCAGCGGCCCCCTCGGGCTTGGTCTTCAGCGCGGGCGCGGTTCCCGGCTCGTAGTATTTGCCGATGACCATCGTGATGTCGTCCTTGTGCAGCATCTTGCCAAAGAAGCTCACCGCCGCCGAAACCACGCCGTCCCTGACCTCGTCGGGCTCGCGGCCCGCGAGCTTCCGGATGGAGTTTCGGAAGCGTTTTTCGCCGTACTCCTCGCCGATCTCGCTCTCGCACTCGACGATGCCGTCGGTGTACCACACGATGGTGTCGCCGGGCGCGAGGTCCTCAACTTTGGCCTGGTAGGTGGAATCCTCCATGTCGCCCAGCCGGTTGCCGCGGGTCATCAGCACGTTGAACTTGCCGCGGCCCCCCTCTTCTCGGTAGATGTACGGGAAGTTGTGCCCGGCGTTCGCGAAGGTGATCGTGTGGTTTACCGGATCGATGATCGACGCGAAGCACGTCATGACGAACTTGCGCTTGGCAGACTCGAGAATCGCCCGGTTCAGGATCTCGAGCAGGTAGGTCACGGTGAGGTTGTTGTTCGTCACCGCGCGCAGGGTGTCCACGGCGCTCTTGGCCGTGGCGGTGATCATCGCTGACGGCACGCCGTGGCCGGTTACGTCCGCGATGACCACCAGCACCTTGCCGTCCTCGAGGTCGTGGTAGGTCCACCAGTCGCCCCCGCACTCCGACGCCGGCTCAAAGTAGCCTGACAGCCTCAGGAACGGTCGATCGACGATGTCGCTGGTGGGCACCAGCCTCTCCTGGATGTTCCGGGCGACCTCCAGCTCCTTCTGCACGGCGCCCTGTTGTTCGGATTCCCGCAGCAGGATCACGAGCTGGTCGGCCATGAAGTTGAAGTTCTCGGCCAGCAGCCCCAGCTCATCGTTGGTGGTGACCTCCACCCGGGTCAGCAGCTCACCCTGGGCGATCTGCGTGGCGCGGGTCGCCAACAGCCGGATGGGCTTGGAGATGCGCAGCCCCTGGAAGATGGCCATCAGCAGCCCGATGGCCACGAACAGCCCGCCGATGAGCGCCGAGCGCTGCCAGGCCTCGGCGAACTTCCGCTCCTTCAGCCGCTGGATGCGGGTCATCTGTTCCTTCAGCCGCTGGAGGCTGTAGACCACGAAGACGCTGCCCAGGTAGGTGCCCAGCGCGATGATCGGCTTGCCCACGACCATGACGCGCTCACCCTTGTAGTCCCGGATCAGGGAGCGCACGCTGGTCTGCATCGCCACTCTTCTCGGCGTCTTCTTCGCCGCGGCCGCCATCGGCGCCATGCTGGGCGCCATGCCGGGCGCCATCTTCGAGGCCATGGCAGGGGACATCGTCCCATCGCCCTCCATGTCGTTCGCAGCCTCTTCGCCCTCGGCGGGTTTCATGGCCTTCAGCTCTGCCATGGGTTCCCCGTCCATGGGTGGAGGCGCCTCCATCGCCGGCATGGGGGGCTTGGGCGCCACGGGTGCTCCGCGCTTCCCCCCGGCCGTGACGGACTGCAGGAACTTCTGGGGAAGGAGCATGTGACCGAAGGGCTTGATCTTGTCAGCGTTCGTGTCCCATTGCTGCTGGAACGCCTTGTTGTCGGCGTCGTCGCTCGAGCTCACGCGGCGCCCCTGTTGGTCGATCAGCCAGATGTTCCGGACCAACACGTCATGCTGCTTGGCGCGGATGAGCATGGGGTGGATGGATTCGAACTCGTTTCCCTTCAGCGGGGTCAGGATCCCCTCGGCGAGGGTGTCGATCTGAGAGGAGCCGTGCTCGCGCGTGGACTGCTCGAAGATCTTCTGTTGCTGCTGCGCCTGATCATCGTAGATGTTCTTGATATTCTGAATGCCGAGGAATCCAAAAAGTCCTACGATCACCAGGATCAATAGCGTTGAGCTGATGATCATCTTGAGACTGATGGAAGGTCCGCGTCGCTTAGCCATGATCACCCGCGCATCTCGTCATGAGGACGAAATAAGTGTTGTCCATCGATCAAAAACAACATAGTAGAGCGGTCGTTGGGTGTAGTCAACGGCGGGATCCAAAGCGGAACAGACGAAGGATCCCGGGAGGATAGTCCACCCCGATTCGAAGGCGATCCGGAGGGCCATCTGATCGTATCGGAGGGAGAGTCGAGCGATGTCAGCGCTTCCCCTGAAAACCTTCTCCGACCTCGACTGGAAGGGGCTTCTCGACCACCTCGCAGACCGGTGCCAGACCCTGCGCGGCGCGGAGCGCGCCCGGGCGCTCACTGTCCTCGAGCGCGAGCAGGACGCCCGGGATCGCCTCCTGCTGGTTGGGCAGTGCCGGATCCTGCGGGAGCGCAATGGACGCATCTCCCTGGCGGAGGCGGTCGATCTGCGGCCCGTGCTGCGGCGGGTGGAGAAGCGGGGAGTGCTGGATCCCGAGGATCTGCTCGCCGTGGCGTCGACCCTTCGGGTGTGCCACGAGCTGCGCCGGCTGGGCAAGGCGCAGGCCGAAGCGCTGCCCGAGCTGGGGGCGCTGCTCGGGGCGGTGAAGTCGCTGGCAGACGTGCGAGGCGCCATCGAAGATTGCTTTGATGACTCCGGCGCGCTGTCAGATCACGCCAGCGGCGAGCTGGGGGCGCTCCGGGCTCGCGCGCGGGGGTTGCGGGAGGAGGCCATCCGACGCCTCAAGGGGCTGCTCGTCGATCCCGCCATGCAGCGTCGGCTCCAGGACGACTACTTCACAGACCGCGACGACCGCTATGTCCTGCCCATCAAGGCCGAGCTGCGTCACGAGGTGCCGGGCATCGTGCTGGGCTCGTCGGCGAGCGGCGCGACCGTGTTCATGGAGCCTGAGTCCATCATCGACGTGAACAACCGCATCAAGCTGGCCGCGGCGGAATTGCAGCGCGAGGAGCGCCGGATCCTGGCCGAGCTGTCCGCGCTGGTGTACGAGGAGCGGCAGACGATCGAGGCCAACCTCGCACGGCTGGCGCTGATCGATGTCGTGTCGGCCTCGGCCCGGCTGGCCGACGACCTGGGCTGTGGCGAGGTGACCTTCGCCCCCGACGGCCAGCTGAGCCTGCGCGGGCTGCGGCACCCGCTCATGGTGCTCGCCGGCACCGACGTGGTGGACAACGACGTGGAGTTGAGCTCCGGCACCACCCTGGTGGTGACCGGGCCGAACACCGGCGGCAAGACGGTGTTGATCAAGACCGTGGGGCTCTGCGCGCTGATGCTCCGCTCGGGCCTGGTGCCTTCTTGCACCCGGGCGAGCCGGATCCCCTTCTATGACGCGGTGCTCACCGACATGGGAGATGACCAGTCCATCGCAGCCAGCCTCTCGACGTTCTCGGCGCACATGACCAACGTGGGGCGGCTGCTGGAGCAGGCGGGGCCGGGGGCGCTGGTGCTCCTGGACGAGGTGGCGGTGGGCACCGACCCCATCCAAGGAGCGGCCCTGGCCCGCGCCATCGTCGAGGCGTTGGCAGACCGGGAAGCCCAGGTGCTCGTCACGACCCACTACCCGCAGCTCAAGGAGCTCCCCAGCCGGGACGCGAGATTCGCCAACGCCTCCATGGGATTCGACATGGAGCGGATCCGGCCGACCTACCGGCTGATCCTCAACGCCCCGGGCAGCTCCTCCGCGCTGTCGGTGGCGCGCAAGCTCGGGCTGCCGGCGGAGCTGCTGGAGCGCGCCGCCGGGCTGCTGGATCCTGCCGCCGCCAAGCTGGATCGGCTGCTCGAGCAGCTCGAGCACGAGCGCGGCGTCCTGGCGGCCGAGCGTGAGACGATCCAGACCCAGCGCGCGCAGCTGGAGCGGTCCCAGACCGCGCTTGAGCAGGCGCAGCGCAGCCTGGAAGAGGAGCGGAGGGCGCTCCACAAAAAGGGTTACGACGCGGCGGTCACCGCCCTGCGGACCGCGCGGGACGAGCTAGAACGGGTGCGTCGTCGCCTGCGGAAGGCCAAGTCCGAGAGCGACCTCGTGCAGGAAGAGCAACGGATTAACCGGCGCGCGGGCCAGGTTTCGACCCATGCGCCGGAGACACCGACACCGCCCTCGCGCGCCGCCGAGGACGCAGATCTCGTGCCCGGCGCCGAGATCTGGGTGGTGCGGCTGGGCGGGCTGGCCAAGGTGGTGTCCCGGAGCGGCGACGCGGTGCAGGTGCAGGCCGGCGCCCTCAAGGTGCGGATCGACGCCTCAGAGGCGCGGGTGTTGGTTGCTGCCAAACCTGCCTCACCCAGGCCCACACCGGCCGGGTCGGCCCGCCCGCCGCAGGCGTCCACCGATTCCGGCGACTCCGGCGGCGTCCAGGCCCAAGAGCCGATCCACTTTCGCGAGCCGCAGACGACCTGCGATCTGCGTGGGCTCAGGGTCGATGAGGCCGAGGAGGCGCTCGGCAGGTTCCTCGACCGGATGTTGCTGGAAGAGGTGAGCTCGGTGCTGATCATCCACGGTCACGGCACCGGGGCGCTTCGCCAGCTCGTGCGGCAGCAGCTCCGCGCTGCCCCCGGCTTGCTTCGCGCCCGGTCCGGCGACCGCCGCGAAGGCGGCGACGGAGTCACCGTGGCGTTTTTCCAAGAGTGATTACATCTTGGCTTGGGTAGGGTTCGTCCGTATATTGGGGCCTTGCGAGCGAGCTGCGGGGAACCGCGAACCGGGGCGTAGAGCTCTAACCCGTCCATGAGCCAGCACACGGAAATCAAGGCAAAAATTGCCAAGGCCATGATCGCCCACCCCCGGGTGCTCCATCAGCGTTTGCTGCGCAACGGCAAGGACGCGGAGCGATTTTCCGAGGTGCTGCCCACGGTGGTTCCGTTCAAGGGCAACACGTATCACAGCTTCATCCCCATCCTCGACTGGGATCATCGCCTCCCGTCCAAGGAGCTGGTGCTGCGGGTGTACGCCTACTACTCCGAGGATTCCGCAGAGGTGGGATGGGCGGATCAGCGCGCCCGGGCCTCCGAGATCGCCCGGAACGACAAGTATCCCGAGTTCGATGTGCCGGACTTTGCCGATCTGGTGGCCGACGAGGCCTATGAGATCGATCTGCACCTCGACGGCACCTTTATCGCGAGTCGCCTCACGTCGGTCTGGCGCCGCGAGCTGGATACCCAGGACGCCACCAAGGCCATCAGCATCGTGCATCGGAGCAAGGAGTTCAACGAGCTCCTCAAGCAGGTGCCGGATCGTCCCGATGCCCTCGGCGACGCCGAGGCGACCTCGTGGACCCCGCCCTGCGAAACCGGCTACCATCGCTGGACCCTGGACGTGTGGTACCTGCTCTCCTACGACGGGATGTTCGGCCAGGGTCGCTCCTTCCTCGTCGACATGGATGAGGAGCGCATCGTCACCGTCCGCGAGTTCACCCTTCGGCCCGATTAGACAGCAGCCTCCGTCCCCCCCGCCGGCTGGTACCATTTCTTCCCCAAGCTGTTCAGCGGTTCGGTGCACCCGTCAGAATTTTCTCCGGCTGCCGGATGCAACTGTCCGCCTCCTCCGGGAGCGCTTCGAGCAGCTCCTGCAGGGTCTTGCCGAGGGTGGGATGCAAGGCGTCCGGCGCGACGTCGACCAGCGGCTGCAGCACGAAGCGGCGCCGGTGCAGCTCGGGGTGGGGGATGCGTAGGCGGGGCAGCTCGACTACTCGGCGGCCCCAGAACACGAGGTCGAGGTCGATGGTGCGGTCCTCCCAGCGCTGCCAGCGCGTGCGGCCGAGGGCGGCTTCAATGGTCTGCAGGGTGTCGAGTAGCGCAAGGGGGGACAGCTCGGTGGTGAGCTCTACGGCTGCGTTGAGGAAGCGCTCTGTGGCCACACCGCCCACGGGCGCGGTGTCGTACACCGCTGAGACGCGGACAACGCGCACGCCTTTGGCACGTGTCAGGTGTGTGACCGCGTCGGTGAGCTGCTGCAGGCGGTCGCCCAGGCTCGTGCCCAAGGCCACCAGGATGGGGCGATCGTCGGCCGGGGTCCCTGTCCCGGCGTGGCTCATATGCCGATCCGGGTGGGGTGCGGCAGGTCGGTGACCTCGTACTGCTCGAGGTGGAAGGAGCTCTCGGCGTTGACGTGAATCGGGATGCCGAGTCGCTCCTCCAGCCGGGTCACGTGCTCTGCCTCCACCTGGGCCATGAGCACGGCTACCTCGGGGTGACAGAAGACGTGCACCGTGGACCAACGGGCGGGGTGACACTCCCTTCGGATGTGGCGCAGGATCTCGAAGCACACCGTGGTGGGGGACTTCAGATAGCCCTTGCCGTCGCAATAGAAGCACGGATGGGTCATCATGCGGCCGATGCTCTCACGGGTGCGCTTGCGGGTCATCTCCACCAGGCAGAGCTCTGAGATCCGTCCCACGTTGGAGCGGGCGCGGTCCCGCCGCAGGGCTTCGACCAGCGCGCGCCACACCTTCTCGCGGTTCGCCTCCTTCTCCATGTCGATGAAGTCGATGATGATGATGCCGCCGAGGTTCCGCACCCGGAGCTGCGTGGCGATCTCGCGGATCGCCTCCAGGTTGATCCGGGTGATGGTGTCCTCGAGGTTGCGGCGTCCCACGTAGCGGCCGGTGTTGACGTCGATGGCCGTGAGCGCCTCGGCCTGGTCGATGACGAGATAGCCCCCGGACTTGAGCCACACCTTGCGGTCGAGGATGCGGTCGATCTCCGCCTCGGTGCCGAAATGGTCGAAGATCGGCTCCTCCAGGATGTAGAGCTTCACCCGGCTCAGATACCTCGGCATGAAGGTTTCGATGAAGTCCCGGATCCGTTCGTACTGCTCCTCGTCGTCCACCAGGCAGCTGTCCACCTCGGTGTTGAGCAGGTCGCGGACGCAGCGCAGGATGAGGTCCAGGTCGGCGTGAAGCAGACTGGGTGCGGTCGCGGGCTGGCTCTTGCGCTGGATCTCGTCCCACAGCTTGGAGAGGAACTCCATGTCGGTCGCAAGCTTCTCCGGGGGCTGTCCCTCGGCCGCGGTGCGGATGATGTAGCCGAATTGCGGGTCCCGCAGCTCCTCGAGGGTTTCGCGCAGTCGCTTGCGCTCGGTTTCCCCGCCGATTCGACGGGAGATGCCCACATGGGAAACCGTGGGCATGAACACGAGGTGGCGTCCCGGCAGGGAGATATAGGTGGTCACCCGGGCGCCCTTGGTGCCGAGGGGGTCCTTGGACACCTGTACCACCAACTCCTGGCCCTCTTGCAGCAGGCTCTGGATCTCGACGTCGCGGGCCCCGGCCCTACTCGAGTCCGGGATGTCGTCGTCGAGCGGATCAGGGGGATCGTCACGGTTGTCGCCGAAAAAGGGCGTGTCACCGCTCTGGGCCGCTCCGGTCACATCGGACACGTGCAGAAACGCCGCCTTGTCGATACCGATGTCGATGAAGGCGGCCTGCATGCCCGGCAGCACCCGGATCACCCGGCCCTTGTAGATGTTGCCGGCAAGGCCCCGCTCGTTCGGGCGCTCGATGTACAGCTCGGAGAGCTGGTTGTTCTCCAGGAGCGCCACGCGGTGCTCCGGGCCGTCAGCGCTGATTAATAGTACGTTTTCAGACATAGCAGCCCACGGGTCTGCAAAAAGTATCGAGCCTCAAAAATCGCCTGACACCAATGTCACGGTTTCTGCGGCGAGACGTATGGTACTCGGCTGGGCGGATACCACGGATCCGTCTAGATATCAAGAGAATGGCGATTAATTGGACAGGATGGCATTCAGCTTGCAGAGTAGGCGTGCTCGGAGGTTGCAGGGTTACCCAACTAGAATACGTCTTATTATAGCCCTATTATTCCCCCGGACCTCCACAATTACTTAACCGGTGGATATTGTTCCACTGTTAACTAGAATATGGCCCCCTTGGGCAATGAATTTCGTAGAAATATGACTGTCGGTGAGTTGGTTTGACTTAAGCATATGTTATTATTACTTGTTTGCCTTGCTTCCTATTCTGAGGTGTTGGGAAGGCCCCGGTGAGAACCGGGGCCTTCACTTTTTTGGGCCCCTCCTTGACATCTGGATCACGGTTTTCTGAGGTTGCGACGCTGAGTGAGAGATCCCACGGCCGTCAAATCGTTTGTGTTCACGGGGTGAGCTATTTGCGGCACCCAGAGCGTAGCGAGGGTTCCCCTACGTCAAATTAAAACCCGCTCGTCTTCGTCAGCGTCTTCGATGAACAGCTCGTCGTCGAGCACCATTCTGGTATCAGCTAGACGTTCCTCGCTCAAGTTGTCGAAGTAGTTCTTGATTTCAGGAACGGCGCTGACCAGCCGCTGGAAATACGTCTTGTCCAGGAACAGAATCGTGGACTGCCTCGCCGCGGTGACCGTGGCCGTGGCCGGGATGTCTTTGATCAGCGCGATCTCACCGAACACCTCGCCGGCCTTGAGGTTTGCCAGCAGCACCGACTCACCGGGCTGCGCTTTGGTCACGTCCACCTCGCCCGAGAGCATCACGTACAGCCCCCGCCCGGGATCGCCCTCCTTGAGCACCGTGGTGCCCGGCGCCACCTCGTGTCCGGTGAAGCGCTTGATCAGGTCCAAGCGCTGCTTACGCGAGAAGGGCTTGAACAGCGGCGCGGTGGCCAGCAGATTGTTGAGCAGCCGCTCCCGGGTGAAGCGGTCGAGGGCCACTGCGACAGCGTTCATCTCTGTTGCCAGAGACGCCAGCCCCTCCCGCGTCACTTCGAGCAGGTCGGCCTCCCCCACTACCCTGACCGACGCGGTCCGGGGAGAGGACTGGATCAGCGCCATCTCGCCGAAGAGCGACCCCTCGTGCAGGGTGGCGAGCTCGATCTCAAGGCCGTTCATGTCGGTGCGGTAGACGACCACCTCACCGCTGGCCACCAGGAAGAACGAGGCGCCGATCTCACCCTCGCGGATCACCATGGCGCCGTCAGGCAGTCGATGGGCCACCATGGCGTCGATGACCGTGCGGAAGGTGTGCCCGGACAGATCCGACAGCAGGGGGAGTCGGTGGAGCATCCGGGGATATTCGCCCACCTTGGACAGGTCCGCGCCGGCCCGCGCTGCGCCGGCCACCAGCGCCTCCTGGGCCAGCTCGGCCTCCATGTTCGGGGGCTTCACGTTGGCCTCGTCTTCCATGGGCGCGAATCGTTCGCCGTAGCGCGCGATGCGGTCCGAGTCTGCCGAGTACAATCGGGCAAGCTCGTCGTAGAGCGGCCCGGTGTTCACCCGGCCCGTCTCCAGGATTTTCCCGATGAGGATCGCTTTCAGGGGGTGTCCGGACTGCATGGCGTGGGTGGCGGTGGCCCCGTACACCGGTCCGGCGGCGTCGGTGGCCCCGGCCTGCATCAGGGTGTCCGCCAGCTTCAGCCGCTGATCCACCTCGTTGGGCGCGGCGTCCACCAACCGCCAGAAGATCTTCAGCGCGTCCTCGCGCTGGCCCCCCTGCAGCGCCTGGCTTCCCAGCCGTTTGAGCTCACCGTAGGTCATCTTCATGGGCGCTCCCTGCCTCGGGCTTCCTGCGGCCCCGATGGCTCGAAAAACAGGATCGTGACGGATTGCTACAAATCCGGCCGCGGATCTGGTAACATTTATACTCGGGTGAAACCGACTTTGGTAAGGAATCTACCAGTAGGAACCAGCAGGAGGTCAGTTATGCGTCAGCCGCTCATCATTGGGACCTTCGCCGCGTGGGCGGTGATCGGGCTCTGTGTGGGGTGCGGACCCAGCTCGAACAACGACAACAACGACGACGGCGGTGCCTCGAACTCGAACGACGCGGGCCCCAACTATGTGTGTATCGGGGACGAAGATCAGGACGGGATCTGCGACGAGTTCGAGGGCAAGGATGAGCTGACCGACACAGACGGGGACGGCACGCCGGACTACCTCGACCTGGACTCGGACAACGACGGCATCGCGGACTCCATCGAGTGGGGCGGTGTCTACCCGGGCCAGTACCCGGTGGACAGTGACAGCGACGGCATCCCAGACTTCCGCGACGAGGACTCCGACGGCAACGGCCTACCGGACGAGGTGGACGGCGTTTCGGACATCGACGGGGACGGCATAGGGGCCTACGCCGACCTCGACGACGACGGCGACGGCATCCCCGACATCATCGAGATGGGCAGCATGCCCTCCAGCCCACCGGACTCCGATGGGGACGGTGTGCCCGACTACCAGGACGTCGACTCGGACGGCGACACCATCGCCGACGTGCACGAGGGCGCCCGAGACTCGGACGACGACGGGATCCCCGACTACCTCGACCTTGACAGCGACAACGACGGCCTGCTGGACTCCGAGGAGGCCGGGGACACCGATCCGAACACGCCGCCCATCGACACCGACGGCGACGGGCACCCGAACTTCCGGGACTCCGACAGCGACAACGACGGGCTGTCCGACGGGGCCGAGGTCCTGGCGGGCACCGACCCCTTGAACGAGGACTCGGACGGCGACGGCGTGTCCGACCTGATCGAGGTCGGCGCGGGCACGGATCCCAACGACCCCCAGGACAACCCCCAGGCCAACGGCGACTTCGTTTTCGTGATGCCCTACGAGGACACCCCCACCCCGGGCCAGGACACCCTGGACTTCTCTACCGACCTCTCGCGCGCCGACCTGTACTTCCTGGCCGACGTGTCGGGCTCCATGTCGGGCATCATGGCCAACATCAAGTCCAACATGCAGACCACCATCGCCCAGGCCATGACGCAGATCTCCGACCTGCAGATCGGCATCGGCTCATTCCTGTACGCCGAGTGCGGAAACTACAAGGTGTACGACCACCGGCTGGACATCCAGTCCGACCCGGTGACCGCCCAGAACGCCTTCCCCGACTACTCGAGCGCCTATGAGTCCGGCTGCTGCTGCAGCGAGCCGCCGCTCTCGGCCATGTACTGCGCGGCCACGGGCAACGGCTCGGCCGAGGCGGCCCAGGCCGGAGTCACCGTGCCGGGGGGCATCCCCAACGAGGCCAACTCCGCGCACGCCCCGGGCGCCTGCCCGGCGGGTCACACGGGCTATCCCTGCTTCCGCCCGGGCTCGCTGCCCATCATCGCGGTGGTCACCGACGAGGGCTTCGACCAGTACACCGGCACGAGCCAGGCCGCCACCATCGCCGCCCTGTCCACCATCGGCGCCAAGACCATCGGCATCTACGGCATCGGCTCCTGGGGCACGGCCGGCCAGGACGCCATGATGGCCTTCATGGCCGCCCAGGGCTCGGTGGACGCCAACAACATCCCCCTCGTCTACGACGGCACCGGGGCCCAGGCCTCCCAGTCCATCATCAACGCCATCACCGCCCTGTCCCAGGTACCCATGGACATTTCCTCCATCGCCCAGGACAACGACGACGGCACCGACCAGTTCGGCCAGACCGACACCATCGACGCCGTGGCTCAGTTCGTGGACTACCTCGTAGCCACCGACACCGGCACCAACTGCACTCCGGGCTACACCAAGATCGACAGCGACACCAACGGCTACGTAGATCTCTTCCAGCAGGTCAACCCCGGCGACCCGGTCTGCTGGGACATCTACGTCAAGGAGAACACCACGGTGCCCGCCACCGAGTACCCCCAGGTCTTCACCGCCACCATCTACGTCTGGGGCGACGGCATCACCCAGGTCGACTCCCGCACCGTCTACTTCCTCGTCCCCCCCGTCATCGAAGGCCCGGGCATCCCGCTGTAGCAACCACCCAACGTGTCTTTGCTTTACCGAGACAGCCGCTCCAGCTCCTTGGTGCGGGAGACGAACTGTTGGATGGCGGCCTGGAAGGGGGCCTTGGTGAGCATGTTGACGCCGGCGTCCCGGAGGATGTCGAGGGGGTCCCGGGAGGAGCCGGCCTTGAGCAGCTTGTCGACGTACCGGCGGGCGGCCGGGGCGCCCTGCCGGAGGACGCGCTGGGCGAGGGCGGTGGCGGCGACGTGGCCGCTGACGTACTGGTAGACGTAGTAGTGGTAGTAGAAGTGCGGGATGTAGGCCCACTCGATGGAGTACAGGGGCTGGATGTCCATCACGCCCTCGGCGTGGCCGTGGTAGCGGCGCAGGAGCTTCATGTAGAGCCGGCTGAGGGAGTCGGCGGTGAGGGCCTGGCTCCGCTCGAGCTTGCGGTAGGCCTCGAGCTCGAACTCGGCGAACATGGTCTGCCGGAACACGGTGCCCCGGAAGGAGTCGAGGAAGGCCGACAGGAGGAAGCGGCGCGCGTCGGGGCTCGTCTCGGTTTCCAACAGGTACTCGATGAGCAGCGCCTCGTTGAAGATCGAGGCCACCTCGGCGTTGAACAGCGAGTAGTCCGCCTTGGGATAGGGCTGGGCTTCGTTGGAGAGGGCGGAGTGGAGCGCGTGCCCCAGCTCGTGGGCCGTGGTGGAGAGGCTGTCGAAGTCACCGTTGTAGTTGAGCAGCACCAGGGGGTGGATGCCGTAGACGTTTGAGCTGTAGGCCCCGGAGCGCTTGCCCTTGTTGGGGAAGACGTCGAGCCACCCCGAGCCGTCGGCCAGGGCCGTGCGGAGGAGCTTGCCGTAGGCTGCGCCGAGGGGCTTGAGGGCCTGGGGGATGATCTTCTGGGCTTGGTTGTAAGAGTACGTCCGGTCGCCCCGGGTTATGGGCATGGGGTAGATGTCGTAGTAGTACTGCTCACCCTCGATGCCCAGGAGGTGCTTTCGCAGCCGGAGGTAGCGGTGGAAGGCGCCGAGGTTGGAGGTCACCGACTCGATCAGATTGGAATAGAAGGAGGTCGGGATCTCCCAGGGGACCAGGGCCGCGCTGAGGGCGTCGGGGTAGTTCCGGGTCCGCGCCACGAAGTCGTAGTAGGTGAGCTGACCGCCGAGCAGCCGGGAGAAGGTGTTGCGGTACGTCTTGTGGGCTCCCCAGTAGCGCTCGAACACCTCGCGCCGCTCCTCCCGGTGTGGGGACTGGCGGTACCGGGCGTAGATGGCTGGGGAGAGCTGCACCTCGTTGCCGTCATGGTCCGTGAAGGATGGGAACTCCATGTCGGAGGAGGCGAAGGTCCTGTAGGTGTTGTAGGACGACATGCCCAGGGCCGTAGCCCCGGCGAGGATCGTCTCCTCGGGCTGACTCAGCACGTGCCCGCGATCCCGGAGCAGCTGGAGCAGGTAGCGGTCGTGGTCAACCAGCTGCGGATCCCGAGCGTATTGGCGCAGCTTCTGCTCGGGCAGCGCGAGCAGCTCGGGCTCCAGGAATGACGTGACCGCGCGGAAGTCGGTGTAGAGCTTCTCAGCGGCCGCGGTCATGGCCTGGGTCTGGGAGCGGCGCACGTCGGTGTCGTAGAGCCGAGAGGCATAGGCTTCGAGATACTCCAGCCGCTTTCGCAGGGTGTCGGTCTTGCTCAGGCAGCGCCGCAGCTGGGTGACGCTGCTCAGCTTGCCCCGGTACTGCGCCACGCTGGGAAGGGCCTTCTGCAGGGCCGCGCGCTCGGCTTCCCAGGCCTTGGTGGACTTGAAGATCACCTTGGGGTTCCACTTGAACCGGTCGTCGACCTGGTTCCGCTCGGGAATGGACACGGCCTTGGATTTGCTCTTGCGGTGTTTCTTTTTCACGGCTGACATGCAAGGGGCTCTACTTACTTCTTGGCCGATTGGTCGCGCTCGCGCTTTCGCTCGTCGACGCTCTGTAGAAAGGTTTCCCAGGACTTCTCCTGCTGCTCCTTGATCGCCAGGTGGATCTGGTCCCGGGACAGTCCCAGCTCCGCCTCCACCACCTCCCAGCCCACGTCGATGGCGTCACGCCACTCGTCCTGGTCCTTGCGGGGATCGCAGTTTTTGGGGATCAGCGGCTTGCCGTCGTCGAGCAGGTAATCGGGCAACTCGGTGTGGCGCCCCAAGGGAAACAGCGCCCGCATCTGGATGAATTCCTCGAGTGGCTCGTACTCCTCGCGGTCGATCAGGTCCTTGGCTTCGGCGAGGATGTCCGTCTTGCGGTACCACTTCCGGAGCGCGTCTTTCTGCTCGTCGTTCAACATTGCCAACCTCGGCTTGGATCTCGGCTTGGATCTCGCGTTTCGAAACTCTTGCCCGGAACTCGGATCGCCGTCTGGATTCTCGAGCGGGGCCTAACATAGTCACTGGGACTCGGGTGCGTCAACCGCCCATTGGGCTGAAACTGTCCGGCTTTGTTTAAAAAATATTTTTTGGGATCCGGGGTTGCCAGGATGCGAAGACGAATTATGTTTCCCAGCGCTTTGGCAGAGAAGGCCTTCCGGCGCTGTCCGGCAAGGGCGGAGGGAACGAGACAACAGGCTTCTACGGAAGCCATCATATACCGCGGAAATTCTTCAAAAAAATCAAACAAGGAGGAGTCAGAGATGAAACTCAAATTCCGTCCGCTCCACGATCGGATTCTCGTCAAGAGAACGGATGAAGAGACGCAGACCGCCGGTGGGATCATCATCCCCGAGACGGCGAAAGAGAAGCCAATCCAGGGCAAGGTGATCTCGGTCGGCAAGGGCAAGATCCTGGAGGATGGCAGCGTTCGCAACCTCGACGTCAAGAAGGGGGACACCATCCTCTTCGGCAAGTACTCGGGCACCGATATCAAAATCAGTGGCGATGAGTACCTCATCATGCGCGAGGACGACGTGCTGGGTGTCATCGACGCGTAGAGCGCAGATGGCAATGTCAACTGACTGAAATCACAGATAGAAAGGATACCATACGATGGCAGCCAAACAAATCGTATTTAGTGAGACAGCGCGCTCGGCGATCCTTCGCGGCGTGAATGTGCTCGCCAATGCCGTGAAGGCGACCCTGGGTCCCCGCGGCCGCAACGTTGTGCTCGAGAAGTCCTGGGGCTCTCCCACCGTCACCAAGGACGGCGTCACCGTGGCCAAGGAAATCGAGCTCGAGGACAAGTTCGAGAACATGGGCGCCCAGATGGTGAAGGAGGTCGCCTCCAAGACCTCGGACGTGGCCGGTGACGGCACTACCACGGCCACCGTGCTGGCCCAGGCCATCTACCGCGAGGGCGCGAAGATGGTCACCGCCGGTCACGAGCCCATGGAGATCAAGCGCGGCATCGACCAGGCCGTGGAGAGCATCGTCGCCCAGCTGGTGAAGCTCTCGGTGCCCACCAAAAAGAGCGAGGAGATCGCCCAGGTG
Organism: bacterium; assembly: GCA_043825095.1. Taxonomy (GTDB): domain Bacteria; phylum Myxococcota_A; class Polyangia; order HGW-17; family JAJRWW01; genus JBDRSE01. The sequence goes on from JBDRSE010000153.1 coordinate 49,905, forward strand.
GGAACCATCTCCGCCAACGGCGATGCGACCATCGGCAACATCATCGCCGAGGCCATGGAGCGTGTGGGCAAGGACGGCGTCATCACGGTGGAGGAGGCCAAGGCCATGGACACCACCCTCGACATCGTCGAGGGCATGCAGTTCGACCGCGGCTACCTCTCGCCGTACTTTGTCACGGATCCGGACGCCATGAAGGTCATGCTGGAGGACTGCCTCGTGCTGACGCACGAGAAGAAGATCTCCAACATGAAGGACATGCTGCCCCTGCTCGAGCAGGTGGCCAAGCTGGGCAAGCCCCTGCTGATCGTCGCTGAGGACGTGGACGGCGAGGCGCTGGCGACGCTGGTGGTGAACAAGCTTCGCGGGACCCTGAACGTCTGCGCGGTCAAGGCCCCGGGCTTTGGGGATCGCCGTAAGGAGATGCTCAAGGACATCGCCGTCCTGACCGGAGGCAAGGCCATTACCGAGGATCTCGGCATCAAGCTCGAGAGCGTCACGCTGGCAGATCTCGGCAAGGCGAAGAACGTGACGGTGGACAAGGAGAACACCACCCTCGTGGACGGCGCCGGCAAGAAGGCCGACATCCAGGCGCGCGTGAGTCAGATCCGCAACCAGATCGAGGACTCCACCTCGGACTACGACCGCGAAAAGCTGCAGGAGCGGCTGGCGAAGATCGTCGGCGGCGTGGCGGTGATCAAGGTTGGTGCGGCCACCGAAACCGAGATGAAGGAGAAGAAGGCTCGCGTGGAGGACGCCCTGAACGCGACCCGCGCGGCCGTGGAAGAGGGCATTGTCCCGGGCGGCGGTGTGGCCCTGCTCCGGTGCCTCAAGGGACTCGACAAGATCGATCTCAACGAGGCTCAGCGTGTGGGTGTGGAGATCGTCAGGCGGGCGGCCGAGGAGCCCCTGCGGCAGATCGCGCACAACGCCGGTGTGGAGGGTTCCATCGTGGCGCAGCGGGTCAAGGAAGGCAAAGCCGGCTTTGGCTACAACGCGGCGACCGACAAGTACGAGGATCTGGTGAAGGCCGGCGTGATCGACCCCACCAAGGTGTGCCGCATCGCGCTGCAGAACGCTGCCAGCGTGGCCGGTCTGATGATCACCACCGAGTGCCTCATCGCCGAGATCCCCAAGAAGGACGACATGCCGATGGGCGGCGGCGGCGGTGGCATGGGCGGCATGGGCGGCATGGGCGGCATGATGTAGAGAAGGGGACTGCTCCTCTTCGGCAAGGTCGGCCCCTGGTCGCCAGCCGGAGTGAGCATTGCCTCTGGGAACACGGCCTTCCCCGGGAGGCCCGCGCAGAAATCAACGAACCTCAGAACCATATTCATAGCTAGTTGAAGACGGTCTCCTTGGGAGGCCGTCTTTTTTTTTTGCTACCGATAGCGGTCGGTGCCGATGTCGAGGAGTCGGCCGCCGGGCTCGGTGTTCGCGCGGAGGCCGTCGAAGGGGTGGAGCACCGGGAAGGGGTGCGCGCAGTCGAGATCCACGAGCCAGACGTAGTCCTGCTTCGCGAATTTGCAGCCCAGGGTGGAGGACGGCGAGGAGATGACCAGCGGCTGGCCCGGGAGCTGGACCATGTACCCGTGGTGGCGATGACCATTGAACAGGATATCGATGCCGGCGTCCCGGCAGGTGATCATCACCTTGGGGGCGTTGCGCAGCCGCATGGCCACCTCGATGGGGTTGCGCTTCCCCAGGGCGAAGGGCATGCGGAGCAGGTGGTGGTGCACCAGGCCGATGCGCAGCCGCGCGCCTCGAAACGCCTCGTCCTGACCGAGTTGCTCGAGCCAATCCAGCTGGTCCTGGGATACCTCTCCGCTGGCGGACAGGGGCGTTCGCGGTGGTTTGCACGAGTTCAGCCCGACCAGGACCACGTCACCCACTTGGTGCATCCAGGCGCCCCCTTCGGTCTGCGCCAGCCCGAGGCCCTCGGCAAAGCGGCGGTAGATCTGCACCTTTTCGGCGCTGCGCTGCTTCCGGCCCTTGCGGGGGATCATGTCGTTGATGTCGTGATTGCCCGGCACCACGAACAGGCGCTGCCGCTCGATCCAGGGCGCGAGATAATGGCGCACCAGATCGTAGCCGAAGCCGTAGTCTGTGATGTCGCCCGTGAGCAGGATCAGGTCCGGGGAAAGCGGCAGGATCTGCTCCAGCATCTGCAGGAACCGGAGGTTCGTGTTCCTGGCGTCCAGGCGGAGCATCGCCCGGAGATCCTCGGGCGTGGGCCGGGACTTGATCAGTCGCTCGGCCGAGGTTTCGTGGCGTTCCATGGCCAGCGACAGCAGGTTGTCGATGACCTTTTCGTCCCGTTTGGGCCAGCGGCGCTCCTTCTGGATCACGCCCTCCGGATCCACGAGCCGCAGTCTGGCGGGCCGGTTCTTCTTCGATCGCACGCCTTCGATCTGCCAGCGGTGCCAGGAGTGGAGCAGCTCACCAGGGTTGTCTTCGGTGCGGGTGGACCAGGCGCCGGTTTCACCGTACCGCGACAGGTGCAGGTCGCTCAGGTGCAGGATCAGCATGTCACCGATGATATCTCAGCACCAGGCTCCGTGAGGAGTGATTCTGTGCAGGTGGTTCGGGAGGGAAATCAGCGCTCGGCGTGAACGTCCAACAGGACCCGCCCCAGGGGCTTCCGCGCGGAGGTGATCTGAATTTCGTGTGCCAGCGGCTGCAGCGCGGCAAAGCGGGTGCGTCCGTGCTCCACGGGCTGTGAATCCAGCAGGCTGCCGCCCTTCAGGGCCAGGGTCACGCGCAGCTGGGCGAGCTGCTGCGCAGCGCCGTCGAAGTTGAGCTGGACGTCCAGCAGGTCGTCACGCACGCGCTCCACCTGGATGACGACGTCGATGCCCGCGAAGTGGTGCGCGAAGTCGAAAAAGGAGGTCTCCTCCCGGGGACCGGTCACCGCCTCGCCGCGCGTGGCGACCGGTACGGCGATCAGGGAGCGGGGCTCGAGCGTTCCCCAGAGGTACCGGAGGCAGCCTCGGGCCCACACAAAGGAGAGGCGTACGGGATCCCGCTGCGACTCCACTGGCGTTCCAAGGCGGTTCATCGGTTCCGGGTGCTGGTCGTGGACCTCGGTCAGCACTTCGCTGAGGACGGCGAGGCGCTCGCTGCTGAAGGGGGAGGACTCGACCCGCTCGCGGAGCGCCTTGACCTCGCCTTGGGGGAAGTGCTGCGCGCCGTCCAGCACGAGGAGCAGGACCTCGTCGTCCGGGTCCGTGTCCGAGGGATCGGGCAGCGTGGGGATGCGGCGGGCGAGCCGGTACGCCTCGCTGAGCGCGAGATCGAGTTTGTCTCTGCTGTCTGTCATTCTTTACCCAAACCGTTTGTACGCACGGATCGGATGAACCTTCCCGGCAGCTCGTTCATTGCTCCCCGCCTCCTGGCTCCCCGCCTACTGCTCTCGCAGGTGATCGGTCCGGGTCAGGCTCCGAACCAGCTTGACGAGCTTTCCTCGCACCTTGTTCTTGCGACTATAGACCGTGTTGACTGAAACGCCGCTCGCGGCGGCGATTTCCTCTGGGGACTGCTGATCGCCGTAGTACAGCTGGATGAACTCCTGGTCGGTCTGGGTCAGGAACTTCACGGCCCGTGCCAGGATTTCGACTCTTTCCTTGTGATCTAGGACCTCTAGGGGGTCTGGCAGGCTGCTCTGAAGCTCTGCCAGCGGGCTGTCCTCATCGTCGGTGGACGTGTGAGGCGGACCGCGCCTGCGCAGCGCGTCGTGGGCGATGTTGGTGGCGATGAGACCGATCCAGGAGGAGAGGCGGTATCCTCGTTCAGGGTCGTACTGCCGCAGCTTCTTGTACTGGTCCTTCACCAGGTCGAGGCACACCATCCCCACCAGATCTTCCAGCTGCTCCTGGGTCAAGGGGACGTGATACCGGGTGTAGACCCGGCGGAGGCAAGCCAGGATCAGGCGCTGGTGGCGCTTGAAGAAGACCTGCCAGGCCCCGGGTTCCCGGTCGATGACCGCCTGAAGGAGCTCCAGGTCGGGGCGTTTGTCCGGCGACGACTCGTTCATCCCGTCCATGTATAGCACACTCCGAGGTGTCCCCGTGATTGCAGCTATTTGCTGCTGTAGCGGTAGCTGAGGCCGACGTACGCCAAGTGGCGCAGGCTGGCGACGTCGGGGCTCGTGAGGTCCCCCACGAACAGCGTGTAGCGCACCACGAGGCGAAGACGGTTGATCAGAACCCGCTCGAGCTGGAGCAGGGCGTGGCTGCGGTTCTCTTCCTCGAACCCGGGGTCATCCAATACGACCGTGGATGCTTCGTAGAAGAGAAGCCGGGCCCGAATCTGTAACGTTCCGTAAATCTTCCAGAAAAGTGGGGTGACGAGCTTTGCTGTGAACTCGTGGCGCTGATAGCCTAGTCCGTAGCTGTTCGAGCGGCTGATGCCCAGCTCATACCCGGCGGAGACGAGCAGCCCGCGGACCCAGGTCACCTCCAGGCTCAAGCGATGCAAGAGATCCACCCGCTCGGACCCGGGGTAGCTGTAGGTGACCACCTGGCCCGGCTCTCCGATGGCGCAGCCCGGGATCTGCTCCGGGCAGAGCAGCTCGAGCTCGCTGTCGAACACCCTCCGGGAGAAGCTGTAGGCGAAGGCTAAGTCCAGCTCGGACTCAGTCTTGCCTTTGCCGAGGGTGTGGTGGCTCTCCAGGGTCAGAGCCGCGAGCAGGGCGTTGAAGCTGAGGGCGCTCTCGGGCTTGTACGTGAACTGGCGCGCGCCAAAAGCAATGCCGGCCACCAGCCCAGGGCTCGGTGCTGCGGCCAGCTGGAGTCGTCCGTCGAGCATCCGGAAAGCGAACAGACCGGCCCCCGGCTCGTCGAACGTATCAGGGCTCCGCTGAAAGCCTTCGTGGTAAAGGCCGCCCAGCTTGGCCACGAGTCCGTCACACAGCCGGAGGCCGAGGGCCGCGGTGAGGCGGTGGATGACGGCGTCCTGCCCGCGGGCGCGTTCGCTCCAGAAGACCTTTCCCGCGAGATCGTAGCTCGCCGCGAGGACCAGCTGCGAGGCGGGGCGATAGCTGGCGGCGAGGCGGCCCTGGCCCCGGAACAGCCCGGACTGCACCGGGGTGCCCTGCTCGGTGACGTCCGAATCCAGGCGGGTGGCGTTGGAGTCGTACTCCAGGCCGGCCGCCACCTCGGCTTCCCAGCGCAACGTTTTTTCGGTCTTGGCGCGCGCCGGAGCAACCGCGGCCAGCGTCAGCGCGACGGAGAGTGCGCGTGCGAGCACAAGCTCGAAACGCCTAGGGCGCCGAGGCGTAGCCCTGGCGTGGCGCGAGGAGAGCGAACACATCGACATCTGGAACCACCGTACAACGCAGTCGCGGTTGCCGGATCGGCGTCCGAGTGCCGAAGCGATTCTTGCGCGGGCCCGATGCGCATGCACGGGTGCAGCATATCAGGTTCTGTGGATGGTGTGGAATCAGCGCTTGCGACGGATCTCGCGCTGCCGCAGGGTCTTGGCCCGCTGGCGATAGCGCTGAGCCCGTGCCTTGAGCTTGGCAGCGGCGCGCTTGAGCTCTTCGCGCACGCGCTGCAACGCCTGCAACCGCACGCGGGGATCCGAGGACTGGCCCGCCTTGCGCAGAGCGTCCAAGGTGGCCGGTGTGAGCAGGTCCTTGAACACCACGGCATAGGTGCTGGACGTGGAGCCGCGGCTGCTCCCTCCCAGGCCGTCGTCGGTGATCGACCCTGGGGCGGGCTGGTAGCTACCATCGTGGTCGTTGGACCACTCTCCGGCCGCGTCCGCGGGCGCTTTGCTCGGGCGGATGCGCGTGAGCTTCCGTCGGCTCGCGTCTTCCCCAAAAAGACCCTGGTAGCGGTCCACGCCCTGGGCGATGCGGCGCAGCTTCCCACGCTTCTGGAGCCGTCCGATCACCTGGTCGACCTCGGCCAGGCGCTTGCGTATCTTCTCCTCGGAGTCCTTGAGCAGGTCGGCCTTTTCGTTGATCTCCTGCGGCCCGTCCAGGGGGTCGATGCGGGTTTTAGCCACGCGCAGCACCGTGGGCTTGCGTCCGTCTTTGGACGACGTCTTTGCCAGTGCCTTGCGGATCCGCTCCTGCTGGGCCTGCTTGAGCCGGGAGAGCGTCCTGAGCAGCGCGGACCTGGCGCGCTCGAGGACCTGCTGGGCGCGAAGGAGCTGGGCGTCCGTGCCTGAAAGGCTCTTGGCCAGCGCCCGGGCTTCGGCCAGCAGCCGGCGCAGTTTGTAGTCCCGGGCCGGCCCGGCCTTCTGCTCCCGCGTCTGTCGGATGGTGGCTTGGTAACGCTGCATCCGCTTGAGCAAGGAGGCGCGCTCCAGGATGCGCTGATTGAGCGCGTTGAAGGCTCGATTCAAGGTCGCGAGCTGGGTCCCCACGGTCTGCTTCGACGACTCGGCCTGGGCCGTTGTCGGCCAGCCAAGGGCCAGCAGAAGTGCAATTGTGGAAGTCCAGCGAATCATCGGGGGTTACCTGTCCTCGCACCCAGTTAGATGCAAAACAAGGGCCAATATTCACTTACGAGATCATTGGGGGATCCCACCCCGGATCTCAGATATTTGAGCCTCTGAGCAGGAGGAATGTCAAATCTTTCCGGGGTCTGGAAATGTAGGAGCGGGGTCAGACCCCCCTCCTACATCAGCTGATCTCGTACTTGTCCAGCTTGTAGTACAGCGCCGAGGTCTTGATGCCCAGCAGCCGTGCAGTTTCGGTCTTGACTCCCTTGGCGCGCTTGAACGCCTTGAGGATGAGCTGGCGCTCCAGCTCGTCCAGGATCTCCGGGAGGGCCATTTTCCCTTTGGGCACGGAGAGCTGATCCGTGTCCGGCTCCCCCTGGACCACCGTGGGCAGCGCCGCAACATCGATCAGCTCCGATTCGGCGAACACCAGCGCCTGGGCCACGGCGTTTTCGAGCTCCCGCACGTTGCCCGGCCAGTGGTAGGCCATCAGCCGCCCCAGCGCCTCGTCCCGGAGGCCCCGAACCGACGGGTTGGTGCGCGGCGCGTGCTTTTCGACGAAGTGCTCCACGAGCAACGGGATGTCCTCACGGCGCTCCCGCAGCGGAGGGAGCGTGATGGGGATCATCATCAGCCGGTAGTACAGGTCTTCGCGGAAGCGCCCCGCCTTGACCTCCTCCTCCAGGGAGCGGTTGGTGGCGGCGATGATCCGCACGTCCACCTCGATGGTGCGCTCTCCGCCCACGCGCTCGAAGGTGTGCTCCTGCAGCACCCGGAGCAGCTTCACCTGCAGCGAGGCCGGGATGTCGCCGACCTCGTCCAGGAACAGGGTGCCGCCGTCGGCCAGCTCGAAGCGCCCGAGCTTACGACGCACGGCACCGGTGAAGGAGCCGCGTTCATGGCCGAAGAGCTCGCTCTCGAGCAGGTTCTCGGCGAGCGCGCCGCAGTTCACGGCGATGAACGCGCCTTCGGCGCGCTTGGACGCGTTGTGGATCGCCCGGGCCACCAGCTCCTTGCCCGTGCCGCTCTCGCCCGCAATCGCCACCGTGGCGTCGGTGGGGGCGACCTTGTCGATGACCCGGTAGACGGCCTGCATGGCGTCGGAGGTCCCGATGATCTTGCCGTAGCCGCCGTGGCGTTCCACCTCCCGCTCCTGCAGGTATTCGCAGGTGGACTCGAGCTTGCGCCGGGTACGTCGTGCGGCGCCGAGCTCGAGTGCCCGGCTGACCTTGAGCTGCACCACCTCCGGCGAGAAGGGCTTGGTCAGGAAGTCGAAGGCGCCGATCTTCATGGCCTCCACCGCGGTTTCCACCGTGCCGTAGGCGGTGATGATCATGGTCGGGATGTCGGGGTCGAGCTCCTGCACGCCTCGGAGCACGCCCACGCCGTCCAGGCCGTCCATCTTGAGGTCGGTGATCACGAAGTCCACGTCGCGGGTGCGGCACAGCTCGAGCCCTTCGTACCCTGAGCCCGAGGTGATGGTTTCGTGGCCCATCTTCTTGATGATCTGGGCCAGGCCGATCCGGATGGTTTCGTTGTCATCGATGATCAGAATGGTGGTCACGCCGGACCTCCTCAACCTTGCGAAATGGGCAGCACGAGCCAGAAGGCCGTGCCTTCTCCCAGGGCCGACTCCACCTCAAGCCGTCCGCCGTGGGCGGACACGATCTTCTGGGCCAGGGCGAGTCCGAGTCCTGTTCCGCGTTCCCTGGTTGTATAGAATGCGGTGAAAATCTTGTCCACCTCGCCCTCCGGGATGCCGGGGCCGGTGTCCTGGCAGGTGATCACCGCCTCCCGCTTGGCGCCGGACAGCGTTGCGGTCAGGGCGCCGGTGGATTGCACACGCACCGACAGGGTTACCGTGCCGCCTTCGGGCGTGGCCTGCACCGCGTTCCGGACGATGTTGAGCAGCGCCCGCCGCACTTTCTCGCCGTCGGCCTGGAGTCGGACCGCGCTGGAACCGGAAACGGTCAGGGCCACCCGCTTCTTCTCCGCCTCTCCCTGGAGCAGCTCCGCCAGGTCGTGCAGCAGCGCCAGCAGGTCCACTTCGCCGAGCTGCAGCGGCGTGTGACGCGCGTAGTCGAGGAACTCGTTGACCACGGTGTTCAGGTACTCCAGCTCCCGCTGGATCCGCCCAACCATCTCCAGGCGGTCCGGCTCTTCGGCCACCTCGTCTCGCAACAAGCCGGCAAAGAGCGCCATGCCCCCGAGGGGATTGCGCACCTCGTGGGCGATCCCGGACAGCATGAGCTGCATCTCCTGCTGCCGGGCCAGCAGCTCCCTGCGCATGCGGTCCATGGAGAGCGCCAGCACACCGAGCTCGTCCTTGCTCAGCTGCTTCACGGGCTGCTCGAGGTCGCCGCGGGCGATCACGTCCGCCGCACGCACCAGGCGCCAGACGGGCCGGGTGACGCTCCGGGTGATGAGGAGACTGGCTCCCACCAGGAGCAGCAATCCGATCCCGACGATCAGTCCCACTGTCAGCGGCGAGAGCAGCCCCTCCCGGAGCGAGGTCAACTGCGCCTCCAGCCGCCCCAGGTTGGCGAAGGTGTCTGCCGAGCCCTCCACGGCCAGCACTGCGATCACCTTGCCCTGCTCGCTTCGGAGCGCAGAGAAGCCGGTCTTGTACTGCACGCCGTCCTTTCCGGTGAACAGCATCGAGGACCGCCCCCGGTTCTCGAAGACCTGGCGCACCAGCCTCCGGTGGACATCCAGGTGGTAGTATCGGGCTCCGATGGCCACCCCGGAGGCGGTGTCGCACAAGCTCTGGTGCTGGCGATCGAAGACGTAGATCCGACGGGCGCCGGTGCGGGTCGCCACGCGGCTCAGGTTGCGCTGCAGGCGGCGATAGTTGCGGCTCTTTTCGTCACCGGGTTGAAGCAGCAGCACGTCGTCCGCCCGGAGCAGGGCCACGGCGGCGCGGGAGATGGCGATCAGGCGGCGGCCCAGCTCGGCCTCGGACTCCTTCTGGGCGAGGTAGTGCGCGCGCCGGCCCACGTCGTGAGCCCGCAAAGCGAGGTAGTTCGCGGTCAACCCGAGGGCCGCAAAAGCCAGCAGCGGCGGCAGGGTGACCAGCAGGATCTTCCAAAACAGTGGCAGTCGCATGGCTGGACCTGGAGCCATGATACGCCAAAGGCGCGGCCGAAGACAGCCTCGGTCCGACCCTAGCCCTGGGGCGCGTGTCCGGTGGGGGGGTGCGACCTGCGTCGTAGGACACTCACCTACATTTCCTGTCTGTCGTGCTCGTGGACGTGCTCGTGGACGTGCACGCAGGTTTCTGGAGCCCAACAAAACCCAGTGCACGAAGCAGTGTCTACTCAGAATCGTATGAGCACGAGCACGAACGGCGGGCTCAGTGTGGGCAAACATCCTACGACGCAAGTCGCACACACCCGTGTCCGGTGTTGTATTCGGCGCCGAGTTCTCCTATTGTGCAGCTTTCGGGGAGTTGGAAACCGTTCGGAAACATCGAAGGAGAACAGATATGGGAATCGGGGATTTCTTCAAGAAGCTGTTTGGTGGTGGTTCGCCGGCGTCGGCCGCAAAGTCAGAGATTAAAAGCAAGATGAAGAGTGAGGCGAAGGAGGCGAAGGAGGAAAAGGAACCCAAGGAGAAGAAGAGCTACGCCCAGAAAGAGTGGGACAAGATGCTGGCCTTCATGGCCAAGTGCGACGCCGAGGGCATGGACTGGGCGGGCCTCGATCCCAACGACCCGGTGGGCTACTTCGTGAAGGTGAACGCCATCACGGCGGCCCAGAACGAGGGCAAGACCGAGGAGCAGGCGATCCTTGAGAACGGGTTCCAGAGCGAGAAGCACTACGAGCAGGTCACCTACTACCTCCAGTACAAGTATTCCCGGTTTGGCAAGGACGAGAGCGGCGAGGACGAGGTCCAGATGACGGACGAGTGGCTCAACGCCATGAGCCAGGCCGCCATGCTGGACATCCAGAACATGCAGGCCGCGGCCGCGGCTGCGGATCCGACCCTGCTCGAGCCCGTCAACGGCGTCTCGGTGGAGCAGTGGGCCGCAGCGGCTGCCCAGATGGCCACCATGGCCGCGGACACCACCCCGGCGCAGATGGCCGAGATGCTGGGCAAGCACGGCCTGGATCGCGCGACCTACGACGCGGCGCAAGAGGGCTGGATGGCGAAGATGCAGGGGGACACCACCGGCGTGATTTCCCAGAAGTACGCGGACGCCTTTGGCAAGGCCCAGGGGGTCGACAAGACCCAAGAGCCGTGCACCATCGACTACTATGTGGAGATCATGGTGGCCCAGGAAGCCTGGGCGCAGCAGGGCATGGACGTCAACGCTCAGCTCAAGGCGACCTTCGGCATCACCGCCATCGACTACAGCAACCACTCCCAGTACTGGTCCATGAAGATGGCCACGGACATGGCCACGATGCGGAAGTACGATGAGCTGCGGGAGAAGTTCCTGCAGAAGTACTCCGGCTCCGGCATGGACGACGATCTGTCGCTATGAAACGGGACGCGGCCGCGATCTCCCAGCAGATCGACGGGATCTGGATCCAGTTTCGGGCGCAGCTCGGCGACGCCTTCAAGACGGCCTACGAGGTCGAGGAGGGGGCCGGGAGTAGCGCGGCTTGGCAGGCGCTCTGCGCCCAGTGGAACGTCGCCCTCATCTCGGAGGAGGAGCGGCGGCAGGTGCGCGCGGCCCAGAAACCACTGCGGGGCGCACCCGCCATGGAGCTCCTGGCCGTCACCAAGAACATCGTGTCCCTGCACCGCATCGCGCTGAAGAAGATCGATGCCTGGGACGTCGGCCAGGGGGTGGAGTCCAAGTACGACCGGCTGATGGCGCTGCTGGAGCGGACCGACAACGAGCTGCTCACGGCCTATCGCAATGCGGTGCTGCCCAAGCAGGGGGGGATGTTCGGCAACGTGTTTGTCGGCGCACAGCCCGGCGCGAAACCCGCGTCAACGGCACCGGCCGTGGTGACGTTGACGTGCCGAGGCTGCGGGGCGCCGCGGCTGAGCGCCAAGGACTTCACCTGCGCGTACTGTGACCAACAACTGGTATAGGAGCGTCGGGGAACGCTCGACGGAGGGGTCAATGTCACCGATGACACCAGAATTTCAGCAGAAACTACAAGCGGTCGTTGTCAAGTGGGACGGCTTTATCGCCAAGGTCAACGAGCGCGTGCAGGCCGCCATCGCCGAGGCCGACGAAGGCTTGGACCAGCTCATTGCAGCTCATGCGCTGGATTACGGACCCATGGGAGCCGCCTTCACCGCGCTGCAGACCCGGTTCCACGGGCTGGGCTCCAAGGTGAGCGATGCCTGGGACAAGATCAGCGAGGAGCTCGACGGCATCGAGGACGAGTTCGACCCGAAGTCCAAGGAGGACCGGGAAGGGTTTCGCGCGGTGGAAGACGAACAGCGGGCCAAGTATGACACCTTCCGGGAGAACGTCGACGAGAGCTACGCGTACATCCAGTCGAAGAAGACCTCGGACTGGGCCCGCTCGCTCTACAATCAGGCCGTGGCAGAGGTGCAGCAGAGCGTGACCTGCACCCAGTGCGGCTCCCCCTTTGACCAGGCCGTCTATCACCAGGCCATTAACGTCACCTGCCCGAGCTGCGGCTCGGTGAACGCCGTCAGCCCCGGCCTGGCCACGGCGCTGTACTTCGGCACTGGCGTACACGCCCTCGCCGACGAGCAGTGCTGGCACGAGTGGAAGGCCCAGAAGGCGGCCGAGGACGCGTACAACGTGTGGCGACAGCCCACAGAGACGGATCTGCAACAATACCACGCCGCGGCGCGGGCCTACTGGATCAAGTACTATCAGCTCACGGTGCAGATGAACCCCGGCTTCACCGAGCCCATCGAGGAGGCCGTGGCCAAGAAGATGAAGCACTTCACCGCCTGGGATCAGCCGGTGGAGCAGCAGAAGCGGCAGTTCTTCCAGCAGCTCGTGGAGGCGGTCGCCACGGAAAAGAAGGCGACCGTGCGCGAGGTGGCCGAGGCTCGGCCCCACCACGTGGATCTAGATGAATGCGCCGAGTGCGTCGCCGAGCACTGCGGGCGGGCGCTGTTCAAGTTGTGGAGCCAAGTCCACTGGGAGCTCGACAACAAGGACGGTGACAAGGACGAGATGAAAGAGTGGATGAAGGACCAGCGCGACTGGCACAAGGAACGATTCACGAAGCCGTAGCCCAACTTCAGCGGTACCTTCCAACCCGAGCCAGCTTGTTCACCACACCCGCGGAGTTTGATTTCATCTGGGCCAGCTTGGGGAAGTACTTCCCCAAGCTGGCCGAGGGCAGAGCTCGGGCTGTGTGGGTGGAGTGGGCGTCGGTTTTGGTGGGTTGGAAACGAGGGGCGGGAGACTAGCGCTTGGAGAACTGGAACCTGGCGCGGGCGCCGCGGCGACCGTACTTCTTCCGCTCCTTGACGCGGGCGTCACGGGTGAGATACCCGGCGCGCTTCAGGGTCGGGCGCAGCTCCGGGGACATCTTCTCCAGGGCGCGGGAGATGCCGTGTTTGATGGCCATGGCCTGTCCGCTCATGCCACCGCCGTTCACGTTCACCTTCAGGTCGAACCGCTGAACGGCGTCGGTCAGCTCGAGCGGCTGGAGCACCACGAGCCGGGACGTGGCCCGGGTGAAATATTCATCGAATTCGCGTTTGTTGATGGTGATCTGCCCGGTACCGGGAGACATCCAGACGCGGGCGATGGACGTCTTCCGGCGTCCTGTGGCGTACCACCTGTCCTGCGTTTCCGTCGTCATCGCGGCTTACTCCTTGTTACCGGACAGCGTGAGCGTCGCGGGCTGCTGGGCCTCATGGGGGTGATCGGGCCCGGCGTAGATTTTGAGCTTCTTGAGCTGGGCGCGGCCGAGGGTGTTCTTGGGCAGCATGCCCTGCACCGCTGCGCGCACCACCCGATCCGGATGCGACTCCATGACCTCGCCGGCCGTCCGGGACTTCAGATTGCCGATGAAGCCGCTGTGCCGGTAGTAGCGCTTGTTCGCCAGCTTGTTCCCGGTCAGCTTGATCTTCTCTGCGTTGATCACGATGACGAAGTCGCCCGTGTCGACGTGCGGAGTGAACTGCGGCTTGTGCTTGCCGCGGAGAATCTTGGCGATTTCGGTGGCAGCGCGGCCGAGGACCTGACCCTCCAGGTCCACCACGTACCAGCTGCGCTCGACTTCACCAGGCTTCGCGCTGTAGGTTTTCTGCATTGTCTCAGGCCTTTACTATCCGACTCCAGAGGCGTGAGTAGTTACTGTAACCCGCAGAGGCTGTCAAGGGGAAAAGTGTAGGCTTTCCCGATCACTTGGGTTCATCGACCCCCGCCCCGGGGGGAACGGGGCGCGCTGTCCTGGCCGGCCAGCTCAGGGTAGTCGTCGGGATCGATCCCCTCCCGGGCGGAGAGGTCCCGGAGCATCCGGCGCCGCACCTCCGCCACCAGCTCCCCTAGGTCGTCGTGAGTGTCGGCCAACAGGGGCTCGCCAAAGTGGACATGAGCCCGCATGGCGCGGTGGCCCGCCAGCAGCAGGAAGTGGTCCAGGAAGGTGTCGTCTCCCACCCACTCCACGCGTCGCTCAACGCCGCTGTAGGTAATTGTCGTAGGAATAATAGGCAGTTGCATTCCAAACACCGCCTTGAACAGGCCCATCTTGAAGGGGAGCAGGCCCGTCGCGTCGTGGGTGGTTCCCTCGGCGAAGTTGATGATGGACAACCCCTGCCGCAGTCGGTCGGTGACCTGCCTGCGGACCTTGCGGCCGCTCGCCGGGTTGTCACGCTCCACGAAGATCGTGTTCGACAACCGGAAGGTGGTGCTGAGCACCGGCCAACGCTGGATGTCCGCCTTGCCGATGAAGCAGGCCTCCACCAGGCCTCCGATGGCTACGATGTCCACGTAGGAGCGATGGTTGGCGATGATCAGGGCTCCGGACCCGGGACGCTCGCCGGTCACGTCCACGCCCAAGCCGAAGCCCCGGGTCAGCGCAGCGGCCCACCGGCGGGTCCACCTCCCCTGTACCCGTGCGTCGAAGCGCGTCACCAGGCCGACCGGCGCGTACGCTGCGGTGACGGCGAGGGAGCTGCCGAACACGCCCACGGTCCGTTTCGCGGCGCGAAAGGCCCGGGCGCTCTGCGCGAGGGTCTGGGAGAGCTTGGCCCGCATCCAGCTGGGTGTAGCGCATGGTGAGGGCGATGCAAAGGACCGTAAAGGAAATCTTGACCAGTGGGAAGGGATGGCAGATCTGTTCGTTATCAGGTACGAAGGATGCCAGCCATGCGCAGTGAGAAGCAAACCACCCGTCGGTGTTTTCTGACAACGGTTGGCGTCGGCGCGGCGTCGGTTGCCACCGGGATCGGTTGTGGGTCTGGGGGGGGGCAGTCGCCGCGGTCGAAGGGAAGGGACCCACAGCGCGACGCGTCGCTTTTGATGGGGGACAGTGCGGTCGCGGGCCCGACAACCGACGGTGCGGCAGCCGACGGCGGCGCCGTGGTGCGACCAGTGGACGATGGCGTACCGATGTTCCGCGGGAACCCGTCGCACACATTCTACGGGACCGGCCCCGTGGCCGATCGGCTGAAGATCCGCTGGCGATATCGACTGGGGAAGTTCGTGTCCCCCGCCGCGGCTCATCGCAAGAAGAAGACGTGGACTGGCACCGGCTGGACCGGCACGGCCATCGCCGTGGGCGGCCGAGTCATCGTGGGGTCCTTAGACAGCCGGCTCTACTGCTTCGAGGCCGACACAGGACGCGTCGTGTGGCGCTACAAGGCGGGCCGGATGTTCAAGAGCTCGGCCTGCTATCACGCCGGGCGCGTGTATATCGGCAACGTGGACAACCATCTGCACTGCGTGGACGCCGTCACGGGCAAGGGAGTGTGGAAGTTCGACACCGGTCGCGACCTGGACTCGTCCCCGTGCGTGGCCAAGGACAAGCTCTACTTCGGCGGTGAGAACGGGTACCTCCACTGCCTGGATCCGATCACCGGCAAGGTGATCTGGAAGGTGTTCCTCGGGGGACTGGAGGGGCCGCCGGGCTCAGGTGGGGTGGAGTCGTCACCGGCCGTGGCGGACGGTCGCGTCTACGCCAGCAACTTCTCGGGAACCCTGTTCTGTCACGACGCCCTGACGGGAAAACAGCTCTGGCGTGCGCGCACCCGGGGTGACACCGACGTCTCCCCCGTGGTTTCCGCTGGGCGGGTCTGGACGGCCGCCGAGGAGGAGGCGCCGTACCTGTACTGTTTCGACGCCCTGACCGGCAAGCGCATCTGGCGCTTCAGCAACAAGCAGGGCTGGTGGTCCACACCGGCCGTGGTGGGGGATCGGCTCTTCGTGGGGGGACAGAATCGCCGGTTCTACTGCCGGCACGCCTTCTCAGGCGCGCCTCTCTGGGAGTTCCGCACTCCGGACGCCATCTGGAGCTCCCCCGCGGTGGTGGATGACAAGGTCCTGTTCGGCTGCTACGACGGCCATCTGTACACCTTGGCCGCGGCGGACGGCCGGATGCTCTCCAAGCTGAACCTTCGCGGCCGCGTCCTGTCGTCCCCCTGCGTGGTGCGCGGCAATGTCTATATCGGCACGGCCACGGGCTGGTTCTACGCCCTGGGCCCGGCCTAAAGCTTACCGAGTTCTCTCGAGGCAGGTGAGGACTACGGCGAGCAGCTGCTGGCTGAGCTCGTCTCCGCCCAGCCGTCGGAGAAACAGCGCCCCGGCCAGGGCCGCGGGGACGCCCACCCAGCTGTCGGAGCGCAGCATTGCGTCGAGCGCGGTTCTGCTGTCGCCGTGATCGCTGAGACGCACCGGCGAGGAGAGCAGAAGGGACAGCGACTTCAGGCCCGTGGCGGCCTGGAGATAGCTGTCCAGCTCGGCGGCGGTGATGGCGGCCATGGTCGCCTTGGCCAGCGCCCGGGGTGCATGTCCGTCGCTGCCGGCGTGGGCGTTGGCGTCCAGGCTGTCTTTGAACCGGCGCGTCACGAGCTCCCGGAGCGCGTCGGCGCGCTCCAGGCCGACGCCGAGGTAGGCGGCGATCTGTTGGAAGACCTCGATCTCCTTCGGGTGCGTACGCATGTCGGACAGCGCGACGGCCCAGCCCAGGGTCAGCATCGACCAGGCCTTCTGGTCGTCCTGGCCCACGACGGTCAGCATGTCCTTGATCGCCTCGGGCTCGATCTTCCGGGTGCAGATGTTGAGCAGCTCACTCCGGCGGCGGGAAAGGAGCCGGAGGCGGGAGAGTGCCGCGTCCATCACGGCGATCTCCTCCGGGGCGAGCATGCCGTCCGCCCACCCGATGCATACGGCCACCTGGATGAAGGGTCGCAGGTCCTCCACGATGCTGTCCGAGATGTACTGTTCCAGGAGGGTTGCAATGGCCGCAGTCTCCATGGAGGGGTCGTAGTCGATCCGCAGATCATTGGCCAGGCGGCTCATCATGTGCCGCTCGAGGAGCGGCTCGTCTCCCTCGGGCAGCCCACAGAGCCTGTACAGCTCCGAAATGAGCCGGCTGCTCAGCTTCTGAGCGCTGGCCTCCTCGGAGATCAGGCTCTTGCCGGTGATGACCAGCAGGAGGTCTGTCAGGTCAGTACGGGACAGCTTGCGGAGGGTCGGGATCAGCGTGAACATCGCAGCTCGATTTCCTCCCGCTAGCGAGAACCGGCCTGTGACTTGGCCGCGGCGGCACGGGGCAGCAGCGGATACAGGACCCAGGTGCGGTGGCCGTTGTCCGGCGGTGGGAAGTCCCACAGCTTCATCCGCCGCACCAAGCACGTGCGGTTCGCCAGGCGGGGAAGCCGGCCGGTGACTCCGGCGGTGGACACGCTGCCGTCGTAGTCGGTGAGCAGTCGGAGCTTGGGCGGATAGCGTCGCTTCTTGAGCACCAGGCCCTTGAGGCAGGCCTCCAGCAAGCCCGGGATCCGCGCCTCCAGGGTGCCGGCGATGAGTCGCGCCGGGATCCCCCCCTTGATGATGGAACGCTCCACCGGAGTGGCCGCGAGCTGGAAGACCAGCTCCAACGTCGCGAGCTGCCGGGTCTTGGCCCGCCAGGGGGCGAAGCGCCAGCCCTGAACGGACTGGATCGCGCACTTCTTGAGGGGGGCGTTGATCGCCGTGGTGACGACCTGGACGGTGCTGGCCTTGCCTGTAGGCTCGATGCGGACGCTCAGGGCCAGCAGGCCCACTTCTCCGGGGTGTGTCGCCAGGTTTTTCCGGTAGCAGGCCAGCAGCGACGCCCGCCCCGTTTCGGCCACCCGGCGCACCGTGGCTGTGCCGTGATCGTCTCCGATGACGCGGGCTGCCCGAACCCGAATCTCTGGCGTGATGGTCGGTGCGGCTCGGGCTCCAGCAGCGGCGCCCGTCAGCGTCCCTGTTGCGATTGCCAGCGCCGTCGCCCAGTGCAGTCGTCTCACGACCCTGTCTCCGTTCTGTAGGTTTCGGACGTCCTCCGACCCCGGGCTATTCCAACACGGCTCACCCACCGCGTCAAATGCAGATCGTATGTGCTCGCGGGGCGCGCTATTTGCGGCACCTCAGAGCGGAGCGAGGGTTCCCCCGGAGGGGGCCGTGGATCAGTGCTGACTCACGCCGAAGTCGGCTTCGATCTTGTCGTAGTAGTCGATGATCGCGCGGACATAGGCGCGTTTCTTCGGGTACGTGTCCGGGAAGAAGGACCGCTTGAAGCCGTAGATGATGGAGTTCCGCAGGTCTGTGGCGTTGAGCTCGAGGCCCTCCACCGCCTTCATGATTTCGTCTGTGACCGTGGTGTTCGACACGGTGCGGTTGTCGGTGCAGAAGGTGGTGGACTGCCGCTGGGTCAGCATCTTCGCCAGCGTGTGGTCCTTGAGCGTGCGCAGGCTGGGGATGGTCTGCATGTTCGACGTGAGGCAGATCTCCAGGGTGACCCGCCGGTCGGCGATGTACTGGACCAGCGCCCGGGTATAGGCCTTGGGGTCCGGAATCTCGGGGTTGTGAATCATCTCGTGGCAATACAGATAGTAGGCGTGACCGATCCGATCGGCGTGCAGGTCGGTGATCGCCTGAAAAATGGACTCCGGGCCGTAGGCCTCCCCGGCGTGCACCGTCTTGTTCATGAAGTGTTTGTGCACGTAGGCGAAGGCGTCCGTATGGGTCTCCGCCGGGAATCCGGCCTCCTCGCCGGCGAGGTCGAAGCCGACCACCGGGATGGCGCACTGGTCCCGCACGTACACCGCAGCCCGGGCCAGCTCCAAGGACGCGGCGGCGTAGATCCGCGTCGGATCGGAGTGGCGATGGACCCGCCACAGGTCGCCGAAGTACTCGGAGAACCCCGGTTGGAACATCCGCATGGCGCAGACGATGATTCCGTACTCGAAGTGCGGCTCGTCGCCGGACCGTATCTCGGGTCGATTGTTGAACGCGATCTTGGCCCGTTGGAGCCCGTCGTTGACCGCCTTGAGTACGTTCTCGCAGCTCAGGTGACGGTGCATGTGCAGCTGCGGGGCGAAGCGTACCTCGATGTACCGGGTGCCCTCTTCCAGACAATCCAGCGCCAGCTCGTAGGCGACGCGACTGAGGGACAGCTCACTCTGCAAGACCTGCCCGGTGTACTTGAACCCGTGTAGATAGTCCGTGAGACTGTCGTATTGGTCCTTGAAGACCTTCTCCCGGAGTCCCGACTCGGTGGTGGCAGGCAGCTCGATGCCGTACTGCTCGGCGAGCTCGATCAGGGTTCCGAGTCGGATCGATCCGTCCAGGTGGAGGTGAAGATCGGTCTTGGGTAGCTTTTCCACGAACTCCCTGGTGATCACTGTGTGCTCCTTCGGCGAGGGACCCGGTCAGGGGCTGTTCGCTCCGGCGGGAGGCGGTTGTCCGACGCCCACGGGTTGGAGGTTTGGCAGGCGTCGCAACAGGCGACCGCCGTCGGGCAGCGAGAGCTCGACGCGTCCTTCGAATGGCTTCCACTGACCCGTGAGCGGGGAGGTCAGCGAGAGTGTCTCTTGGCACGGGCCCCGCTGTGACAGGGTGGAGATCACCCGCAGGGAGAGCGCTCGGTCGCGGAGTCGGCCTTCCAGTCGGTGACGGGACTGACGCGTGTACCGCAGCCTGCCGTTACAGCGATACCGTTGGCCGTCCCGCGAAATGTGGACTCGAATGTCGTCGGCAAAGCCGGTAACCGCGTCACCCCGCTGGACCAGATGGAAGCGCTGGCGCTGGATGACCGTGTCCCCGACGCGATCGCTGCGCTGCTCGTCCCACGCCCAGACGCCGGTCACGCGGGCGGGGTGCAAAGCGAGCGCCTGGGAGCCGCAGCGCAGCGCGAGCGCTTCCCCGACTCCGGGTCGGACCGTGCACTGCCGGGCCCACGGGAACCGGAACGCACAGGGTCCACTCCCACCGGCGCGGGGCTCGGCCAGCTGCCAGTGCGCCTGCTTCTTGCCGACCTTTCCGTGGGCGATCTCCGCGATCCGGTGAATCGTGGCGGTGAGCTTGCCGTTGCACCGCAGCTTTGTCTGCTCCGTGCCCCGCAGGGCCCCCTGGAGCTCGATGCTACCGGTGATCGTTCCGGCGCGGTGCACGTTCAAGCGAACCAGGACGCGCAGGATCCTGTGGATGCCGGGTGCCACCTGGCCACGCTTCACGCCGACCCAGTGGCCAGTGAGGCGAGCGGGTTCGAGGGAGGCCTGGGGGCGGGGCAGGTGGGACCGCTTCGGGCAGCCCGGGAGCGTGCCGAGCAGGCCCAAGAGCAGTGGTCCGAGCCAGTGACGCCAGAGCTTCATGACCTGGAAATATAACCCGGGCGCTCGACCCCGGCCAGGATCTTCCCGCGCCTCAGTCCGGGCTTGCGCTCCCGAACGAGATCGGATAGCCCGGGAGGATGTCGGAGACGCAACCCCACCCGAGCTCCGGAGCGCCCCCGGTGGTGCTGGCGGCGGCCCGGAGGGTGGACGGGACCGGATCACTGGAGGCGGTCGACGCCGCGCTGGCGCAGCTCACCGGACAGGGCGCGCGGGTGCGCACCCTGGGCATCGACTCGCTGCCCGGACCCCTGGCGGCGCCGCCGAATCAGCCGCCGGAGTCCTTTCGCACGGGCTGTGGGCCGGTCATGGCCGTTGCCCGGGCCTGGGAGCTGCTGCGGGACAATCACGCCGATGCGGTGCTGGTTCGAGGAGAAGAGCCGCTCCGCACGGGCTACGATCCGCGGGATCGGCGGCGGTTGATGCGCTTCTATCCCGGGATTACCGTCCCCGAGGCCTACACCCGCCTGGCCTACGCGCTCATGGGGCGGCTGGGCATGGACGCGGAGACCTTCCGGCGACTGGCAGATGGGCTGCTCGCCAACTACCGCGCCACGGCTCGGGAGCGGGGCCTGGATCCGTTCCGGGGCCAGGGGAAGCGCACCTGCACCGAGCTGTTCCGGTACGAAGACTGCGCCAATCCGAACATCGATTTCGCGGGCGCGCTGCTCCTGGGGAGCCCTGCCGCAGCGGACCGGCTGCCGCCACCGGCGACCCGGCGCATCCGGTTGCTGGGCGTCGCCGTAGAGACGGTGGACGACGGCCCGGAGCACGTCGCTGTCATCGCGTCCTATGGGCACCTTCGAAAGGCCTACCTCCGGGCGTGTGAGCAGGCGGGGATTGCGTTCACGCAGCGGTTCCTCGCCGGGCAGGCGCTGCTCGAGGCGTACACCTGCTTTCCTCCCGTGCCCCTGGGATTTCTGCTGGCCAGCGGAATCGCCGCGGACCCGGAGGCGCTCCTGCCTGTGCTCGAAGCCCATGCGATCACGGTCACCGGAGGCATGAACCTGGCCGGAGCGCCCTGGCACAACCCGGCCCTCCACGCGCTGATCGTCACGCATGAGCGACTGCTGGAGGGACGGCACGAGTGCGGGCTCGTGCACGGAAACGGCGGCGTCGGCGGCTACCAGGGGGTCGCTATTCTCGGTGCTGGCTGAGCTTTCCGCAGGCCGCGCTCGATCCGTCCTCGCAGGCCAGCAGCTGCGCGTGGGCGTCCGCTGGAATCCCGGCGGACGCGCAGCCCGCAGCCAGGGCGGTTCCGACGAGGAGACTGTGGAAGATCGGCGGCCTCACGATGCTCCTATTACAGGGGGTGAGGAAACGATGACACGACGGGGCCCGAGGATCCAGAGGTTACGGCGCTTGAGATGGAATCCGGTGTCCGGTGTCCGGTGCACGTACTGATGACGCGGAACACTAGGAGTTTCTGGCAATTTCGCGCATACTTCCGGGTGGAGTTGGCATCCCGCGCAGGCGAGTCAACCACCCGGGCGCGACAACCGATGCATCGCTGTACACCACGACCCGCTTCCCTTTTCGTCGTCGCACGAATCGTCTCGGCGGCGCTCCTTCTCGGGCTCGCGGGATGTCCCAAGACCCCAAAGGCAGAGGATCCCAGGGGCCTGGGTGAGCTGACCGGGGCGGCGGAGCGCGCCTCCCTGGCCGGGCGCCACGGTGACGCGCAGCGGCTGTGGACGAAGGTGTTCCAGCGGGCCCGGCAGGAGGGGAAGCTCCGGCTGCGGGATCGGGCCATCGTCCATCTGGCGCGCGCGGCCACGGCCGGGGGGCATCGCGCCGTGGCCCGGGCGGTGCTGCAGCAGGCCATCAAAGGGGCCCGCGAGTCGAAGGACCGGCGCCGTCTCGCGATCCTGTATGCGGCCCTCGGGGACGTGCAGCGCGACTTTGGCCATTACAGCGAAGCGGTGGACGCCTACCTCTGGGCGAAGATGTACTCCAAGGCGACCCGGATGCACGCGCTGCGCACCCGAGTGCTCGCCCGCCTGGCGCACGTGGCCGCCCTGCGCGGTCACTTCGAGTTTGCGCTCCAGGCCATGGCCGAGGTCGCGATGCTGATCGGTGAGCTGCGTGGGCTGGCAGCGGCTGAGGCAGCGCTGGAGGTCGGGAAGGCCTATGCCCGCCTGGCGGATCAGAAACGGGCCCGACGGTATCTGGGGAACGCCCAGATGGTGTTTCAGGCGCGGGGGAAACCGGGCCTCAGCGGCGAAACCCTGGTCACCCTCGCGCGTCTCGACGCCCTCAGCGGCGACCGCGCCGGTGCCGCGCGGGACTTCCGCCTGGCCATACAGCAGTTCGCCGACATGGGGGCGCATCGACGCCACGCCGTGGCGGCCTGGCACTTCAGCCGGGCGCTGGCGGCTTGGGGCCAGCACCACGCGGCAGAGGCGCAGCGGGCGGCGGTGCGGCGGTCCCTCCGGACCCTTGGGGATCGGTACGGCGAAGCCCAGTTCGACCTGGACATCGGGCGGACGCTGGCGCGGAAACGGCGGTTCCGGGACGCGGTGCCGGCGCTTCAGCGGGCGGTCGCCGTGCTCGAAAAACAGGGTGATCGCTTCGGCAGCGGCGAGGCGCGGGTCCTCCTCGGGCGGGCGCGGGTTCAGCTCGGGCAGGCCGCAGAGGCCGTGGGTGAGCTGACCCGCGCGCTGGACCACACCGCGGCCGTGGGCGCGCCGGAGCTCTCCTGGCAGGCCTACGCCCAGCTCGGCTTTTTGACCGACACGCTGCTCGATCGGGAGGACAAGGCCGCGCGGTTCCACAAGGGCGCGGTCAACGCCCTCGAGCGGGTGCGCGCCGGGCTGGACCTGATCGGCGGCGCCGACTCCGCGGCGGAGGACAACGCCTACTACGAGCTGGCGCGGGTCTACATCAAGCAGTGGCGGCGAGGAGGCGAGCCGGCGCACTTCGATGCGGCACTGGCCTCCCTGGAGCGGAACCGCAGTCGCCGGTTCGTGGATCTACTGGGGCGCGCGGGCGCCAGCCTCGCCGACAGTGAGAAAGAGCGCGTCCAGGTGCGTGCCCTGTCCGGTGAGGAGCGTGCCCTGTCCCTGCGGCTCGCCGAGCCCGGCACCGGCCTGGCCCTTCGAAAGCACCTGTATCAACGACTCACGCAGATTCGATCACAGCGTACCAAGGTGGAGAGCCAGGCGTTTCGCTTCGCCGCGGCGCATCCGGCGGCCGTGTCGGTCGGCATTCTCAAGGGTGCCCTCGACGAGCAGGCGGCGGTGCTGATCTACCATGTGGGCCAGCGCAGCTCGCTGCTGTATGCGGTCAACAATGAGCAGTCCATGGTGGTGAACCTCCCCGGCCAGGCGGAGATCGCCGGCGCGGTGGCCCGCTTCACCGGCGCGCTCTTCGGCGCGGGGGGGAGCGTGGCGGACGTGCGCCGGTACGGCGCGGTGCTTTACCAGCGGCTCGTTGCACCGGTGACCAAGGTTCTCACCGGCCGCACGCGGGTTCAGCTCGTGCTGGGAGGCCCCCTCTGGCGGGTTCCCTTTGCGGCGTTGCCCGTGGGGCGCACCGGGTGGCTCAGCGACGGCCTGACCTTCCTCCGGATTCCCTCCCCGGCGGTGTGGCTGAAGTTGAAGGCCACGCCCCGGGGCCAGGACGCCAAGCGGGAGCTGCTCGTCCTCTCGGTGCCGGGGGGCGGCGATCGGCGTGTCACGTCTCCCATTCGGGACGCCTTGACAGCGCTCGGTCATCGGCTGGGCGCGCTGCCGGGCGCGGCGGCGCGCTCCCAGGCCATCGCCAGGGCCATGGGCGGCAAACGCGTGGAGCACTGGACCGCGCGCCTGGCCGGCGAAACCCAGCTCCGCAAATCCGAGCTTGCCCGCTATCGGCGCCTGCACTTCGCCGCGCGTTTGCTGCTGCCGGGGCGGACCCACGGGCCTGTGCAGCCGACCCTGGTGCTGGCCGGTGCCAGCGGCTCGTCGGGCGACGGGCTGGTGCTGCTGCGGGAGGTGCTCGGCCTGACGCTGGACGCCGATCTGGTGGCCGTGGACTCCCTGGATCTGGGCCGCGATCCGCCAGATTGGCAGGGGCAGGAAGCCATGGCGCTCACCCTGCTGCTGACGGGCGCCCGGACCGTGCTGCTGCCCCTCGTCCAGCCCGATCCCGAGGCCTCCACGCGCTTCGTCTGGGCGTTCTACTCCAGCCTCGCCAGCAGCCCCGACAAGGCCGTCGCCCTGGCCGCGGCGCAACGCGCGGTGCGCCGCAGCGGTTCGGCCCGCCATCCCCGGCACTTCGCCTCGTTCGTGCTCTACGGCGCCTGGTAAGCAGCATCGGCGCCTGCCGGGCTACTCCTGCTGACACACCAAGATGCCCTGCGCGAGGATGTCCTGGGTGAGGTCGCCGTAGGGCGTGTTGGTGGGGTGGTAGAGCGGAATACCGCTCCCTTGAATGGTCAGGCTGCCGCCGTCCGGAGAGGAGGTGTTCTCGGCGGCCGTCACCGTGAGCGTGCCGCCGCTGGCCACGGCCAGCACACACCGGCTGAGCTGGGTGATGGCATTGAACAGGAAGATGTACGGATTCTGCGTCTCCGCCGGGTCGGACAGATCCACCGTGTAGCTCTGCACCTCGAGCGCGTCCGTCGGGAAGATGATGAGCGCCATGGGGCTCGAGTACAAGGTCCAGGCGGCGTCCTCGAACGAGGTCTGCTCGATCTCCAGGTGATCGCCGTAGTTCGGATCACCGGCGTAGCGCAGCGCGAAGGAGAGCGTCGTGTGCGTGTTTGCGCCGGGGATCGTCAAACCGGTGCCGTAGGTGCCCGTGGCCGCGGGCCCCTCCTTCACCCCTTCGGTCCAGTGATCGTCCCGATACACCCCGTCGGTATTCCAGCCGGTGGCGTCGTAGACGAAGGCCGTGGAGAAGTCCACGTCCAGCGTGCCGTAGGGCTCCAGGTACGCCCCGCAAACGCCCAGCGAGCACTGGGAGTCAAAGGTGCACAGCACTCCGCAGTCGCCGCAGTTCGTGCGATCCGTCACGACGTCCACGCAACGGCCCTCACACAGCTCGTTGGTCCCCGGGCACTCGCAGCTCCCCGCCTCGCAGGTTGTCCCCGGCGGGCACTGGACTCCGCAGCCGCCGCAGTTCTGCGGGTCGGTCATGGGATCCACGCACCCCTGCGCACACGTCAGGTCGCACGGCTGGGAGTCGTCACCGCAGCCGGCCGACAGCGCCGGCAGCGCCGGCAGCGCCAGCAGCGCCAGCAGCACCACACTCCAGGTCCTCAGCTCTCTCATGGCACTCCTCCCGTAGCTCCGATTATCCCGGAGCGCCGCCGCGGGGTCAAATCCGGCGTCGAATTCCCTCCGACCCCTCCGGGGTGCCTCGCTACGCTCGGGAGGTGCCGCAAATAGCACCCCCGTGAACACATACTCGTTCTCAGGGGGCGCAGTTGCCGGTGGCGTCGGTCTGGGGCACGACGAGGTCGAAGGGGGCATTGGGGCCGAGGCCCACCTCGAGGTCGGGGAAGGTGGCGTCCCAGCAAGGGTCGGACCCGGGCTCGAACCCGGTGACGGTGAGGGTGTAGGTGCCCGCGGGAATGTAGGTCGTGAGGCCCTGGAGCACACTGGCCTCGATGCACGTGCCTTCGCTCGTGGCGGTGTTGTCCACCGAGGTGCCGGCGAGGGTGGTGGCGTCCACGGTGACGCCCTGATCGTCCTGGAGCCACAGCGACTGCGTCGTCACCATGGGGCTGGCGTCGGAGCAGGTCTGGCCGGCGGTGATCCAGGAGAGCTGGAAGGTGAACGAGCCTGTCTGCGGCGCCGCGAAGGTGTCCAGGGTGAAGTCGAAGTCGAGGCTCGTGGTGACGTCCTGGATCAGCGTCGCCGATTGGGCCGGAGTGGTGGCGAGCTCGAGGTCGCTGGCGTCCAGCAAGGTCAGGGCGACCGTGTGCGGACCGGTGCGCAGGGGGATCGTCCCGGTTCCGGCGGCGCAGGAGAGGCGTTCCACCTCGAAGTCGTCTACCAGCACCGAGAGGGCGCGGGCACCGTCGGGCTGCACGTCGGAGCAAGACTCGCCGCCGTTGATCACCCAGGCCACCGAGAGCAGGCCCGGCGTGTCGACGTTCTCCTCGTTGTTCAGGGTTGCGTCGTATACGCCGTCCTTGTCCCGACAGCCGGGGTCGGCGGCGTCCACCAGCCCGTCTGCGTCGTTGTCCACCCCGTCGGTGCACTGCGGTACTGGGGTGAAGACCACGCTCGCCTCGCTCACATTGCCGTCGTCGGCGATGATCAGCTCCGCCACGGTTTCGAACATCGCCGGCTCACCGGTGGAGGGATCGGTGAAAGGCGAGCCTGCGGGGCTCAGGGCTCGCACCTCGACCCGGTAGGTTCCCTCCTCCAGGGACTGGATGTCCGTGCCGCCTTGGCCACAGGCGTACATGGAGAGATGCACCGAGCCGTCGCTCGTGTTGATCAGACGCACGTCGACCTTCTCCACGCCCCGACTCGAGCAGATGAAGGGGTCGAGGCTCTCCGTGTCGGAGAAGGACCAGCTGATGCGGTAGTCGCCTTTGGGGGTACAGGCGCCGGCGAGCAGCGCGGTCAGCACCACCGCATGGCGCAGAAAGTGGCTTTGCTTCATGATTCTGCTATTCCCAGCAGGCCGTCGCATCCTGCGTGGCGCGGAGCACCAGCCTCTCCGGATCGCCCACCGTGAGGCCGACGTGCAACTCCAAGTCCGCTCCATAGCAGACCAGGTCCGAGGCGTCCAGCGCCTCGACGCTGAGGGTGTAGTCGCCCACCTGCAGCCCACAGATGATCTGTTCGACGTCCTGACACCCGGCAACGGTTGTCCCGTCGAGCGTCTGGCCCGCCGCGAGGCCGGTGCAGTCAGTCTGCCCGTCCGGGTTGGGTTGGGCCTCGGCCGTGGGGATGGGGGTCCCCCCGGCGGCGGTGAGGAGCATCCGCGTGAACAGCGGGCCGTTCGCGAGGTCCGGCACTTCGGAGCAGGAGGTGATGGTGTTCGCCACGAGCAGCTCGAACCGGGCGTTGCCCTCAATGGGGATCGTGAAGTCGCTCCAGGCGAAGTTGAGCGAGGTCGTGGTGAGGTCTGCCGTTTCGACCGTGAGGTCGGTGCGGGTCAGGACATTCGTGATGGGAGTGCCCTGGACGTCCTGGAGTTGACCGGTGATCTCGTAGCTGCCGGGTGTGAGGCCCGGCATCGAGTAGTTGTCTCCGTCACAGGGCAGCTCCACGTCGTCCACGGCGGCGCCGCCGACCTCGGCGAGGGTCAAGGCGATGGTGGCGGCGCCGATCTCCGTGCAGGCGCCGGTACCGCCGGCGATCTGCCAGGAGGCCCGAATCCGGCCCGTGGACACCGGGAAGTCGAGGTCCAGGCGCGTGGTTTTGGCGCTCTCGATCTTCACCGTGCCCACATGGGCGGGCGGGTCGTCGAGCTCCCGGTCGTCCGGGTCGAGGAAGAACACCCGCAGCTGGTACGTGCCGACGTCGAGGTCCTTGGTCAGCCGCGAGAACGCCCAGGTGGTGGTGCCGGCCGCCAGGAAGGAGAGCGGATACTTGGGGTCGAAGCTGTCGCAGGCCACCACGTCCGCCACCTGCTCGGGTCCGGCCAGCTCGATCACGATCCGGTCGGCGTCGATGGCCGCGCAGGGATCGTTCCCCTGCTCTTCGGCGTGACCGTTGAAGCGCCAGGTCACCGCCAGGTCCCCGTCTTGGGACACCTCACAGCCGGCTGCCAGGATCAGCAGAACACCCAACAGAATACCCAGGTTGGCTAGTACATTCCGTCGCATGCGCCAACTGTAGGCTGCATTGGAGCCGTGGGTCAAGCCGTGTGTGGTGAAACCCGTCGTGCCGCATCGGGGCCAGCGGGGCCCGCTCTCCGGGTCCTGTCGAACGGGATTGCTTTTCACCGGTCCGTGTGACAAATCATACGCTTTGAACGTTGCCTAGGAGAAAGAGATGGCAAAGGACGAGCAGAAGATCACCACCCGCGAGCAGGATCACGCGCAGTGGTACCAGGACGTGATTCGCGAGGGCGACGTGGCCGAGCCGGCCGAGGTCGTCAAGGGGTGCATGGTCATCAAGCCACATGGCTACGCCATCTGGGAGGCCATGCAGCGCGACCTCGATCGCCGGTTCAAGGCCACCGGACACAAGAACGCCTACTTCCCGCTGCTCATCCCCATGTCTTTCATCAAGAAGGAGGCCGAGCACGTGGAGGGTTTTTCCCCGGAGCTCGCTGTGGTGACCCACGCCGGGGGCAAGGAGTTGGAGGAGCCTTACGTGATCCGCCCCACCTCGGAGACGATCATCGGGCACTTCTTCGCCAAGTGGATCAGCTCCTACCGGGATCTTCCGCTGCTGATCAATCAGTGGGCCAATGTGATGCGCTGGGAGCTGCGCACGCGGATGTTCCTACGGACCAGCGAGTTCCTCTGGCAGGAGGGTCACACGGCCCACGCCACCCACGACGAGGCCATGGCCGAGACGCGGCAGATGCTCGACGTCTACGCGGACTTTGCCGAGCAGGTGATGGCCATGCCGGTGATCAAGGGGGAGAAGACCGCCACCGAGCGGTTCGCCGGGGCGCTGTCCACCTTTGCCATCGAGGCGTACATGCAGAACGGCATGGCGCTGCAGGCCGGCACGTCCCACGACCTCGGGCAGAACTTCGGCAAGGCCTTCAACGTCCGGTTCCAGAACGAGCAGGGCGAGCTGGACTACGTGTGGCAGACCTCCTGGGGGGTGTCCACGCGGCTGGTGGGCGCGCTGATCATGTGCCACTCAGACGACAGCGGCCTGGTGCTGCCGCCGAAGCTCGCGCCGATCCAGGCGGTGGTGGTGCCCATCTACCGCAAGGAGCACGAGCGGGAGCCGGTGCTCGCGGCCTGTCACCAGGTGCGCGGCGAGCTGGTGGGCGCCGGGCTCACGGTGGAGCTCGACGACCGGGAGGGGATCAAGCCGGGCCAGAAATACTACCACTGGGAGGCCCGCGGGGTGCCGGTGCGGGTGGAGATCGGGCCCCGGGACCTGGAAAAAGGGCAGGTGGCGCTCAAGCAGCGGCTGTCGGGCACCGACCGGGAGTTCGTGCCCATGAGCTCTGCCGCGGCCCGGATCGGGACCCTGCTCGAGGAGCTGCAGACCGCAATGTTCGAGCGGGCCAAGAAGAACCGCGAGGACAACACCCTGCGGATCGATTCCTGGGACGACTTCCTGGACGTGTTCCCCGAGGGATCGTCCAAGTTCGTGCTCGCCCACTGGTGCGGTGACGCCGAGGTGGAAAAGCAGATCAAGGCGGAGACTGGCGGAGTGACCATCCGCTGCGTTCCCCTGGACGACGACAATGAGCCGGGCGAGTGCATCAAGACCGGACGGCCGTCCCCGCGCCGCGTGCTTTTCGCCCGGGCGTACTGACCTGGGTTCGTTCAGGCCCCTGGCCTGTTTTCAGACCTCCGTTCTTCCCCGACTCGTTTCCACACGCCTGTGCGAATTCTGGCCCCAATTCTGGCCCTGGGGTGTGGATTCGCTATACTGGGGCCGTGATCGCACCGGAATTACAGCTCGATTTGCAGCGAAGCGGGAGCGCTGTGAGCTGCCGCGCCGCCGGCGGGCTCGTGCAGCAGCACGGGGATCGGTTGTATCGCAAGCTGTCTGTGCATCTCAGGCGAGGACGTGCCGTGCAGCTCTCCCTGGGCGGGGTGACCCACGCCGACGCGGTGGGTGCCTCGGCCGTGGCCGCGCTGCTCGATCTCGCGGGTCGGTGCAAGGGCTCGCTGCAGATCTCGGAGGTCTCCGAGGCCTTGACCGCGCAGCTCGAACACATCCCGGCGGAGCGGACCAAGAGCCGGGTGGAGCACCCGGGTTGGATCGAGATGCTGGGCGGCGCTGTGGAGCGGGCCTGGGACGGCTTCGTCGCCGTCCTGGTCTTCCAGGCCGATGCCCTGTCCGGTTGCGCCTTGGGGCTGTTTTCCAGCAAGCACAAGCGGCGCGGGGCGTTCTGGCGAGACTGCCTGGCCATCGGCGTGGACGCGCTGCCCGTGGTGGCCACCATCGGCCTGATCCTCGGGCTCATCCTCGCGTTCCAGGGCGGCCACCTACTCAAGGACTTCGGCACCTCTATCTTCGTGGCCAACCTGGTGGGTAAGGGCATGGTCCGGGAGTTCTCGCCGCTCATGACCGCCATCGTGGTGGCGGGCCGCTCCGGCGCGGCCATTGCCGCCGAGATCGGCGCCATGAAGAACAACGAGGAGCTCGACGCGCTCACGGTCACCGGCATCGAACCCGTGCGCTACCTCGTGGTGCCCAAACTCTATGCCGTCACCCTCACCCTGCCGATGCTCAGCGTGATGTCCAGCCTGGTGGCCATCATCGGCGGTTTCATCATCGGCGTCACCTATCTGCAGCTCGGCCCGGACCAGTACATCCAGCAGACCATCGAGGCGGTCAGCATCAACGACCTCGTCAACTGCCTGCTCAAGTCAGTCATCTTCGGCTGGCTGATCGTGCTCATCGGCGCCTTCCAGGGCTTCCGGGTGGAACGGGGCGCCGAGGGCGTGGGCCGGGCCGCCACGCGGGCCGTGGTGTTCGCCATCTTCTCCATCATCTTTGCCGACGGCGTCATCACCACCGTCGACACCCTGATCAGCTAGCCCCAACTTGACCCGGGCGATCCTTCGCGCTAGCTTGACCTACCACGGCGGCTAGGCCCACGGGCGCCGCTTGGACCACGGAATCCCATGTACCGACCGAGCGGACTCACAGCCCTGGCCGTGTTCAACTTCATCATCGCCGGTTTCTACGGGCTGAGCGTGCTGGGGCTGCTGGTGCTGCTGGCAAACCCTGACAAGCGCCAGCCGGGGCTCACGGAAACGTACATCTACGTGAACATCCTGTATGCGATCGTGGACACGGGTCTGCTGATCATTGCCGGCGTCGGCTACCTCAAGCTCAAGAAGATCTTGGGCCGCTGGCTGGGCAACATCGAGGCCTGCTTTGGGCTGGCGTTCTTTGCCTTCGCCCTGAGCTACTCGTTGAGCCTCGGGCAGCCCTTCATGTTCTCGTCGCTCAAGAGCCTGATCTATCCCGGCATCACGCTCATCCTGCTCAACGTGGTGTTCCGGGAGAACCTGGTGAACTGACGTGCCCGCGCTGAACCTGAAAGACACGCTGACCGTCGCCCGGTTCGACTACCGGAACCTGGTGCGGAGCGCGCCGGGCGTGATCTTTCTGATCCTGTATCTGTTCATTGTCTGGCAGGTCGGCGCGGCGTCAGTGGATATGATCCCCCTGGGTGTGAAGAAGTCGCCCACCTGCGAGCTGGGCAAGGACCACGTGGCGACCAAGGTCGAGGACAAGGTCCAGCAGAACATCCCGCCCTTCTCGAACGTCTCCACGGACACCTGGCGCCACATGATGTGCGACCGGCCCGTTGTGATGTCGGTCTTCTTCCTGATCGCGCTGTTCATCGGCCCGCCCATCTGCCTGCTGCTGGCCTTTATCCAGGTGGGCGGCTACCTGCACCGGAAATCCATCCGCTACATTTTGCCCAAGACCGGGCGGTTGGAGCTGTACCTCGGGCTGTTTCTGTCGAACCTCAAGTTCTTCACCGTGGTTTCGGGGGCCGTCACCGTGATTGTGACCCTCGGCTGGATCCTCGTTGGGCGAGATCTGTCTACGATCGCTGTGCTGGGCTACAGCATGCGTATCTTCCTGGCGCTTTGGCTCTCCTCGGTACCGCTCATCGCGTTCATGGCGATGGTGGCAGGACTCGTTGGATCCCCCGGGTGGACGTTGTTGATAGGGGGTCTGTACTACCTGCTTTCGGACGTGATTGGGTACTTCATGGCGAAGCAGAGTGAGTATGCGAACGTCGTGTTCTACCTGCTGCCGCTCAACCCCAAGTATTGGTTTGCCCAACCAGGGGTTGGGCCGTTCCTGGGCGCCGCGGTAGTCATGCTCCTGTACACGGCGGGCTACCTTGCTCTGGGTTGGGTGTTCCTGCGTCGGAGGAACGTATGAGCGCGAAGGCCAAAGACCTCGCCATCGAGCTCGCCGACGTGCGCTTCTCCTACGGCGCCGTCGAGGTGCTCAAGGGGCTCGAGCTCCGGGTAGAGCGCGGCGTGACGCTGGGCTTCGTGGGACCGAATGGCGCAGGCAAAACCACTTCCTTCAGTGTGGTGGCCGGGTTTCTGCGCCCCCGCTCTGGAACGGTCAAAGTGCTCGGTGGGTCTCCCTGGGACGTTCAACACGTCAAAGGCAAGCTGTCGACCCTGCCCCAGGACGCCCAGCTCATCGCCAATGTGGGCATCCTGCCCCAGCTCGTGTTCTTCGCCGAGCTGCTGGGCTTCGAGGGTGACAAGGCCGAAAAGGAGGCCACGCGGGTGCTCGAGATGGTGGGCCTGGCCGAGCACGTGCTCAAGCACCCGGGGCACCTGTCCCACGGCATGGCCAAGCGCACCGGGCTCGCCCAGGCCTTTATCGGCGATCCCCAGGTCGTGCTCCTGGACGAGCCCACGGCCGGGCTCGACCCCTTCGCCGCCAAACAGATCCGCGATCTCATCGAGTCCATGCGCGGGGAGCGCACGGTCGTCGTCTCCTCCCACAACCTGGCCGAGATCCAGGACATCTGTAACGAGGTGGCGCTGATCCACCAGGGCACCATCATCAAGTCCGGCGACATCGACTCCTTCACCTCCCGGGACAACCAGCTCCGGATCCAGATCAAGGGCGGTGTCCCCCCGACCGACTTCTTCCAGTCCATCGAAGCCATGAAGGGCGTGCGCAACGTCCTCTACGATGGCCACCTCGGCTGGATGACCGTGAACCTGCTGCCGGACGCGCCCTCCGCCGAGGACATGATCAAGGAGCTCGTGGGCAAGATCTTCGGGATCGGGCTCTCCCTCGGCGAGATCCAGCGCGGCACCAGCCTGGAGGACGTGTTCATGTCCCTCACCGGCGGTCCCGGCGCACCTCCTCCCGGGCAAAGCACTCCTCCCTAAGCCAAGACCAGGCGAGAAGAGCCATGCGAACCTTCTGGAAATATCACGGCGCAGGCAACGACTTCGTGGTGCTCGACGTGCGCACCGATTCAATCGACGATCCGGCTTCTCTGGCGATCCGCGTGTGTCACCGACGTCTGGGAGTCGGCGCGGACGGCATCCTTTTGCTCGGCCCCACAGACCAGGACGGCTGCGACGTGTCCATGCGCATCTACAACTCGGACGGCAGCCGGGCCGAGATGTGCGGCAACGGCCTGCGCTGCATCGTCAAGCACGTGCTCGACGCCGAGCCCGGCCGTGACACGCTCACGGTGGGCACCGGCGCCGGTCCCCTCGCCTGCCAGGCCCACCGCGATGCCGACGGCGCGGTGAACACCGTGCGCGTCGCCATGGGAAAGCCGATCCTCGAGCGCGCCGCGATCCCCGTGGCGGGCGACGGACGCCCGGTGCGGGAAACCATTGACCACCCGGACGGCGCCTCCTTCGAGTTCACCGGCGTCTCCATGGGCAATCCCCACGCCGTGATCTTCCTGGGCGAGGGTGATCCCTTGGTCCATGCCCGCCGCTTCGGCCCGGGCCTGGAGGGCCACCGCCGCTTCCCCAACAACGCGAACATCTCCTTCGTGCGGGCTGACGGCACGAGCCTGCGCGCTGCCGTCTACGAGCGCGGCGCCGGCCTCACCGCGGCCTGCGGCACCGGCGCCTGCGCCATCGGCGT
Organism: bacterium; assembly: GCA_043825095.1. GTDB lineage: Bacteria > Myxococcota_A > Polyangia > HGW-17 > JAJRWW01 > JBDRSE01. The sequence continues at coordinate 83,804 of JBDRSE010000153.1, forward strand.
CGCCGCAGGCCTTGAGGACCGCGTCCCCTTCGGCACGCCCATGACCGTCTCCCTCCCCGGCGGCGACCTCACCATCTGTGTCGATCCCGACCTCCAGAACGTCTGGATGACCGGCCCCGCCCGCCGCGTCTTCGAGTCCCAGCTCGACGAATCCCAGCTCGCCACCGTCGAAGCCTGCCAGTCCCTGACCAAGGCGATCAGCTAGACCGATATCTTTGTAACTTCAACAGGGGCTCCGTTGTCGAAGCAAGAGTGATGACGCAGTCCTGGTACATCCGTCGTTTGTTTACCTGCTTCTTGGTGTGTATAGCCCAGACTCCGTCGGCCTGCATTGAGGGATCACAGAGACTGTCGATAGACATGGACCGCATACCCGGTGCCCCCTGTGACGATGGAGATCCGTGCACGACGAACGACGTCTGGTTCGCCGACCGGTGCTTTGGCCAGACGATGAGCTGTGATCGCGTGCCATGCCCGGAGACGGAGTGCAACTTCGTTATGCCTGTGACGCAAGCGGAGAGGTTGACCGTGCACGTCTCTGGGGGATCCTACGACATCGCTCGGAATCGGCTGTCACTCCATATGCGCAAAGGTACGCCACGGTGGGCGGTGCTGAAACTGGTCCACCAGGTGCTCCGGGGCAGGATCGTGTCTCAGTTCCCTGACAACGGCCACTACGCGGTGTGGGTCGATGCACCGAGCAAGCGGCAGATCGATGCGCTCTGCCGGAAGGTCGAGGCCGACCCACGCGTGAGAAGGGCCACGCATGTGTCCATGATTCAGTGGCGGTAAAGATCCCTATTGGCCTCGTCCCAGTTTGCATCATTCGCGATGGAGCCAATCAACCTCAAGCGGACAATTGTCATGTAGGTGCGATGCGCCCCCCCGAGAATTGTCCGGTTCCTCTGGACTCAGCCGCATCCGCCGGTTGGATCGAGCTGGGCTGTGGTGTAGTGTTCACGGAGTTGATTTTTTTCACGGCGCGGGGTTCGGTGGCCACGAACGAAAAGGAGAAGCCGATGCGAAGCGCTCGATTGATGATGTTGGTGTTTGTGGCGGTGTGTCTGCCCTTGGGGCTTGGCTGCGGAAAGAAGAAGGGTGGAGACTCGAAGAAGGGTGACGGGATGGAGGCCATGGGGGGCGAGATGGGCGGTGGCGCGATGGGCGGTGGTGAGAAGGGCGGTGGCGGTGGCGGGTTGGCCATGGAGACGAAGACGCTGGAGTTTTCGTCCATGAAGCTGACGGCGCAGGTTCCGAAGGGGTGGAAGGCACAGAAGTTCGGGACGTCGATTTGGTACAAGCCGACCCGGGTGGGGATTTACAAGAGTCAGCTGTTCGTGGGGGAGACGTGTCAGGGGGATTGCTCGAAAGTGGGTGAGAACATCAAGGCGCAGGGAGGCAAGCAGCTCGAGATGCACCGTGGGAGCTTCCAGGACCTGAAGCTCGTGCAGAACGAGGCGACGGCGTCGGGGCATGTGTTTCACATCACCATGAGCAAGGGCGGGAAGGCGGCGCACCACTATGAGGTGTATTACTTCAAGCCGGGGTGGAGCGAGGCGGGCTACTGCCGGGCGATGGTGCTCGGGGACGAGGTGCAGCACTGGAGCTCGTTCAAGGCGGCGTGTGACGGCGTGAAGGTGGCGCTCAAGCCGAAGAAGAAGTAGCGCCCTAGCAGTTGCTTCCTGTTGAACTGACGCGACGATAGCAGGGCTCCGGTTTATATGACAATAGCGTATTATTTTAATACTATATTACCTATTATTGTGAGAGTATGTTGCAATAAAGTATTTTTATGATACTCTTTTACGATGCCGGGTCGAGTTTGGGAACGAGCGTTCGAGAAGGCGGTAGACCAGTACGGGTTCATCACGTTCGGGGATTTGCGGGAGCAGGGAGAGGACCCGGTGCGGCTTCGGCAGTGGCATCAGCACGATCGGATCGAGCGGGTGGGTCACGGCATCTATCGTTTCCGACAGGTGCCTGAGACGTCACTGGACCAGTACATGCTCGCGACCCTCTGGCCGTCGGGGAGGGGCGTGCTCAGTCATGAGACCGCCTTGGAGTTGCACGAGCTGTGTGATGTCAATCCGGAGGTGATCCACTTGACGCTACCGAGAGGCTACCGACCGCGTCGGCGCGGTGGGGAGCGGTATGTGCTCCACGTTGAGCAGCTCGGGACGAGCGACGTGACCTGGCACGAGTCGATTTCCATCGTGCAGCCGGCGGTCGCGATTCGGCAGGCGATCGACGACGGGACCCCTACCCCACTGGTGCGCCAGGCGATCGACACCGCCCAGCGTCTCGGGCGGGCGTCGAGGGAGGAACTGGTGGAGCTCGCCCAGCAACTGGGGGCGCGGAGGTGACGCCGCATCCGCTAGATGAGCTCAGCCCTCGCGGCAAGCCTCCGCCAACGGCACGTGCGATCGAGAGGTGGATCCAGCAAGCAGAGCGCGACGTTGGTGTCGGCGCTCGCAGACTGGGGTGGATGGTCGCGTCCGGAGTCCTGATCGCTGCCCTGCAGCGTGCGACAGACGACGATGGGTTGCCGCGCTTTCTGGTGAAAGGGGGCACCTATCTTGAGCTGCGCTTGGGACTCAAGGCGCGCGCGACGCGGGACGTGGATACCATGTTCCGAGGAGCTATTGAGGAGCTTGTCGAGGTTCTGGATTGCGCACTGGCCGAGCCCTTTGACGGGATCATATTTCGTCGCTCTGAGCCGAAGGAAATTCCTGCGCGGGGGCGGGCGATCCATCCTGTCCGCTTTGACCTGCGCCTCCAATTGCGAGGTCGCACCTGGCGTCGGATCCCCCTCGAAGTGTCTGCCGAGGAGGGACGAGCGGGAGAGTGCGCAGACTTCGTTCAAGCTCCTTCTCTCGCGCACTTCGGTCTCACCGTGCTTCCCACCACGGCGGGGATTGTCGCGGACTATCAGGTCGCGCAGAAGCTTCACGCTTGCACGGAGGAACACACCGAGGGTCGGCCGAACGATCGAGCGCGTGACGTCGTGGACCTGCTTCTTCTCAACAAGGCGTTCTACGAGGATTCAAATGACCAGGCCGGGCTGGCGGCAGCGTGCCGGGACGTTTTTCAGTGTCGGGCGCAGGGGGCCGGTCCTTCGTCCGAGTCGCCGCCGCGTCAGTGGCCGCCCATCGTCCATGCGTACGCGCACTGGCGGGCGGACTACGAGCGATACGCCGCAGAGGTACAGCTTGGACGATCGTTGGAAGACGCTGTCCGGCAGCTGAATCACTGGATTGCGGAGCTCGACGCGCTCGGGTGAAGGCCGGAGTCTCGTTAGAACAGTTTCTTTTGCACTTCGGGATCGATGGGGGGGAGGCCGAGGTGCTCGGAGGCGCGGAGGGTGGCCACGCGGCCGCGGGCGGTGCGGTCGACGAAGCCGTGCTGCACGAGGTAGGGCTCGACCATGAACTCGAGGGTCTGGCGGTCTTCGGACAGGGCGGCGCCGAGGGCTTCGATGCCCACGGGGCGGCCGCCGAAGCGCACGAGTAGGCAGCGGAGATAGTCGCGGTCCAGGGGGTTGAGTCCGGCAGAGTCGACCTGGAGATCGGTGAGGGTCATGTTCGCGATGCGCCGGTCGATCTGGGCGCTGCCGTCCACCTGGGCGTAGTCGCGGGCGCGGCGGAGCCAGCGGTTGGCCACCCGGGGGGTGCCCCGGGCGCGGCGGCCGAGCTCGGCGGCGCCGTCGACGGTGATCTTCACGCCGATGCGCTGGGCGCTGCGCTGGATGATGGTGGTCAGCTCTTCCTCGGTGTAGTAGCTGAGTCGCCAGGTGAAGCCGAAACGATCCTGGAGTGGTGAAGTGAGCATGCCGGTGCGGGTGGTGGCGCCCACCAGGGTGAAGCGCGGCACGGGCATGGTGATCGCCTTGGCGTGGGGGCCGTCGCCGATGAGCACGTCGAGCTTGAAGTCCTCCAGGGCCGGGTAGAGGGCCTCTTCCACGGGCGGGGGCAGCCGGTGGATCTCGTCGATGAAGAGGATGTCGTGGTCGGCCATGTTGGTGAGGAGGCCGGCCAGGACGCCCTTGTGCTCGATGGCGGGTCCGCTGGTCTGGTGCACGGTAACGCCCATCTCGTGGGCCACGATGTGCGCGAGGGTGGTCTTGCCCAGGCCGGGGGGGCCGTAGAACAGCAGGTGGTCTAGGGCCGTGCCGAGCTGCTGCGCCGCCTGGACCATGGTGAGCAGCGGGCGCTTGAGATCGTCCTGGCCGACATACTCGTCAAAGGTGAGGGGGCGGAGTGACGCCTCGGCTCTGAGCTCACCCTCCTCGTGGGTCGGGGAGGTCACCGGGGCCTCCGAGGGGTCGGCGGATTCGGCGCCGTCTTGGTGTCGCTGGCGTGCCATGGATCACTTCTGCAGCAGGCGCAGGGCCTCGCGGATGATCTCCTGCAGGGTGGCCCCGTCGTCCGCGGCCTTGTCGAGCAGCGGAATGACCCTGCTCACAGTAGCGGCCTTGTACCCGAAGTTCAACAGCGCGGAGCGCACCTCCTCCATGGAGACGCGATCGTCGGGGGCGGTGTCGTCCGTGGGGGCGGCGCCCCGGAGCAGCAGCAGGTCCCGGAACTTGTCCTTGAGCTCCACCACGATGCGCTCGGCGGTGCGCTTGCCCACGCCGGGGATGCGGACCAGCCGGGCGAGGTCCCCGTCGGCCACGGCCTGAAGCAGGACTCCGGGCTCCATGCCGGATAAAATGTTCATCGCCAGGCGCGGCCCGATGCCGGAGACGCCGGTGAGCTTGAGGAACACCTCGCGGTCCTCTGCACGTTCGAAGCCGTACAGGTCGATCCCGCCGTCGTAGACGTTGGTGTGAATGAACAGGTCCACCGGCTCGCCGACGCCGGGGAGACCACTGCTCGTCTGGGGGGAGACGGCCACGCCGTACCCCACGCCGCCGGCCTCGACGACGACCTGGGTGAGCTCCTGCTCGAGCAGCAAACCGCGGAGCCGTCGGATCATTTGGGGGCTCCTTTCACGGGGCCTCCGCGCGCGCGGGCGAGGGCGGCCCGGGAGCCGGCGCCGGCCTGCAGGCAGTGGCAGATCGCCACGGCCAGGGCGTCGGCAGCGTCCACGGCAGGCGGGCGCTTGAGGCGCGCCAGGGCGGCGACCATCTGCTGCACCTGCTCCTTGGCGGCGCGGCCATTGCCGCACACCGTGCGCTTGACCGTGGCCGGCGGGTAGGAGCTGACCTCCAGGCCGTGCTCTGCGGCGATGAGCAACGCGGCGCCGCGGGCCTGGCCGAGCACCAGGGCCGAGCGGGCATTGCGGGAGTGGAACACGTCCTCCATGGCGACCACGGTGGGGTGGTATTCGCGGATTACCTCCCGCAGCTCGGTGGCGATCTCCAGGAGTCTTTCGGTGATGGGGGCGCTGGCCCGGGTGGTGATGGCGCCGCACTCCCGGTAGACGAACCGGCCCCGCCCCAGCAGGTCCACGACGGCGTACCCCAGCACGCGCGATCCCGGATCCAGCCCGAGCACCCGGCTCGTCGGTTCAGTCATTGGGAGCACACTAGCCGAGGATCTCCTCCATCAGCGTGTCGTCGATGTCGAAGTCGGCGTAGACGTTTTGCACGTCTTCGTGATCGTCCAGGTTCGAGTACAGTTTGAGCATGACCTCGGCGTTGCGGCCCTCGAGCTTGATCGGGACCAGGGGAACCTTCACCAACTCGGCGTCGGTGGGCGTGAGCCCGGCCGCCTCGAAGCCCTCCCGCACCTGAGCGAAGGTGCTCGGGTCCGTGGTGACCAGCCAGCCGTCCCCGTCGTCGCCATAGTCGTCGGCGCCCACCTCCATGGCCGTTTCCATGATCTGATCCTCGGTGCAGCTCTCCTTGGCGAAGCGCAGCTGTCCCTTGGCCTCGAACTTGAAGGCCACGATTCCGGGCTTGCCGATGGAGCCGTTGGACTTGGCGAAGATGTTCTTCAGCTCGGCCACGGTGCGGTTCTTGTTGTCGGTCAGACACTCCACCAGCACGGCGACGCCGCCGGGGCCGTACCCCTCGTAGGTGATCTCGTCGTAGGTGACACCCTCGAGCTCACCGGTGCCTTTCTTGATGGCGCGGGTGATGGTGTCCGACGGCATGTTCGAGCCGCGGGCTTTCTCCACGGCTGCCCGCAGCCGCGGGTTCCCGTCGAGGTCGCCGCCGCCCGAGCGTGCGGCCACCGTGATCTCCTTGATCAGCTTGGTGAAGAGCTTGCCCCGCTTGGCGTCGGCAGCGCCCTTTTTGTGCTTGATGGTGGACCATTTGCTGTGACCAGACATCTGAACTCCTTGGGGTGCTCAGTGGGGGTGGATTCCCATGAACGGAAACTATCACCTGCGACTGACCGTGACAACCGGCAAGCGGCCGCGTTCAGCAGCGCCCGACGAAGTGCGTTCCCGCGGCTCCATCCAGGGCTTGGGGCAGGCTCGCGGGGTTGGTGATCAGCGCCCGTTTTCCGCCGGCATTCAGGTAGTTGATGATGGCCTCGATTTTCGGGCCCATGGAGCCCGGAGGGAAGTGGCCCTCGTCGACGAGCCGGCTCACCATCTCCACGGTCAGCGCGCCGAGGGCGCGCTGCTCGGGCTTGTTGTAGTGGAGATAGACCTGGGGCACCTCGGTCAGGATGACGAAGAGCTCGGCGCCCACCTGGTAGGCGAGCAGGGCCGAGGTGAAGTCCTTGTCGATGACCGCCTCCACGCCCTTGTACTCGTTGGTGGCGGCGTCCTTCATGATGGGGATGCCGCCGCCCCCGCCGGCGATGACGATGTGGCCCGCGATCGCGGCGTCGCGGATGGTGTGGCGCTGGACGATCTTCACCGGCTTGGGCGACGGCACGCGCCGGCGCCATCCTCGCCCCGCATCATCCACGACGTCCCAGTCGAGCTCCCGGGCCCGGCGCAGCGCCTCCTCCTTGCTCAGGAACGGACCGATGGGCTTGGTGGGATTGTCGAAGGCCGGGTCGTCCGGGTCCACCTGCACCTGGCTCACCACGGTGAGCACGTAGCGCTTGACGGAGCGCTTGCGGAGCTGGTTCAGCATGGCCTGCTGCAGGATGTACCCGAGGCTGCCTTCGGTCTCCGCGACGAGCACGTCCAGGGGCATGGGCGGCACATCGTTTTTGCACATTTCGTTCTGGAGCAGCCGATTGCCGACCTGTGGACCGTTGCCGTGGGTCAAGATGATGTTGTAGCCCCGTTCCACGAGCAGCATCAACGCGTCGCAGATCTTGGCGGCGTTGGTTTCGTGCTCCTCGATGGTGCCTTTTTGGCCGCGCTCCATGAAGGCGTGGCCTCCCAGGGCCACGAGGGCGATGGGGCTTTCATTCCGGTGAATCGTCATGCCGCTGAGGTCCTTCTCGTCACAGGGGAAGACGGTACAATACCTCGTTTCGAGAGCCAATCAAGGGTCAGTTGGTCGGCTCCCCCGCCGGGTTGAGCCGGGACGGGCACAAGGGTGGACGAACGAGGGCAGATCTCACATACTCGGCGCATGCCCGACGATACCGAAAGCGTCCGCCCGTGGTTCACCTCGTCGCTGCTCCCGGTGGCGATCTGTATCACCGGCGCCACGCTGCTGTTTCTGGACGGGCTGCACCCCTTCCAGACGTATTTCCGCCGCCGGAGCTGGAAGCGGGTCAAGGGGCGGCTGGCGCAGTCCATGGAGCGTCGGAAAGCGGTCCGTTACTCGCCGGCGGGAGAGACACCCGTGGAGTACCTGGCGCGTCGGCCGCAGCGGCGGCTCTTCAAAAAGGTCGTCACGCGCGGCTGGCTGCTCAAGCGCAAGAAGATCGTGTGGCAGGTCAGGCTGACCTATTCCTTCCGGTGGAAGAAAGGGCGTATTACGCGGGTCTCGGACACGGCCCCCTTGGACTTCGACACCCAGCCCGAGGCAGGTGCTTATTTGGCCAAGCGGTTGAAGCAATCGACCGTGATGGTATGGGTGAATCCGAAGAATCCCGGAGAATCGACCGTGTTCCTGGACTATCGGAACCTGCTTTGGGTGCGCATAGGTTTCGCGTTGGTGTTTGGTGGACTGCTGTGGTTCATCTTGGCGCTCGTGCTGCGAAGTGCTCACGCCCGCAAAGAAGCAGACCGAACGTGATGGGGATGACACAAAAAAATAGAGATGTTTCTCTTTTCAAGTAGTTATGCACAATAATGATGGAGACTCCCAAAAAAAGGCTTGCAAAATTTTACCGTGGCGCAATAATACAACTAGATCGAAAACGAGGTGACGAAAGAGTCACCTGGAGGTCGTGAAAGAAAGACAGTTATCAGGATACGATGGAGATAGAGGGGGCCCAGCCTTTCCCCCTCCCCAGTCCCCCCATTGGTCTTCCCTCTATTCTCCATCGCATTTTCAAGCCATCGCCCCTGCGCGGTGGCTTTTTTTTTGACGTAGCCGTTCACGCGGAAGACGGTACAGCGCCCCCGCTCAGCGCGGGCTACCCCTTGAGGGGACGGGAGGGCAGCAGGATCTTCGGAAGGGGTCAGGCGCGCTCGATGGCGTCGATGTCTCCCTGGGGGTCGCGAAGGCGGTTGGCGCTGATTTCGAGGTAGGTGGCGTCGAGCTCGATGCCGATGTAGCTGCGGTCCAGGGCGGCGGCAACCACGCCGGTGGTGCCGGACCCGTTGAAGGGATCGAGCACCAGATCACCGGCCCGGGTGGCCGCCCGGATGATCCGGGCCAGGAGCGTCACCGGCTTCTGCGTCGGGTGCCTGCCATGGCGCTTCTCCGACTTGTAGGGCGGCTTGATGGACCAGAGGCTCTTCATCTGCTTGCCGCCGTTTTCCTGCTTCATGAGCGGGTAGTCGAAGAAGTGCTTGGAATTCATGTCCCGGGCGGCCCAGATGATGGTCTCCGTGGCGTGGGTGAAGTACCGGCACGACAGGTTGGGCGGGGGCGTGACCTTGAACCAGCTGATGTCGTTGAGCATCTTGAAGCCGAGCTGCTGCATCGCGTAGCCCACGCTGAAGATCACGTGCCGGGTGCCGGACACGAAGATGGAGCCGTCGGGGGTGAGCACGCGCTGGCAGGCGCGGAGCCACTCGAGGTTGTACTCGTGGTTGGCTTCGGCCCCGCGGCTGCGGTCCCAGCGCCCTTTGTCGACCTTCACCATGCGGCCGGACTGGCAGGTGATGCCGCCGTTGGACAGGAAGTAGGGGGGATCGGCGAAAATGAGATCCACGCTCGCTTCCGGCAGGCGCGCGAGCACCTCTAGACAGTCGCCCTGCATGAGCATGTGCTGCCCACTGTCGCTGCAGTAGTAGAGCCCTCCGGCCTCGTCCAGGGTGCGGATAGCGTTGAGATCTTTCGATTGTAGTGCTTCCATAACTGGACGGTAACACCTTGAGATCAGGTGTCAAATTTTCGACTCTTTGGGCCTGGGGGGAGCGAAACTGTGTCGGGAAAGCTCATTTCGGGCAGCGAATGACCACCATGCGGCCGGACCGTCCGGCAGAGCAGCCCACGGCCCGGGCGACCACCTCCACCACGGTGTCCGCGTCCACGTCGTGGAGTCGAACCGTGACCGTACCCTGCACCTCTTTGGTGAGCACGATGTTGGTGCCCGCGGCTACGGCGAGCTGGCTCAGGAGCTGTCTGACGTCCATGCGGTGCACATCGATGTCGATTTTCCGCCCGCGGAGGCGGATCGGCTGGGATCGGGTCGGGGGTAGAGGCGACGCTATGGCGGCGTCCCGGGGGTTCGTACGGGGCGCGGAGCCGACCGGAAGCGCGGCGTCGGGCCCCGGGGTCGCCGGCAGCGTTTCGGCTCTGGCTGGGGCAGCGTCAGTGGGCGTGGGAATCGCTCCCGGAGCCTGGGTCGCTGCCGGAACGGCAGGACGTCCTTTGGGGCGAGAACGCTTGTCCTGGCACCGGCCACAGGCGGTCAGAGCCAGACCGCAGCAGAGGATGCCCGCGGCCCGGATCATGGCGCCAGGGACGCGGCCAGCCGATGGTGCTCCGGGTCCGCGGCGACCCGTTTCGCGGCGGCGGGATCCGGCGGTTTGCCGGTGCAGTAGCGCTGCTTCAGCTGCGCCACACGCGCGGCCGCGGCCGCCACCCGCCGGGCGAAATCGTGGTCCCCTTCCGCCCGCTGCGCCAGGGCGGCGAGCATTCGCTCCTGCCGTGCGGTGTCATGGCAGGCGGCGATCAGATCCACTCCCGCCTGCAGCGCCATCACGGCCAGCTCCTCCGGCCCGTGCAGATCGGCCACCGCACGCATCTCCATGTCATCCGAGAGGATCACGCCGGAGAAACCGAGCCCCCGGAGCCGCCCTTGGAGCGCGGCCGGGCTCAGGGTGGCCGGTCGCTCGGGGTCCCAGGCCTCGAACACGACGTGCGCCGACATCATGGCCGGCAGGGTCTGGGCAAGCGCCGCAAAGGGTGCCAGCTCCACCGCCTCCAGCCGCTCGGTACCGTGCCGCACGAAGGGCAGCTCGGTGTGGCTGTCCTGGCTCGTGTCACCGTGTCCGGGAAAGTGCTTGCCGCAGGAGGCGACCCCCGCGGACTCCAGCCCTGCGGCGTACGCCCCGGCGAAGCGGGCCACTCCGTCGGGTGTGGTCGCAAAGGCCCGGTCGCCGATGACCGGGTTGTCCGGGTTGGTGTGAACGTCGAGCACCGGAGCGAGGTTACAGTGGATTCCGCAGGAGGCGAGCTCCCGCCCCATGGCTGCGCCCACGCGGGTGACGAGCTCCGGGTCTCCCGTGTCGCCGAGGCGCCGCGCGCTGGGCCAGTCGGGCCACGGCTCCCGGAGCCGGCGCACGCGACCCCCCTCTTGATCGATGGCGATCAGCAGGGGCCGTCCCGCCGGTGCCGCGGCGCTCAGCGCGGCGCACAGGGTGGCGAGCTGCGCCGGTCCCTCCACGTTCCGGGCGAACAGGATCACGGCCCCCACGCGGCCGGTGGAGATCCGACGTAGCAGCCCCGGGGGCGCGGTCACGCCGTCGAACCCCACCGCCAGCAGCTGTCCGGACAGAATCAGTTGATCGTGCAAGTCAGGCTCTCGTTGGTGGAGCAGTTGTTGACCGGAGTGATCACCACCGGCATCTCGAGGGCGTAGAAGTCGCCGCCTCCGTTGTCATAGGAGAAGCTGATGGTCGCGTAGGTTGGCTCGGAATTCTGGTTGCCCTGTACGGGGACCGCCACCAGTGCGGCCTCGCAGCTGTCAACGACGTTCTGCGCCGTTTGCTGGGGCGTGTTCGGTGAGATCAGGCCGAGCTCGGCCCAGTTGCTGGTGTCCTGTTCGATCAGGATGTGCCACTGGCAGTTGGTCATGCCCGAGAAGCCGAAGGGCAGGAAGTAGATGGGCCGCTCGTAGGGCCCGCCGCAGGTTTCCCCAAAGCCGTCCATCATGTGCAGGTCGCAGCTCATGCTGTACAAGTGCATGTTCTCATCCATGCACCAGTCGGGATCCGGGGTGCCGGCGCAGTTCGACCAGATGCCGCAATACGCCGCCGGGACCGGGTTGGAGCCCTGGGCGCAGCCGGTCCAGTTCTCAACGCCGTTGCCTTCGTTGCAGGTCATGGTGCCCTCGAAGCACGGCGTCTGGCCGCTGCCGTGGGTGTAGCAGGTTGCCTGGTGCTGCGAAAATTCGCCGTCACAGTTGTTGTCGATCCCGTCGCACACCTCTGTGGCCCCGGGGTGGATCGTCGGGTCCTCGGGATCGCAGTCCTCGTTTTCCGGGGCGAGCTCGACGCAGTTGGCGTCGCCCGGGATGGGATCGATCATGGGGTTCTTGGAGCCGCACCAGTTGTACCCGTCGCCGTCCGGGTCGAGGCCCTCGTCGCAGAGGTCGTTGCAGTTGTCGTCCACGCCGTTGCAGCGCTCCTCCGCGCCGGGGTGCTTCTCCGGGTCCTCATCGTCGCAGTCGGCCAGGGGCACGAGCCAGCAGTCACCGGTTTCGTGGTTGATGAAGGAGCCGCAGGTGGTGTAGCCGTCGCCGTCCTTGTCGTGGTCTTCGTCGCACTTGCCGTCGCAGTCGTTGTTCTTGCCGTCGCAGATGTCCTCCGCGCCGGGGTAGACCGTGGGATCGCTGTCGTCGCAGTCGCCGTCACACGCGGTGACACCGTCGTGGTCGTTGTCGACCTGTCCACCCTCGTCGATGTCGCCGTCGCAGTCGTTGTCGATGCCGTCGCAGTCGTAGATCTCCTCCACCCCCGGGTTGATGTCGGGATTGAGGTCGTTGCAGTCGTCACCGCCCAGCTCTCTGTCGGTGTAGCCGTCGCAGTCCTTGTCGTAGATCGTGCCCAGGTGGAGCTGCTCCTGCGCCGGGTCGATGGGCTCGTCCGACATCAGGCATCCGGTGGTGGTCCAGGTCAGGTTCAGGCCGGGCCGGGGCGCGCTGAGCCAGATGGTGCGTTGAACGATCTGGCCGCGGAGGAACTGCTGGTGATCCGGGCGCTCGAGCTGGCCCACGAGCCGCGTCTGCCCCGCGTGTTCGCCCACGACGATGACCTTGACGCTCTCCATCTCGCCGTCCCCGTCCTCGCTGATGAGGAGCTGGTACGGATCCTGTGTTAGATCGCGGCCTTCCACGTCAACCAGGATGCCCGAGGCGGCGTCGTTGAGCACCCAGACCTGGCGGTTGGCAGGGTGCTGTACCGCGATGTAGAAACGGAGGGAGTCGACCAGGCCCGAGGCGTCGCCGACGGCGGAGTCGGCGTCGATGTAGACGGCGACCCGGAGGCCGGTGTTCGAGGTGGCGTCGACATTGCAGCCTGCCACGAGTCCAAGCGCCAACACCGAACCCAACCATCCTCTCGCGACTCGTTTCGTGATTTGCATGGATGCCTCCTGGGGGAATAACTAAGCTATAGTGTACCGCGATTATTATACACAGGATCGGGACAAACAACCAAGGGTTGAAGGGAAGGGGGTAAAGGGGCGGACGTAACTGTTCACGTGGGAGACGGCACAGCGTCCCCTTCGCCGCGCAGGCTTCTCCTTGAGGGGGCGGGAGGGGAGTCTTCCGCCGCGGAGCGGCGGATCTGTCGGGCTGGTTTCGGCGCTGTGCGAATGCTGACACCTGCCGGAGATCGATCCGCCGCTTCGCGGCTCAGCTCTCCCCCTCCGCCCCCTCCTGGGGAACCTCGCTACGCTCGGATGGTGCCGCAGATACCACACCCGTGAACAAATACCAAAATCGGTTGAGTTCTCGGGGCTCGCCCCGTACGCTGTTCTCCCAGACGACGGTGTGGTTCGAGCAGTGCACAGCGACACCTGCGCCAGACCACAGGAGGGTAGCGATGTACTGCCTGAAAGTCTTTCGCAAGGACGGCCTGGTGAAGCTCGCCGTACACGGTGATGTCAGCGAGGAGGAGATGCAGGCCCTGGGCCGGGATCTGGAACGGGAGCTCCTAACTCCCGACCGATCCAACCGCCGTGTCCTGGCCGACTTACGCCGGACCAAACCCCTGACCTCGGACGTGGCCGCGGTGCTCCGGGTCATCGAAGAGCACAGCATCGACACCGGCGGTGCACGCATCGCCGAGGTGGTGCAGAGCCAGCTGGTGGCCGCCCAGCTCGAGCAGGTGACCGGGTCCGCCGGGCTCGGCGAGCACATCCGACACTTCTGCGAGCTCGAGCCTGCCCTGGCCTGGCTCGCTGAGCCGCCGCCGAAGCCGCGGACGCCATGAGCTTGAGGAATCTCACCGTCCTGCTGGCGCTCGCGCTTCTGGCCGGCGGCGGCATCCTGCTGCTGGTCTGGGAGCGAGGCAAGCACCGCGACCCGGCCGCACCGGACGAGCGGGAGCGGCTGCTCATCGGCTTCAACCCGGCCACCGTGGAGCGCGTCCGGGTGCGGTACGGCGAGCGCTCGGCCGAGCTGACGCGACAGCACGGCGCCTGGGTCCCGGTGTCCGAAGCCGCGGCCGGTGGGGACGGTGTCCGGGTGGGGCTCCTGCTCCAGCGGCTGGCGACCCTCACCGCGCGCCGGGTGGACCCGAAGTCTGCGCGCGGGTTGGACATCGGCCCGCGAACCCGCGCCGACGCTGAAATCAAGGTCTGGCGCGGACGGGCGCGGAGCCTCCTGGTCCGCTTCCATCGCCGGGGGCGACGGCTGCTGCTCACCAGCAGCGACCGGCCGGGCATCTATCAGATCCAGGGAACGCTGCTGGCGCTGCTCAGGCGCGAGGTGGGGCAGCCGACGCTGGCAGCGGCGCTCTCCTTCAGCCCGAAGAGCCTGGCGACGGTGGAGCTGCAGTCAGCGCAGCGCCAGTTGCTCGTGCGGCGCTCCGAGCGCTGGTTCCTCGAAGACAACGCGGCATTCGTACCGGCCGACACCACGGCGGTGAGTCGACTGCTCCGCGCCCTGCTGGCCATCCGCGTCGTGCGGCGCCTCGGCCGCGGAGCCGCCGCGCTGAGCAGGCACGGCCTCCAAAAGCCGCGGCTGTGGATTCGGATCGACGACGGGAAGCGGCGCTCGCTGCGGCTCGGAGGGGCCTGTCCCCGGCGCGCCGGGGCAACGCTGGCGGCCCTGGGAGAGACGCCCCCGGAAGTGGTCTGCGTGCTCGTTCCAGACGCTGAGGCGCTGGCAGGCCCCTTTGTGAGCAATCGGCTGTTCAGCGTCGCCGCCGACGAGATCAGGGCCGTGAGCGTCACGTGGGGCAACCAGACCCTCGCCTTGGTGAACCGGCCCGGGAGCGGCGGCTGGTCCCTGATTTCCCCCCGTCTGGACACGGTGGATCAGTCCGCCGCCGCCGACTTCGTGGCGAGCCTGGCCCGGCTCTCCGGCCCCACACCGAGGGGCACCCTCCCGGAGGGCCGGCACCAGGTGGGCACGGTCGCCCTCACCCCCCTGGTCGGGAGCGTGGAGCACATCGAGCTCTGGTCCGCCCGGCGTGGCGGTCCGCCCACCTGGGCCCGTCCCGTGGGCGGAGAGCGGTGGCTCCAGCTCCGGACCGCTGACGGTCCGCTGCTCGCGGCCGACCCGATCCTGCTGCGCTCTCGGACCCTCTGCACCGCCCCCACGGATCGCATCATCCAGGTGTGGAAGACCGGCGCCGACGGCGTGACCGAGCTCGCCAATGGGTTCGGGGGCACGTGGCAGCTCGTGCTGCTCAGCGGCCGGAAGAGCCTCGAGGCAGCCGCCGCCATCGCGGCCTCCCTGGAAACCTACCGCCCCGCAGGCAGCGGCGCACCCAAGGGCCCGGTGGTGCTCGGCTGGAAGCGGCCGGTGCTGCTCGTGGGTGTGCCCGACCGGGTCAACCTCGCCGCGCTCCTGCATCAGGTGTCCTCCATCCGCGCCGAGCGCTTCGTCTCCGGCAAGGTCAAAAAGAGCCATGGCTTCGGGAAAAGGCAACGGCAGCTCGTCTACGTCTACGAGCACAGCTGCACGTCCGTGGATCACAAGCGCACCTGCAAGCGGGCGCGCTGTGGACTGACGCTGGGAGGCGCGCTCCCCGACGGCCGGTGCTATGCCCGTCCCGCAGGAGCGGGTGTTGTGTTCGTCGCATCGGCCGCGCTCTGCAAGGCCCTTCGCACCCCCGTGGTGAGTCGGCAGGTCGTCTCCATGGCCCTGCACCGCCTCGACTCCATCACGCTGACTCGTGGAGGCAAAGCCATCCGGCTCACGCGCACGGCCCGGGGCGGCTGGAAGACCTCGAACAAATCACAGGCGGGGTCCTGGGAGACGGCGGCCAGCGCCCTGCTGACGCTGGCCCCGCTCACCGCCGAAGCAGTGGACGGGTACTCCGGCCGCACCACCGGCAAGGAGACGGTCCGCGTCGTGCTGCGCGCGCCTCAGATCCCGCCCGTGGAGCTGCGCTTTCACACCTCCGAGGCCCCGGGCGAAGACCAGGCGTGGGTGTACCGCAAAGGGCTTCCGGTTCAATATCGCGTGCCCAAACAGCTGGTGACGAGCCTGATTCGATTGACCGACGGAAGCTAAAGGACAGGGAAAAAGCGCCATCGACGAAAATTTCGATATTTGCGTAGGACTGATGTTGTTATTATGCACAGGTTCGCGGCGTATCAAAAATGACTGATTCACGATCCGGCAATCGCGGCTCCATCTCCGACTCGGTGCGGCTGATCTCCTCCATGCACATGGAGGCCATCAACTCTCCGACGACCCTGGACATGCCCAGGCGGCTGTTCCATCCGGTCACCGGGGTCATCTCCCTCACGTCGCTCTTTCAGGACGTCACCGAGCTGTTGACGGCGCATCACGACCTCACCATCGCCTACATCCATCTGCCCAACAGCGAAATCGTCGAGGACCGGTACGGCTGGGAGGCCCACGAGGCCTTCATCCGCATGGCGACCAACTTTCTCAGCGGCATCAGCTCGCAGCTGCGCAAGGACCGTGGTGACGGCCTGCTGATGCACGCCTTTGCGGACGACTACGTCCTGCTGTTGCCCCGGTGGGACGACGACGAGCGACTGGAGGCGACGCTGTCCGACGGCATCATGCGACACCTGGCGGCCATGGACAAGGATCTGGCCTCGGTCAGCAAGATCTACGTCGGAATCGAATCCCTCCGCGCCTTCTCCCGGGTCCACAACGAGCGGCTGGTCTACCGCGGCATCCTGGAGGCCGCCTCCCGGGCCATGGACGTCGGACAGCGAGAGCTGATGGCCCAGGCCCGGGTGCTGGATCGCGTGCTCAAGGACCGCTCCTTCGTGATGCACTACCAGCCCATCGTCACCGCAGGTGACGCCCGGATCTTCGGGTACGAGGCGCTGGTGCGGTGCCAGGCCAAGGAGCTGGCCAGCCCGCTGGTGCTGTTCGATATCGCGGAGCGCTCGGGACGGATTCGGCCCCTGAACCGCACCCTGCGAGACATCACCATCGAGCCGCTCCCGGATCTGCCCGAGAGCGAGTACATGTTCATCAACCTCCACGTGGACGACTTCGACGATCCGCAGCTGCTCGACCCGCCGGAGGCGCTGAAAAAGCACTCGTCCCGCATCGTGCTGGAGGTGACCGAGCGCGCCGCCATCCAGGACCACGAGCGGTTCAGGAAGCACCTGAAGATCCTGCGGGGCTACGGGTTCAAAATCGCCATCGACGATCTCGGCAGCGGCTACTCTGCGCTGAACACCCTCGCCGAAGTGGAGCCCGAGTTCATCAAGTTCGACATGGCCCTCATCCGCGGCATCGACACCAACCCCGTGCGGCAGAACCTCATCCGCAACATGCGCGCCTTTGCCGATGATCTCCAGATCCAGGTCGTCGCCGAGGGCGTCGAAACCAAAGGGGAGTACGAGACGGTCCGGGACCTCGGCTGTCATCTCATCCAGGGCTACTACTTCGCCCGCCCGGCCCTCCCCTTCGTCCGCGACCTCGAGGCCTCCGCCTAGATTGCTCCGTCTCCCTCGAACGGATGCAGCGGGTGGTCGAAGTCCGGGACGTAGGAGTCCACGCTCTCGAGATCCTGCACCCAGCCTTCGTCCAGGCCCAACTCCTCGAGCAGCGCCACTGCGTGCTCATACTCTTCCCGGTAGAGCGGACGCGTGAGGGGCTCCGGCAGGTCCAATCCGGGCGGGGGTCGATACTGCGCCATGAGACTCACCCGGGTCCGGGGCCCGAGCTCCCGGGCCACGAAACCCAGCACCTCCGAGGTGGACGAGCGATCCCCCGGCAGCACCAGATGGCGGACGATGAGCCCCCGTCGGGCCAGGCCGGCGGCGTTGAGCTGGAGGGTCCCCACCTGGCGGGCCATCTCCAGCGTCGCAGCGCGGCTTCTGGCGACGTAGCCCGGCGCGCCCGACAGCGCGGTTGCGATGTCGTCCCGCCCATACTTCAGGTCGGGCAGATAGACGTCCACCACCCCCTCCAGGGCCTGAACCACCGTGCGTCGCTCGTAGGCAGAGGTGTTGTAGACCACCGGCAACCGGAGCCCCCGTCCGGCCGCGAGCTCCAGGGCGGCGACGATCTGGGGCACCACGTGGGAGGGCGTGACCAGCTCGAGGTTATGGCAGCGGCGTCGCTGCAGGTCGAGCATCATCTCGGCGAGGGCCTCCGCGGTGGTCGGATCACCGGCCCCCAGGTGACTGATCTGGTGATTCTGGCAGTAGACGCACCCGAGGTTGCAGCCCCCAAAGAAGATCGTGCCCGCCCCGGCCGTGCCGGACAGCGGCGGCTCCTCGCCCCGGTGACGGCAGGCCCGCGCCACCTGCGCCTTCGCGCCCACTCCACACACCCCTAGCTCCCCGTGACCCCGACGGGCGCCGCACAGCCGGGGGCAGAGCCGACAGGGATCGAGCAGCCGCTCCAGCTCTGCCGCGCGACGGGCCAGCTCCCCACGGCGGTGGAGCTCCACGTACCCCGGCGCGTCGGTCACGCGTAGTCCTGCTCCCCGCGGGCAAAGTTCTTGGCCAGGCAGTCCGCCAGCCCGATCCCCCGCAGGGCGTTGCCGGTGACGTGGAGGCCCGGGTGCTTTTCCAACGCCCGCTCGAGCCGGGAGAGCCGGTCGCCGTGCCCCACCTCATACAGGGGAAGCGAGCCCGGATACCGCACCACCTCGGTGAAGGCGGGCTCGTCCGCGACGCGCAGCAGCGCGCGGTGCTCCCGGCGCACCAGGTCGACGAGCTCCCGGTCCTCGCGCACCAGGAGCTCCGGCTGCAGCGCCCCACCCAGTACGTTTCGGAGCAGCAGCTCCCTCGCGGGCGCCTGGTCGGGATAGATGCACGAGACGAACACCGAGCCGAGGAGCTTCCGCCCGGCGATCCGGGGGACCAGGAACCCAAAGCCCGCGGGCACACGACGCACCGACTCCGGCCGGTACGCGGTGTGCACTACCACGACGCCGGTGTAGTCGATCCCGCCCAGCAGCTGTCCGAGCTCTCCTCCCAGGGGCTCCACGATGCCGGCGAGCTTTCGGGCCGGAGCGGCGAGCACAACCCGGGGCGCCACCAAGGCGTCCCCGGCTGAGGTCACGACCCGGTAGCCGTCCGGGGTCCGCTCCACCTTGGCGACGGCTGTCGACAGCCGCAGCTCCTCGCCAAACCGCGCAGCCAGGGACCGCACGAGGGTGACGAGCCCGCCCTCGAAGGAGGTCAGCAAGCCGCGGGGTGCGCCCACCCCCTGACCCGACTTCCGCACCTGCTTCCGGAGCCGCCACAGCGCTCGGAACAGCCCGCCGTGATAGCGCTCCAGCTCAGCCATGCGCGGGAAGCAGGACGCGAGGGAGGCCCGGTCCGGATCGCCGGCGTAGATGCCGGTGAACATCGGCACCACCAGCGCCTCGGCGGCCTCCTTGCCGAGTCGCCTGCTGGCAAAGTCAGCCACGGTTTCGTCTCCCCCCGGATGGGGGGGGGCCCAGGGCTCACGCAGCAGCCGCAGCTTGGCGCGAACGCTGAGGATCCGGCTGAACAGAAAGGACAGCGGTCCCCGCGGCATCCGACGCAGGCGGCCGCGCACGAAGACGTAGCGGTTCTTCGCGGCCGGGGCCGGATGGAGCACCCGGTCCCCCAGGCCGAGGAGCTCGACGATCCGCCCCAGCTCCGGGTGTTTGTCCAGATACCCGTAGGGCCCCGTCTCGAACCTGTACTCATCGACCTGCCGCGTGTGCACCCAGCCGCCGGCTCGGTCCTCCGCCTCCAGAAGCGTCAGTTTCAGCGGTCGTCCCGCCCGTTCGGCCGCGATCTGTGCGCCCAGGGCGTAGGCCAACCCCGATGGTCCGGCCCCGACCACGATGAGATCTCGTCGCTCCGAGTCCTGGTTCAACGTCTCTCCGCTCCGACGGTCAGCGAGATCTAAGCAAAGCCATAGCCTAGGAGTACTGTCTAACCTTTGACCCATGAAAAAACCGTGGGTCGGGAACTAAATAGCAGAGCGACCGTCTATAGAGCAATGGTTGCGAAAAGAAACGGGTGCGCAATTGCATAAAACGCACTATCATCCTTCGAGATTGTAGTGTGAGCTTCAGACATCCGGGCTACGAGACAGACATCGTTTGGTAGCTACCCCGAGGAGCCTCGATGGCGGTCACACAAGAAACGCTGTTCCGGGTCGTTCAAATCTTCAAAGGGAATATCATCAAGGACTTGGTGCTGCGAGTGCCTCGTCCGGTCACCATGGGTGTTCACAAGGACTACGATCTCGTGGCGCCGTTGCCCGGCCAGGAGCCGGGGTACACCCTGTTCGAGCCCACCGCGAACGGCCGCTATCAGCTGAACGTGCCCTCAGCCGGTGGACAGCAGGTGTTGGAGGGCAAGCTCACCCGCGCAGACGGCTCCACCGCTTCGGCCCAGGAGCTGGCCAATCTGGGGGGCAAGGTGGCGCTGGCGCCGGGCGATTGGGCGCTGTTCAAGGTGGCCGGGTCCGATGACGCCGAGGTGTTCTGCCAGTACGTTCGAATCCCGGTCCGGCGCCGTGCCGCTCGCATCGGTGACGCCTTCGCGTGGCTGGCGGTGGACCAGTGGACCGTGCTGGCCGGGGTGACCGTCGGGATCATCCTGATGCTTTGTTTTTTGCACATGCCCCACGGCACGACGTTTCAGAGCGAGGAGATCTCCCGCCGCTTTTCCACAATGATCCGAAACGCGCCCAAGCGTCGGGAAAAGCAGAAGAAGGATGACGCGGACAAGCGCCGCAAGGCGGTCGTGATCAGGGAGGCCCAGGAGCTCATCCGCCGACCGCAACGGGAGTCGGGTCGCACTGAGCGTGTGACGCTCAGCCGCCGCGACGTGCGCAATCGGCGGATCAACAAGGGCGGCCTGCTAGCGCTGAACCGCGCCATTCGTTCCAGTAACGCGGTAAACCGGCTGTTTCGGCAGCAGGACGGGCTCTTGGCCGATGTGGAGAAGGGGCTGAGCGGGCTGACCGGCCCCGGCAGCTCCGGCGGTGGCAGCGGAGACGGCATCGAAGATCCCTACGCGACCCGGGGCGCCGGCGGGGACTCCGTCGGGAAGACAGATGGGGGCACAGGCCCCAACCTGGGACGCCCCATCGGCGCTCGAGGAACGCTGACGGGCCGCGGTTTCCGCCAGGTCCGTGTGGCCCAGGTCGGCCTCGGTGGAGGCTCTGTGAGCGGCACCGGGCTCTCCCGGGCCCAGATCTTCAGCGTCGTCCGCGCGCGTCGGGGATTCATCAAGTGGTGCTATGAAAATGCGCTAAAACAGAATCCGGCCATGGGCGGGGGTAAGATCGGTGTCCAGTTCAAGATCTCCCCCGACGGCCGGGTCGCCCAGGCCCGCGTCGCGGCAAACTCCCTCCAGGGCGGCGGAACGGTGGGCGCGTGCATCACCCGCGCGATCCGGCGGTGGCGCTTCCCACTGTCCAAGGGCTACTCCGTGGTGCGCTTCCCCTTCTTGTTCTCCTCTGGACTGAAGTAGACACACCGCTGAGAAAGACAAAAAAGGCAGCCACCACGGCCGCCTTTGCTGGGGTCGGTTTCCCGCAGTCGCGGGCGCGCGCCCAGAGCTACAGCTCGATGATCAGCACTCCACGCTTCCGTTCGTCCCGACTGGGCTCCTCATCCCGACCCTCTCCCTGCGGAGCGTCAATGCGGACGTACTCTCGCTGCCACTCACGACGTCTCTGGCGCTCTTCCTCTTCTCTGCGCCAGAGCTCTTCGATGATCCATGGCTGCATGCTCATCCTCATCGGGGCCTACAATAGCACCAACCGATACTTCGTTCATAATGCAAATCACAGACCATGCAACCGTCAAACCGCAAATTACCATCCATGGTCGTGAAATCATCAAGTTACGCGCTCTCCCTCGGTTTCAGAACGCTGCAGCAGGGGCAACGATCTATGAAAAAAATGTCACATCGCTGCCGAAAATGCGCAACTTTCCCGTCATTTAGCATAAATACTGTTTTCTTACAGCCAGTTGTAGCTGTTTCAATGGGCCGCAAATTTTTCAGGGTAGCTGGGTCGAAAGGGTCACGTCGGCAGAGGTTGGTTGCGAATGCCGCTTTGTAGCTCTAGTCCGCGTCCACGATCTTCCAGACGCCATCCTCCCGTTTGAACTGCACTTTGTAGCTGTCTCCGTACAGCATGTAGGCGTCGTCTCCCTTGACGTCGATCTTGTTGGTGAGATTGGCTTTCAGGTTCCGGATCAGCTGGCGCGTGTCCTCGATCTGCTCCTTGCTGAAAAGTCGCTGCGTGTCCTGCACGCTCATCACCTTTCGCCACTGGTTGGGGACGAACCGCAAGAGGATCCGGTACCGTCTCCGCTGCAGGGCTCGCACAAAGGAGCGAATCGCCTCCTCGGGTGTGCGCTGGCTATAGAACGAGACGGGATCCAAGGCGAGCTTCCAGGCACCTCCCTCCCGGACCAGCGAGACGTTGTTGCCTTCGCCGTAGCTGTACCGGGCCTGCACCTCGAGCTTGGCCGGCCCCTGCTTGAGCTCGCTGATGTTCTTCTTGACGTCCTTGGGATTGCGCTTGTGGTGCGAGATGAACTCGTCCCGGTCGTACTCCTTGCGGAAGGACTGCGACATCAGGTCGTAGGCCCTCGCGAAGTCCCCGGTTTCGAGGGCCGCAATGTACGCCTTCAGCGTGGACTTTGGCGTCGCCACCTGGTGGGGGCACCCGGTTCCGCCCAACAGCAGCAACGCGCCTCCGAGCAGCACGACAACTCCGGAACTAAGTGCACCCCGCGGTGGGTCCGACCTGCGCATGCTCCGCTCCTCCTTGGATCGCTGCATAATTCTATCCAGATCTCGGAGGAACGCCAGGGATAGCTGCGGTGTTGACTTCGAGAGGAGCCACCTGTTTCCATGATCCCGGCCCACATGCTTAGGGGTCGCGAATGGATAACTCCTCGAATCAGGGCGCCGAGGCGCCCGGCTCGCGAGGCGCCAGAAGGGAGCATATCGGGAATATTCGACCGCCTGGCAACA